>JBILWM010000026.1:0-34348 GCA_044369905.1 Terrimicrobiaceae bacterium | reverse complement strand
GTCGCGGCCAGTTTTGGTCTCCTCGTGGTCTGGCTCACATGCTCGCCATCGACGTCGCGCTCAAAAACGACACCCTGGAGTTCCTGTGGAACTGATTTTTTGCAACTATCGGAGATGCGCCCATAGCAACGGCGCTGAAAATTTCCCCTTGACGAAAACCCGAGCCGACGCCAAATACTTCCCCATCTTATCGAGAGTGGCAGAGGGACTGGCCCTATGAAGCCACGGCAACCGCTGAAGTGTGATGTGTAAACATCCCACCCAGGACCAGGTGCCAAATCCAGCTCGGCAGGCGTGAAAGCGCTGAACCGGGAAAGATGAGAGGGATAGTTGCCAATCCGCAGGTGTCCCGTCACTCGTCCACTCTCGTTGAGGAAAGAAAATTCCGAACATGAGCGAACAACAGACATTTTTTTCGAACCTGAAATGCCGGGAGTGCGGTCGACTGTATCCCAAGGAGGCGATTCACATCTGCGAGTTTGATTTCGGCCCCCTTGAAGCCGCTTACGACTACGACCTCATTGCGAAGCACATCAACCGCGAGGTCATCGCCTCACGCCCGCAGACGATGTGGCGCTACCGCGAATTGCTGCCGATCGATGGCGAGCCTACCGTCGGGGCGCAGGTTGGTTTCACCCCGCTTGTCAGGGCCGACCGCCTCGCGAAGCACCTCGGTGTGGAAGAGCTTTATATCAAGAACGACACGGTGAACTACCCCACCCTGTCCTTTAAAGACCGAGTTGTCTCCGTCGCACTCAGCCGCGCCTGCGAGCTGGGCTTCAAAGTAGTCGCCTGCGCCTCCACCGGAAACCTCGCGAACGCCGTGGCAGCTAATGCCGCCGCCGCAGGTCTCACGAGCTATGTCCTCATCCCCGCGAATTTGGAGAAGAGCAAAATTGTCGGCTCGCTTGTTTACGGCACACAGGTCATCGGCATCGAAGGCGCCTATGATCAGGTGAACCGCCTCTGCTCCGAGATCGCTGGGAAATACGGCTGGGGCTTTGTGAATGTGAACCTCCGCCCCTACTACGCCGAGGGATCCAAGAGCATGGGCTTCGAAATTGCCGAGCAACTCGGCTGGAAACTCCCGCGCCACACCGTCATCCCGATGGCCAGCGGCTCGCTCCTCACCAAGATCCACAAGGCCTACAAAGAATTTATCAAAATCGGCGTCCTCGACGAGCAACCCTTCTCCGTCCACGGCGCACAGGCCAGCGGATGCTCCCCGATCTCCGAGGCGAAGAAGAAAAACAGCGATATCGTCAAGCCCGTCTCAAAACCGGACACGATTGTGAAATCCCTCGCCATCGGCACTCCGGCGGACGGCTACTACGCCATCCGCAGCATGAACGAAACCGGCGGCAGTGCCGACGACTGTTCGGATGAGGAAGTGATTCGTGGCATCCGCGACCTCGCCGAATACGCCGGCATTTTTGCCGAAACTGCTGGAGGCGTCACCGTCGCCTGCGCCCGCAAGCTCATCGAAAGCGGAAAAATTCCGCGCAACGAGAGCATTGTCCTCTGCATCACCGGCCACGGCCTCAAAACCCAAGAAGCCATCCACGGCCACTGCGGCGAACCCCGCGTCATCAACCCGAGCCTCCGCGAATTCGAAGCCCTCATCGCCAACGACGCAGCGGTCCTGGAGGGAAGTTTTAAGTCTTAAGTTTGTAAGCTTTAAGACTCACCAACCGAAGAGCTAACACCCAAGACAAAAAATCTCCACAACCACTCCACTTAAAACTTAATCCTTAAAACTTAAAACTCCTCACCATGCCCATCCAAGTCCGCATCCCAGCCCCCCTCCGCAAGCTCACCAATGAGCAGGAACTCGTCCCCGCCACCGGCGCAAACATCGGCGAAATCCTCACAAACCTCAACGCCATCTACCCCGGTCTCTTCGAGCGTATCTGCGACGAGAGCGGCAATGTTCGCCGCTTCGTGAATATCTTCGTCAACGACGAGGACATCCGCTTCCTGGAGGAAAAAGCCACTCCCGTGAAGGAAGGCGACGAGATCAGCATCGTTCCAGCCATCGCCGGAGGTTAGTCCTTCGTTTGACCATGAAAACGGGGCGCTCAGCGTGCTTTGCAGCCTGTCTGGCACTAGCGGCGTTTCCTGTCACCGGACTTCCTGCAAGGCCTGACAAGGCCAACGAACTCTATCTCGAAAGCTGCGCCTCCTGCCATGGCTCAAAATTGGAGGGCGGGCTCGGAGGAAACCTTGCCGATGGCTTGTGGAAGCACGGCGGCACGGATGCAGAAATTACGCGCGTGATCTCTCAAGGTCTGCCGGACCTCGGCATGCCTGCCTTTGAGAAAACCCTCTCCGCCGAGCAGATTCGTTCGCTCGTGGTTTTTCTACGGGAAAAGGAAAAGTCCACTAAAATCCAATCCTCGCCACCTCCCAAACCCAAAGAAGGCGGTGCCGTCAAATCCCTCGAGCACGACTACAAGGTAGAAACCGTCATCGATAGCGGTCTCAAAACGCCTTGGAGCCTTGCTTTTCTGCCCGATGGACGCCGCCTCGTGACCGAACGCCCGGGTGCGCTGCGGGTCATCGATGCTGATGGAAACCTTCTGCCCGAGCCGATTGCAGGGACACCTCGCGCGATCGAATTGGGGCAGGGCGGAATGCTGGATGTCGCCGCATCCCCCGACTTCGCGAAAGATGGCTGGATTTACTTGGCTTTTGCGGATCCGCTCGAAGGGGAGAAAATGCGCGCCATGCTCAAGATCGTGCGCGGCCGCATTCGCGATCACACATGGACTGACGAAGAGGTCATTTTTCAATCAGCGCCGGATTTTTACACATCCAACGGTGTGCATTTCGGCGCGCGAATGGTTTTCGACAGCGGGTATCTCTATTTCATCGTTGGCGAGCGCGGCGGCATGCTGCAGGCTCAAGACATCTCGCGCCCGAATGGCAAAATATACCGAGTTTTTCCTGACGGCAGCATCCCGCAGGACAATCCGTTCGCTGCCGACAAAAACGCCATTCCTGGCATCTGGAGCTATGGTCACAGGAATCCACAGGGCCTCGCCATCGACCCGCGCGACCAGGCCATCTACGCCACCGAGCACGGCCCACGCGGCGGCGACGAGTTCAACCTCATTCGCAAAGGGGCAAACTACGGTTGGCCGGTCATTTCGCACGGCATGAACTATGATGGCAGCCCACTGACAGGGCTTACGGAGAAGGAGGGCATGGAACAACCGCTCCTAGACTGGACGCCTTCGATCGCCGCCTGCGGCCTCACCTGCTACACGGGCGACAAATTTCCCAACTGGAAATATGACTTCTTCGCCGGCGGCCTGCGCGGCGAACTTCACCGCATCCGGGTCCAAGATGGAAAAGTCGTCGCCGATGAGATTCTGCTTTCCGGTCTCGGCCGCATCCGCGATGTGCGCACCGGTCCCGATGGCTTCCTTTACATCGTTCTCAACCAACCCGACCGCATCGTGCGGTTGCTGCCAGCGCAGTGAGAACGCTGCGCGAAGCCTTCACACTCGTGGAGTTGCTCGTTGTCTTGGCAATAATAGGCATCCTTGCCGCGCTCTCGCTCGGCGGCCTTTCAAAACTCGGAGCCTCCTCCGACCGCTCGAAGGCGCTCTCCAACATGCGGCAAATCGGGACTGGAATCACACTTTTCGCCGCTGACAATGATGGCAAACTCCCCGGCCCGCTCTGGCCCGGCCAGTTGGCACAATTCGATCCTACACGCAGCGGGCGACTCGTGCGCGAGTTGGCTCCTTATCTCGGCATTCCCACTCCCACCGCGCCAAAAGTCGAAACCCTCTTCGTCCCATCCGCCTACCGCAAGGCCGTGAGTGCATCGTTTCTCGATTCCGCAAGAACCTATGTGCTGAACATGAGCATCGCTGATGCCGATCAAATACTCGTTCCATGGGGCAACCTCGCCACCTCTCCATCCAATCAACCGCTCAGACTGGCGAACATACCATCACAAGCCTGGGGATTCTCCGACGCCGACGCCCTCCATCCCCGTGCCGTTGGTGCCTCATGGGCGGCAAATACACCTCCGAAGCCGGTCCACACACCCAAGCGCTTGGCTTGGTTTTTCAATGGATCTGTCGCTCCGGTGGATGACACCGCGCTTGCACTACCTTGAGAGATGTTCAGAAAGAATCCGCACAGAGCAATTCGGCCTGTTGAAGAACTGTCCGGACAGCCTCTTCCTGCAAATCCGGCGGGTAGCCGTGTTTGTTGAGGATGCGTTTCACCATCACTTTGATTTTGGCGCGGGCGCTTTCACGGAGAGTCCAATCGATGGTCACGCTCTTCTTCACTTGGGTAATTAGCTCCGCCGCGATGAGCTTCAGTTTATCGTCGCCCATTGCTTGCACGGCGCTGTCGTTGGAAGCGAGCGCATCATAGAAGGCAATCTCGTCATCCGTTAGTCCCATGTCTTCGCCGCGCTTAGTGGCGGCGTCGAGGTCCTTGGCGAGTTTGATCAGCTCTTCGATGACCTGCATCGTGCTGATGGCGCGGTTGTGATAGGCGTTGAGCGTCTTCTTGAGCTTCTCGCTGAAGATTTGGCTCTGCACGAGGTTGCGCTTCGAGCGGACCTTGAGTTCATCCTTGAGCAGCTTCTCCAGCAGTTCGGCGGCAACGTTCTTGTGCTTGAGGCCGCGCACTTCGGCGAGGAACTGATCGCTTAGGATGCTGATGTCCGGCTTGGGCAATCCGGCGGCGGTGAAGACGTCGATCACCTGGCCCTCGGTGGTGATGGCCTTGCTCACGAGCTGGCGGATGGCGGCGTCGATCTGCTCGGGCGTCTTGCGGTTCTGGCTGCTCTGCTTGTTCATCGCGGCTTGTAGGGCTTGGAAGAAGCTCACGTCGTCGCGGATCGCGGTGGCTTCATCGCTGGCGGCGCAGAGGGCGAAGGCGCGGGAAAGTTCCGTCACCACCTGCACCCAGCGTTTCTTGCCGTCCTCCTGTTCGAGGATGTGCTCCTGGCCGGCGGGGATCAGTTGCAGGCGCTCGGTCGGTGTGCCGCTGGTCCACTTGTCCCAGTCGAAATTGTGCATCATGTCGCAGGCGATGCCGTGTTTCTCCAGCATCACGGCGATGGCTTGGGCGGTGTCGAAGGTCGGGTTCCCTTGACCGCCGCTCTCGGTGTAGGTGATCAGCGCCTTCTTAAGCTGATCGGCGAGGCCGAGGTAATCCACCACGAGCCCGCCGGGCTTGTCGCGGAAGACGCGATTCACGCGGGCGATGGCCTGCATGAGGCCGTGGCCCTGCATCGGCTTGTCGGCATACATCGTGTGCAGGCAGGGCGCGTCGAAACCGGTCAGCCACATGTCGCGCACGATCACGATCTTGAACGGGTCCTTGGCGTCCTTGAAACGGTTCGCCAGTTTGCGCCGGGCGTCCTTGCTGCGGATGTGCTTCTGCCAATCGGGGCCATCTTCAGCGCTGCCTGTCATGACCACTTTCAGCGTCTCCGCTTCCCACTCAGGCCGCAACTTGATGAGCGCGTTGTAGAGGTCCACGCAGATGCGGCGGCTCATGCAAACGATCATCGCCTTGCCGTCCATCGCCTCCACGCGCTTCTCGAAATGCGCCACCAGATCGGCGGCCACGAGCGCGATGCGTTTCGGATCGCCCACCAGCGCCTCCAGCGCGGCCCACTTCGTTTTGAGCTTTTCCTTCTTCGTCAGTTCCTCGCCTTCCGTGATTTCCTCAAACTCCGAGTCCAGCTTCGGCAACTCGGCGGCGTTCAGGCTGAGCTTGGAAATGCGGCTCTCGTAATAGATCGGCACCGTAGCCTTGTCGGCGACGGCGCGCTGGATGTCGTAGATGGAAATGTATTCGCCAAAGACCGCCCGCGTGTTCGCGTCGGTCTTCTCGATGGGCGTGCCGGTGAAGCCGATGAACGAGGCATTCGGCAAGGCATCGCGCAAGTTGCTGGCAAAGCCGTAGGACATCTCGCCGGTCTGAGTATTCACCTTGCCGCCGAATCCATACTGGCTGCGGTGCGCTTCATCCGCGATCACGACGATGTTCTGCCGCGCGCTCAGCTCGGGCATTAGTTCGCCCTTCTCTGCCGCAAACTTATGAATGGTCGTGAACACCACGCCGCCGCTGGCCCGGTTTAGCAGCTCGCGCAAATGCTCGCGCCCGCTGGCCTGCAACGGCGTCTGGCCGAGGATGTCCGCGCAGCGTTGGAACTGGCCGAAAAGCTGGTCGTCGAGATCGTTGCGGTCGGTCAGCACCACCAGCGTTGGGTTTTGCATCGCCGGATGCCGCACCACGCGCGCAGCGAAGAAGAGCATGGAGAAACTCTTGCCGCTGCCCTGCGTGTGCCAGACCACGCCTGCGCGACGGTCGCCCGGTTTGCCGCCGCGCTGACGCCCAGACCAGTAAGTGCCCGACTCCTCGCGCAGCACGCTGCCGGCCTCGGTCATCCCACTGGCGCGCACCGTTTCCTCCACCGCCGCATTCACCGCGTGGAACTGATGGTAGCCCGCGATGATCTTGTGCAGCGCGCCCGAGTCCGGGTCTTCCTCGAAGACAATAAAATGGTGCAGCAGGTCGAGGAACCGCTGCCGCTCGAACACCCCGCGCACCAGCACCTCCAGTTCCAGCGCCGTCTTCGGCGCGTCGCCCTCGCCGTCAATCGTGCGCCAGACTTTGAACCACTCCTGGTTCGCCGTCACGGAGCCCATGCGCGCCTGCAAACCGTCTGATACCACCAGCGCCGCGTTGTAATGCAGCAGCGAGGCAATCTCCGCCTTGTAGGTTTGCAGTTGCGCGTAGGCGCTCCAGATCGTCGCGTCTTCATCGCTCGCGTTCTTCAGCTCGATCAGGCCCAGCGGCAGTCCGTTGACGAAAACCACGATGTCCGGCCGCCGGTTGTGCTGCCCCTCGATCACCGTGAACTGATTCACCGCCAGCCAATCGTTCGCCCGCACATCTGTAAAATCGACGAGAAGAACCTTGTCACCTTTGATCGTCCCGTCGCCACGCGGGTATTCGACATCGACGCCATCCCGCAGCATCCGGTGAAAGGCGCGGTTCGTCTGCGTGAACGAAGGCGTCCCCACCCGCAGGACCTTGCGCAACGCCTCCTCCCGCGCCTCCTCGGGAATGGCCGGGTTCAGCCGCCGGATGGCCTCGCGCAAACGGCCCACCAGCACCACCTCGCCAAAAGATTGCCTCTCCGCTGAAGCCTCACCCGGCGCGATGTGAGGCCCATGGCCAATGGTATAGCCCAACCCTTGGAACCAATCGAGCGCCGCAAGCTCCACGTCATTCTCGAACAGGTTCGCAGCCATTAGTTCGTCCTACACTCCGCAGCGTGCAGCAACTCCCGCCGCGATCGGTTGAAATTCATGACCGCTGCACGGCTGGAAATCGTCGGGCCAGCACGATTGCATCCGGCACAACAAGCGCTGCTGGAGCGGTGCATCGCGGTTCACGCGGTGCACGAAAACATGAATAAAGTCCGGGCTGCATTCTTGGAAAATCCGCCACACATCGTGCGCAAGGTAGCGCGGCACATACCCTAGCATCACCCGATCTCCAGTCGTTGTCCGAAGCGCCACCGCATTTGCATCCGCCGGGTTTAGCAAGTCTGCCATCAAGTAAAGCGGCTCATCCGGCGTCAGATCCAAGATGCGCGCGCGTGCGCTCTCCGGCATATACCGAAGACCGTGCAGGAAGAACTTATTCAAGTAACACCCGTCCGCATCCGGCACGGGACAAGGGAAAAGCTCAATCATATCCGTCCGCCGGATTCCCTCCGTCACACCGAGAAATGAAATCGGGTCAGGTGGATTCGCCGGGTCAAATCCACCCCAGCGTAAAAATGCCTCATATTCCGGGCGCGACTTCGGCAGCAGGCGGTTCGCAAAAATCGGGAAAAGCTCACTCGATTCGTAAACTTCTTCCAGCCGTTCCATCCCACTGAATGGCGCAAACCCACACGCGGTCCGTGCGCCTTGCGTATAAAGGAAACGGTAGATTCCGTCCTCAAATTCCAGACGCCCGATGGGACTCCACCCTCCCTTGGCTGGGTCTGCCGAGCGCGATGCGACGAGTAGTGCATTCATGATTGGATGCTCTCCAAAAGCCGTTGTTGATTGATCATTAAAAGTTTTGACGTGAATTCCCGTGTGACAGGCGACATCCGTTGCGGCGGAATCTCTGCCAGAATCGAGTCCACTGCAACTTGGCTGATGCCCGCCAATTTGCCCAGCCAGATTCGCGCCGCGTTTCCATCCAGCTCCGCAAACCTGCGAAACACCTCCATCGCAAAAAGCGTCTGCTTATCTTGCGCAGACCCGTAAAACCCCGACCGCGCTCGTGCTGCGAACTGCGCGACCGACCGGTTCTTGTCCCGCGTCGTCAGTCGCTCTTTGCGTTCTTCATCCGAAAGATTGCGCGCCAACGATGCACCATGATCGAAAGTCGGAGCCAGCCGAAGGTTCGGTTCCAGCCATGTCGCGCCCCAGTTCTGGTGATGCCGGTCTTGATTTGCCACCCACGCATCCAGCATCACGTATCCGATGAACACGCCGAGTGCAGAGTCGATCCCTTCGGGAATCCCCGCCGTCCATTCTTGTCCCGGCATTTTCAATGCGGTGACGATCCTCGCCACGATCTCAATCGTATATTGCTGGACCCCATATTTCCTTTGCTCCTCGCGGGGGTATGTCGAATCCACAATCGGGAGCATCTGGTTCCCAAGGACGAGAACCAGCGGACGCGGGACAAACGTCGGGCAGACAACACCCGGCTGTATCGCCCTTTGGCCCTCGTATTCATGCGCTAACTCGTAGTGGACATGCGGCATCCCCAGCAGCCCCGCCAGTTCACACACGATCTTCTCCGCCCAATCTTCCCCAGTGCCTCGCTCCTCTGCTTTGAAAAGATAACGCTGCGCTTACAGCGTGAACCAAAATTTCCGCTTCGTGCCGAGATACTCGATGTCCTCCGCTTGCAGGCGGTCAATTTGGCGAATCGGATACATACCTTAACGTGTAATGGCAGGCTCCGACACGCTCAACTCCCCGCTCAGCAGCTTCGGCAGTCCCGACCTGTCGGGATCGCGCAGGGTGGCGAGGGTGAGGCTTTTGGGAATGGCCGGGTTCAGCTGCCGGATGGCCTCGCGCAAGCGACCCACCAGCACCACCTCAGAAAACGAATCCCGCTCCGCCGCCGGTTCACCGGGCGCGAGATGCGGCCCGTGCCCGAGCGTATAGCCGAGTTCCCCGAACCATTCGAGGGCGGCGTCTTCGACGATGGATTCGTTGAGGCTCATGGCTGGAATTGGTTCACGCTGTGGTCAAGAGATTGAGGGAATCGTTCGCCCCACGCATCGCGAAAGTGGCAGTTGTTAAGTAATTCTTTACAACTGAATCCCGAAATCGCGGTGAAGTATCGACAGCTTTGCTCATTTCTTCGGTGGTTTGGGCTTCTTCGGCTTCGACAGATTCTTCAATTTCGAGGCCGCCTTCTCAAAATCGAGATCGACGAGACGTGGCTGCGAATCGAGGAAGACCCGGTAGCGGTCGTATTCCAGCTCGGCCTTCATCTTCGCCTGCTCGGCGGAAATTTTCCCCGCGTGATCCAGTAGCTCGTGCTCGGAGAGCTTGAGAAACTCATCCAGTTTCGTGATCCAGTCGCGCATCGTCATCACCTTGCGTTGCAGCGCCCGCAGTTCGGCAAATTCGATGTAGGCGGTCACGATCCGGTTCAGCGTGTCGAGTTCCTCGCCGTCCAGGTAGTTCTTGGCGATGGAAACGTCCTCCTTGCGGATGATGCCGCCGGGCCGCGTCGTTTGCAGGCCCATGAAGGGTTTTTCCGCGTCCACCCGATCATGAATCACCTCTGCCGCCGTCTGCCCGTGCGCCGCCCAGTGCATCTTGTTCTGCACCGTGGCGAAAAACTGCTGCGACATCTCCGTGTTCGGCGTGTAGTCCACGCTCGTCGCGTAAATATCCAGCACCTTCTGGTAAAAGCGCCGCTCGCTCGACCGGATGTCGCGGATGCGCTCCAGTTGCTCGTCGAAATAATCCTTCTGCCCCTTGCCCGGCGGGTTTTTCAGCCGCTCGTCGTCCATGGTGAAGCCCTTCACCAGATACTCGTTCAAGCGCCCGATCGCCCACTGGCGGAACTGTGTGCCCCGATGGCTGCGCACGCGGAATCCGACGGCGAGAATGGCGTCCAGATTGTAGTGCTCCACCTCGCGGGTGATTTGCCGGGCACCCTCATTTTGAACTATTCGATAACATCGAATAGTTGCCCCAGCCTGTAGCTCTCCCTCCGAGAAAATGGCCTTCAAGTGGTGATTTACCGTGCCGACTCCGATTTGGAACAGCTCCGCCATCAGCTTCTGCGTCAACCACACCGTCTCATCCTCGAAGCGGCACTGCACGCGCGTGCGGCCATCCTCCGACTGGTAGAGGATGATGGCGGAATTGAGCAAAGGTTCGTCGCTCATGGTTTTGTCTTCCTCTCAATTTGAACTCTTCGGAATTGCCGAATAGTTGCCCGCACCTCCTCTCCTCTCCCCGTGGGAGAGGCCGGGTGAGGGTTGCCGCAGGCATTGGCTGGGTTCAGCCGCCGGATGGCCTCGCGTTCTTTCCCCTTCTCCCGCTGGGAGAAGGCCGGGATGAGGGTTGGAGCAACGCGACATTGCTCCCCGACCTGTCCGCCGTAGTTCAGCGGAGCGGAACGAAGGAGGAACCATTCGAGGCCGGCGTCTTCGACGATGGATTCGTTGAGGGACATAAATTATGCGGGACAGACAAAATTGTGAATGCGGGCTTGACTGTTTGCCGGCAAGCAAGCACATTCTTTACACCTCATCTGCCAGGATGCAGAAAGAGTTGGGCCTCCGCATTGCGGGGGCCTCTTTTTTTCAGGTTCCGATTCCAATTCGCCTTTCATACTTCTTTTGGAGTTTGGCGCGCATATCCGGGTAGTCGAGGTGATGCGCAGTGAGCAGTCGGCGGCTTCCGTTGGTCATCCGCTTGAGTATCACGACGAAATCGTGGTTCTTGAGCCAGGCGTAAGTCTTGGTTGCCCCGTCCTCGTCCACATCCCAATCGAGAATCTCCGCATCGGGGCAATGCTCCAGCATCGGACGAATCCAGCTCAACCGTGCGCTCCGATTTGTGTCGGGCAGGCGGTTCGGCTTTTTCCCTTTGTCCGTCAGGTGCCAGAAGATCGCCTCCTTCCCGTCATCCATCTCATTGAAAAACCAGACGTGATGACCCCGGTAACGCGGTTGCGACGCCACGAAGTCGCGCCGGAAGACTGCAAACAGCTCCTCATACGTGTTCCCGCTCCACGGGTTCACGGGCAGCATGTCCGGCAGCCAGTCGATCCCGTTCATTGCGGCGTGCTCTGCGGGGTGAAGGTGTAGAAGTTGAACTTGGTTTCCCAAGGCGGCGTGTTCCCCACCAAATCCCGGCCGTAGCGCTTGGCCACATGCTGCATCACCTCGTGCTTTGCCCCGCCGACTTTCATCACCAGCGGACGATGCCGGTAGGCCAGCGCACCAATCAATAGGTCGGCCAGTTGCAGCAGCGGCACGTCGTGAGACTCCACCGTCTGGAGGCGGGAGACGAGCAGTCCTGACCAGTCGAGATTCGCACTCTTCAAGACCTCTCCCAGTTCCTTCACCTTCGTCGCGCTCCTTGTGTCCTTCTTGTCGAGGTAGATGTGGTAGCGGTTCGGGCGCTGTAGCAGCGGCTTCAGCATGTAGAAATACATCTTGTAGTAGAACGAGTCGTGGCTGCCCTGATTGAAATACTCGTGGTTCAGCGCCGCCTTGTTCTCCACCACCCATGCGCGGAACTTCAGCTTCGGATTGTCGAAGAAGTAGTCCACCAGCTCCTTGTAGAAGGCGATGCGTGGCCGGTTCACCTTAACCCACTTCAGCTCCCACGCCGCGCGGTGCTTCCGCATGATATCCAGAATCTCCCGGTGCGCCTGCTTAACCGCGTCGTCGGGACAGGAAATCGCGCCGAGCAGCATGACCGGCTCGCCATCGCGCTCCAGATGGCAGCTTTCATCGCAGTAAATGTTAATGAGTTCGCGGTGAATGTTCATAGGCTTTTGAAAAGGGTCTCCGCCCCGCTCACTTCCCGGATCAGCAACTTCGTCAGTCCCGCGACGGCCAGATGGAGCAGGAGTCCGAAGGAGAGGGAGAAAATTTCCGGGTTCAGCCGCCGGATGGCCTCGCGTTCTTTCCCCTTCTCCCGCTGGGAGAAGGCCGGGATGAGGGTTGGAGCAACGCGACATTGCTCCCCGACCTGTCCGCCGTAGTTCAGCGGAGCGGAACGAAAGAGGAACCATTTGAGGGCGGCGTCTTCGACGATGGATTCGTTGAGGCTCATGGTTTTCTGCTGAAGTCTAGAATGAGGTGGGAACTGGGAGTTCAATCATCATCCCGCGGATCGCCGGATTCTTCATTTTCGAAACGATCGCCGAAATGTAATCAAACTGCTCCTTATGATGCAGCATGTCGTTGTAGAGCAGACCCAAGATGCGGTGTAAATCGGGAACCTTCATCCCGAGTTGCTCAACAAAATCCAGTTTCTCAAAGGTCCCCTTAACAAACTCATCTGTGAACCTTGTTTTGTCGGTTGGCTCAAGCTGGTCGAATGCATGCTTTTCAATCGCAATCCGGGCAGCAACGCACGCAGCGACATAATCCGTATCGGCCGCACCCTTTAGATATTTTGCGAACTCTCTAAAGACGTATGTGTAGAAATCGTGCGACTTGCCCCACGTCTCCTTGAGATTCTTTGTCTTGAAAAGAGCCACTTGGTCGCAGTTCTGTGGATGGTAGTGGAAAAAGTGCTTTCCAATGAAAGGCTTCAAAGCGGCATCCTCACGAACACGAACCATCGCTGCTATCCCAACCCTGCGACTCGAATCACTCGCCTTGTCCAGCAAATGGGTCTTTCGAATATCCCCCTTGCCGAGTCCCAGAATCGAGTGCTTGAAAACGTCGGGGTTCAGATGGGTTAAGAATAGGGGGAATATCTCTGCTCTTTTGGCTTTGAATCTTTCGACAAACCGCGTCACATAGTATTGCGCGGCTAGAAGATTGCATTCGTCGAGGTAGTCGAACACTTCATCGACAACCAAAATCGCACGGCCGCCGGTCAGATCAAACTCAGCTTTCATTAACTGAGCCACAAAAACCAGCAGGTCCCGTTGACCATTCGACATTTTTGTTGCGACCGGGAACTCTGCGATCAACTGTCCTCTTGTTTCCCGGACTGATACGATGATCCATGACGGATTAGAATTGACGGCTGCCAGCAAATCACGGCATCGCTCTTTGCCGGCAAGATAGGAACGCCAAGCGTAGTGTTCCCTCAGTGCCTTCGCATCGTCATCGTAAGCTTTTGCAAATTGATAGGCCGCAAGAAAGCGTTCCACTTCGCTCAACTGAGAGAAGTCATCAAAGAGTCCCGCCAAGGCTACCAGTTCAGGGATTGTTTTGAAATCAACCAGTTTGTTCTTCTCCGTCCAATCAAGCAGCTGCGCTGCGGTCCCCGTCTGGCTGTTGATCGCGGCAACAATCGGCTCAATCGATTTCCAAACCTTCTTTTGGCCGAATTTCCCAAGATCGGGCAGGGAGAGGATACGGCCAAGCAACAGATCGTTCGCCAAGAAGTCTTCGATGTTCGGGAGAATCTTTCCCGCCGCTCCAAAAGCCTGCTTGAATCCCGAAGCCGCAAAATCGTTGCCGGGGCGACTCGGCACCTTCTCGACGAGGGTTATCGGCTCAATGATCAGCGAAGCCGTCGGCTTCGCGAATTGATTGAAGCCGGTTTTTGCAACTGCTCTTGGCCTCAACTTTGAATTGATTACGGAGACGGAAAACACGTTGAAAATCTCATTGCAGGTGTCATTGGCCTTCACCGTCTTTTCGACACCATCCTCGGTGTAGACGACCTCAAGCTTCGGCATATTTGCCGCGTTGTCCTGATGTAACAGCGACGGATGAATCTTCAGGCGCCGTGGTATTAGGCTGTCAAATGCCGCAGCCAATGAGCTTTTCCCAAACCCGTTTGGCGCTACGAGAAGATGGAACTTATTTCCAAGCATGTCGGGAGTCTCGAAGACATGCTTGCGGGACGATATGCCTCGCACGTTCTCAACCGTAATTGATTTGATCTGAGTCGGCATATGGATCGGCTAGTTTTCCTGTTCAGCCACGCTCAACTCCCCGCTCAGCAGCTTCGGCAGCAGCGTGTCGCGCAGGGTGGCGAGGGTGCGGGATTCAAGACCGTTCTGGCGCATCTTGGCGAACCAGACAGTCGCTTGGGCATCGAAGGCATCGACGATTTCCTTCGGTGGGACGAGGACGTTTTGCTGGCCGACCAAGCTCGTGTTCAGGTTCTTTTGGACCGAGCCGTCAGCGATGTGAACGAGGTGTTCCGCCAACTCGATGAGGACGTGGAACAGGTAGAGTTTCGAGATTGAGCGGAGGTTCTTGAAGTAAAGCCATCCGTCATGAATGCACCCGTGCAACTCGACGAACATCGGCACGCCGCACGTCGCGCTATTGGAAAGGATGAGGTCGCCGGGGGCGACTGCGACGCTCTTCTCGGCTCCTGCCTTTTTGACCTTCTCCTTGGTCTCGAACAGGAACGGACCGCCAGCGGCTGTCGCGTCTGCAATCTTCACCCACGGAACTTCGCCGTTCATGTAGTCGTTGATCGGGCGTGGCGATGCACCGCGACCGAGTTGGCAAAGCTCCGAGAGTGGCTTCACTTCCCAACCTTTCGGGATGTGTCCGAGCGGCGAGTCTTCCAAGTGCTCGGGGAAAAGGGCGGCGGTGGCGGGGTCTAGCGCGAAGCGCCCCTCACCTCGTCCCTCTCCCAGTGGGAGAGGGTGACGCGAAGCGGCGGGTGAGGGTTGATTTCGATCCAGGTTCGCCCGAACCGGATCGAAATCAATAAACCAGCTCTGGAACAGCGCCCGCGCCATCGCCTCCAGCGTCGCGTTCATCCGACGGTTCGACTCGATCTTGTCGTCCAGCGCCCCAAGCACCGCCGCGATGGCTTTTTGCTCGGCGAGGGGTGGGAGAGTAATTTCCAGACACGAAAAATCGCCCTTGTTTAGAATTGGCACCGCCGAGCCACCGGCTGCTTGGTGGCGAATCTCGTTCTTTCGAGTGCTGAGGCTGTAATAGACGAACTCGCTGCTGAAGCGGTCATCCACGACGATTGAATTGATTTGCTGGTTGGTGACGCACTCACGGCCAGCGATAACGACTTTCCCCATGTCAGAGCCGATGCAGGAAACCATAATGGCACCAGCGGGAATCACAGATCCTTTGACTGATGCTGCACCAGCCTGCGTGAGGAAACGGCTGGTGGTGCTGATACTCTTCCTTCCGTCCATGTCCGACGGAGTGACAAACGGAATCTGCCCGCCGAAGTTTC
This sequence comes from Terrimicrobiaceae bacterium, assembly GCA_044369905.1. GTDB lineage: Bacteria > Verrucomicrobiota > Verrucomicrobiia > Chthoniobacterales > Terrimicrobiaceae > UBA967. The sequence continues at coordinate 18,905 of JBILWM010000026.1, read as the reverse complement.
CTTCGACCGCAGTCAGCGGTGTCTTGCCGGTCACGACTCGGCCCAAGTCACCGAGGGTTAAGTCTTCCCATTCACCCGCCATAACCCAGCCCCCTCCCTCCTTTGCGCTGCGCGCTACGGCGGGCAGGCAGGTTTGCTTTGATGGCCTGTTCCAGTTTCGCGGATATGCAAGCACCCTCACCCGGCCTCTCCCAGCGGGAGAGGAGCGAAGAGAACTGAGCGTGCGGTTCGGCGATGAGGCGCGGCATTTTGCAAGGATTGATCTTCATCCGCGCCCTCCGAGTTTATCGAGCATGGCGACGGCTCCAGTTTCAAACTTGGAGAAAGCGAACCATTTTTTGCCGAGATCTTTTAGGGATGCGCCGATATGGTAGATATCGCGTTCATCGAGGATGAGGAAGCGGTCGTGGGCATCCTTGAAGGTGTGGATCTCGATGGGAGGGTATTGCGCGTTGTGCTTGTCGAGGTCGAGAGTGAGCTGCTTGGAAATGCTTTGGGTGTAGATGCTGGCGGTGACACCTTTTTTGCGTTTGGTCAGGAGCGTGAGGACGGAGTCGTCGATATAATTATCAATCAGGATGAGGCTTTTTTTTGCCTTGCGGATGAGTTCCGAGACGAAGGCGTGGGCATCATGCACCTGCCCGTTATAAAAAATGCCCTGCTTGGGTGGCTCGGCGGCTTCCAGTGCCTGAAAGACTTTCTCAAAGTTTTCCATGGTTTTTGACTCCAAGGCGAACTGGCGCTTTTCCATGGAATCCATGCGGGCAAAGACGCTGGCGTTGGCTTGAAGAAAGCGGCGCATCTCGACAAAGGCGTGGATGATTTGGATGCTGACCTTGACTGCCGTCTCACTGCGTAGGACGGCCGAGAGCATGGATACTCCCTGCTCGGTGAAGGCATAGGGGAGATACTTTCTGTGTTTTCCACGCCCGCCTTTGTCTAAGGTCACAATTTGTGACCTTAAAGCACCAGCATCTCTTGAGGTCGCATTTTGCGATCTCAAGTTTTCGCTCTCCTCTAAGGTCGCATTTTGCGATCTTAAACCCTCGTCTGAACTCGAGCTTTCGAGTCGAGTCTTGAGACTATCGTATTCTTCTTCCGTGAGCTGGAAGCGGAATGCTTTAGGGAAGCGCTCAATGTTGCGTTTTACAGCCTGATTAAAAACTTTGGTTTCCACGCCATAGATTTCCGCCAAGTCGCTATCGAGCATGACCTGCTCCCCACGAATGGTATGAATGAGTGCCCGGATGTTGTTAAGTGGAATGATGGAGAGCGGCTTTTTCACGAGCATCCTCCGAGGCCGAGTCCTTTGAGGTTGGCTTTGATCTGTTGCTCCAGCTTTGCGGACTCAGCGAATTGGGCGTTCAATTCCGCAACGAGGCGCGGCATCTTTTCCTCGAAGGGGTCGCCGTCGTCTTCGACTTCCTCGGCACCCACGTAGCGGCCGGGCGTGAGCACGTGGCCGTGGGACGCGATTTCGGCGGTGGTGGCGGATTTGCAAAATCCCGCTACGTCAGCGTAGCCGGGATTTCCCCCACCCCGTCCCTCTCCCACTGGGAGAGGGTGGCCGGAGGCCGGGTGAGGGTCACCTCGCCAGAGGTGATAGGTGCTGGTGATTTTCTCCAGGTCGGCGTCGGTCAGCTCGCGGTGGACGCGGTCGATGAGGGTGCCGAGTTTGCGGGCGTCGATAAACAGCGTCTCGCCCCTCCGGTCGCGGAGCTGTTTACCCTCATCCCCGCCCCTTCTCCCACTGGGAGAAGGGTGGCCGACAGGCCGGGTTGAGGGTTTCCCGCCTGATTTGTCGCGGGAAATAAACCAGAGGCAGACGGGTATCTGCGTGCTGTAGAAGAGCTGGCCGGGGAGGGCGACCATGCAGTCCACGAGGTCGGCCTCGATGAGGGCGCGGCGGATTTCGCCTTCGCCGGACTGGTTGGAGGACATCGCTCCATTCGCGGAGACGAAGCCGGCCATGCCGTCCGGCGCCATGTGGTGGACGATGTGCTGGATCCACGCGAAGTTGGCATTGCCCTTGGGAGGCAGGCCGTATTTCCAGCGGACATCGTCGTCCTTGCGGAAGTAGTCGCTGACGTTGAAGGGGAAGTTCGCGAGGATGTAGTTGGCCTTGAGGTCGGGATGGAGATCGTTGCGGAAGGTGTCGGCAGCCTGCTTGCCAAGGTCGCCCTCGATGCCTCGGATGGCGAGGTTCATCACCGCCAGCTTCCACGTCGTGGGGTTGCTTTCCTGCCCGTAGATGGCGATGTCGCCGCGCTTGCCGCCGTGGGCTTCAATGAACTTCTCGCTCTGCACGAAGAGTCCACCGGAACCATTGCAGGGGTCGTAGATGCGGCCTTTGTAGGGCGCGATCATTTCGACGAGCACCCGATCCACGCACTGCGGGGTGTAGAACTCGCCGCCGCGCTTGCCCTCCGCGCTGGCGAAGCGGCCGAGGAAATATTCGTAGACGCGGCCGAGCAAATCTACAGAACGATGAGTCGGTCTGCCCTCACCCCCGGCCCCTCTCCCAGAGGTAGAGGGGAGTTCAGATTCTTTGCTCCCTTCTCCCGTTGGGAGAAGAGTTGGGGATGAGGGTTGACTTGATGCGATGAGGTCAATCGTCGCAATCAAATCAATAAGTTCGCCGAGGCGCTGCTTGTCGAGGCCGGGGCGGGCGTAGTCTTTTGGGAGAACGCCTTTGAGGCGAGGGTTGTCGCGCTCGATGGCGACCATGGCGTCGTCCACGATCTTGCCGATGGTGGGAAGTTTGGCCGACCCCTGGAGGTGGGACCAGCGGGCATCGGCGGGCACCCAGAAGACGTTCTCGGCTTTGTATTCATCTGGGTCTTCGGCATTGGCCCCGGCGTAGTCGCCCTCACCGGCGAGAAGCTTGGCGCGGTGTTCCTCGAAGGTGTCGGAGATGTATTTGAGAAAGATGAGGCCGAGGACGACGTGCTTGTATTCCGCCGCGTCCATGTTGTTGCGCAGCTTGTCGGCGGTGAGCCAGAGCTTTTGTTCAAAGCCAAGATTCGCTGTTGAGGTTTCGGTGGTTGTTTTGCGTGCCATGATAGAGACTCAGAATTTGTTGCTATGGTTTTTTAAATGAAATTCCGGAGAAAAACCACAATAGCCTGCGTAGGGCAGTGCATTTCGTCAGCGAATCGGCAAGCGGTCTTCCAGAAACTCACAGCTCGGTTTGGACGATGATCTTGAAGCGAGCTTTCCATTCTTTCAACGGAATGTTTGAGAATCGTTGAGATTTTCCCTGAAAATAAGAGGTGAAAATCACCTTGCTGACATACACACTGAAGGCACTCATCGACATGCAAAATCCTATACCACGCAAAGGCATCATTCTCGCCGGAGGCTCCGGCACGCGGCTCTATCCCCTCACCATCGCCGTGAGCAAGCAGCTCATGCCTGTGTATGACAAGCCGATGGTTTACTATCCACTGTCCGTTCTCATGCTGGCAGGCATCCGCGAGATTCTGCTCATTTCCACGCCGGAGGATTTGCCGCTTTTCCAGCGACTGCTGGGTGATGGCAGCCAGTTCGGCATTTCGCTGAGCTACGCCGCCCAACCACGTCCGGAGGGGCTTGCGCAGGCATTCCACATCGCTGCTGACTTTGTGGGAAACGCCCCCTCCGCCCTCGTCCTGGGTGACAATATTTTCTACGGGCAAAACTTCGTCGAAGCCATCGAAGCGGCCGATGCACGCCGCGAGGGAGCAACGATTTTTGGTTACCATGTTGCCGAGCCGACTGCCTATGGCGTGGTGGAGTTCGCGCCTGATGGACGCGTCCTCTCGATCGAGGAGAAGCCTGCCAAGCCAAAGTCCAACTTCGCCGTGCCGGGCCTCTATTTCTACGACGACCGGGTGGTAGGCCTAGCGCGCGACTTGAAACCCTCGGCCCGTGGCGAACTGGAAATCACCGACCTGAACCGCCTTTACCTCGAAGAAGGCAAGCTCCAAGTCGAACAACTCGGCCGTGGAACCGCCTGGCTGGATACCGGCACGCATGAATCCCTGATGGAAGCCGCCGAATTCGTCAGTGTCATCGAGCGCCGCCAAGGCCTGAAAATCGCCTGTCTCGAGGAAATTGCCCTGCGCAACAAATGGATCGATCAGGCTGGACTGGAAGCCCAGATCGCCCGCCTCGGCAAATCGAGCTACGGAGCGTATCTGCGCCGTCTCTTGAAATAACTTCGCCCAACTTGCGAGCGCGGAGTTTGGGATTATTGTGAAACTACAAAATGTTTAAGCCTGCGTTCCATGGCGTCCTGTTGGCTCTTTCTCTTGCCGTCCTCTTGACTGGATGCGAGTCGGTGTCCTCCACCGCACAATTTTATCGCCCCTCCACCGCGCGGGTCTTCACTCCGAAGCCGAAGGATTACGCCGTTCCCATTTTCTCGAAACCGCCCGACCGCCCCTACACCGTTATCGGCAGGCTCTCCTTCACTGCGAATGCCAGTTACGACTTCATGATCCGGGCCATTCAGTATAACGCACGCCTTCATGGGGGAGACGCCGCCATCATGCTGCACGAGGATACCGAGCAACGGCCCTACAACTACTATGTGCCGGGCTACACATCCTATGTGCCGGTGACCACCTACAGCTTCGGCACGGCCAACTCGAGGAATTGCGGACCAGGTGCTCCAGGCCGCCGCACGGAATACGGCACCAGCACATCCACCACCTATCTGCCTGCCTTCAATCCCGGCTACATGGGCGTGGGAATGCTCACCCTGCGTTCGATCGACGCGTCGATCATCCGCTACAAATAAAACCTCACAATCTTCGGCTCGCAAATGCCCTGCGGGTCGGCGATGCTGGCAGCAGGGATGCAGAGTTTGATTTCTCATACGGGCGGGTTTCTGCCATTGGCCTCGGCGGGCATGCCGCCAATGTTTTCCTTGCTGGCGTTCATGCTGGTGGGAGTGGTTCTTGCATCATTGGTTTTGCTGAAGCTGCGCCAATCACTCCTTGTCGCCTATTTCCTGTGCGGACTCGCTATCGCAAATACCGGCCTTCTCGAATCCGTGGCAGGAGCGCAGGCAAGGGAGGCCGTGGCTTCCATGTCGGAAATCGGCGTCATGCTCCTCCTGTTCGTGCTCGGAATGGAGTTCTCCCTCGGCGAGCTGAAACACCTGCGGCGCTTTGCGTTTGTGGGAGGCTCGGCCCAAGTCGGCCTGACGATGCTCGGCGCGGGACTCGTGGCCCGCTTCTACTTTGGACTCGATTGGCCGCTCGTCGCAGTCGTGGCCGTCGCCTGCGCGCTGAGTTCGACGGCCATCAGCGTGAAGCTCTATCACGACATGGGCCTCTCCGCGAGTTCCGGTGCCCGCTTCGCACTGGGCGTGGCGATTTTTCAGGACATTTTTGTCATCTTGTTTCTTGTGCTCATGCCGGCCCTCTTCGTCCCGGGAGGCGAGGGAAATGCCATGGCTCCCATGCTGGCTTTGACTCTGGGCAAAGGCGTGGCCTTCATCGCGCTGGCGATCATCCTCGCCCGCTACATCATTCCCCGACTTCTGAGCGCCGTGGCGGACACCCGCAGCCGCGAGCTTTTCACCCTCACCGTGGCTGGACTGTGCATCGGCGTAGCCTTCTTGGCCGCGCTCATGGATTTGAGCCTCATCCTGGGAGCCTTTGTTGCAGGTCTTGCTGTGAGCGAGTGCATCTACAAGCACCGCATCCTTTCGGACATCGCGCCGATCAAGGATCTGTTCCTCACGATCTTCTTTGTCTCGGTCGGCCTTGGCATCGATCTCCGCGAGGCCATTTCCTCTTGGCAACTCATTCTGGCGCTTACCGCCGGAATCATAATCGGCAAAGCCATCTTGATCGGGCTCATCGCCCGCATGACCGGCCTGAGTTGGCGCGCGGCCGTTCTCGCGGGCATAGGCCTCGGCAGCGCGGGGGAATTCTCCCTCGTGCTTCTCACAAAAGTCTCCGATCACACGGCATGGCCGAGTGCGGTGAGCGATCCGCTCATGGCGGCCATGGCTCTCTCAATGGCCATGGTTCCGGTCCTCATGAGGTTCTCCCAGCCCCTTGGCAACTGGCTCCACGCGCACACACCCCGTCTTCCGGGCCGCGCCGCCGCATCCCTGCCTCCCGCCGAACGTGTTCGCGGGCTCTCCGACCATGCGATCATTTGCGGATACGGTCCCGTGGGACGCCAACTCTCCTCCGCCCTCGCTGATGAAGGCATTCCCTCGCTTGTCATCGACCTCAACGCGGAAGCCATTCGCGAATTGCACAGCGATGGAAAAGCAGCCCTCTTCGCCGACGCCCGCCAACCCGAGGTCTGGGACCTCTGTTGCGTCGATCAGGCCCGCCTCGTTGCGTTCACATTTCCCGCCACGCCGGAAATCGCAGCAGCCATCCAATTCGCAAGGGAAAAAAACCCCTCCATCACCATCCTCGCCCGCACGAAATTCAGCAACGAAGCCGATAAACTCCGCAACGCCGGAGCCGACTTGGTCATCCTCGACGAAGCCGAGAGCGGCCGCGCTGTCACCCGCGAAGCCCTCGCCTCCTTCAATCTCACACCCAGGTCCTAAAAAAGCCTGTCCCCAAGGCCCTCAGCGGCCGACCAAAAATTTGGACGATCGTCCAAATTTTTGGTTCGAGCGGTGCTCCGCAGCTTGTTTGTTTTTTCAGGAAACGCCAGCGACACGGAATCCAGCGCCTTCGAAATAGGCACGGATTTTTGGAGCATTGTCGCCTTGGAGTTCGATCTCGCGCCCCCGGACTGTGCCTCCGCAACCGCAGGCCTGACGCGCCTTGCGGGCAAAGTCCTCGATTTCTGCATCTGAAATTCGGGCGTCGAAATCCGACACCACCACGACGGTTTTTCCGCCGCGTTGAGCTTTCTCGCGACGCAGAACGATGCGGCCCATTTTCGTTGGCGCAACGGCAGGCGTCTCGCGCTCGGGTTGCGGCAGCGCATCGGGGAGCCCTTCCATTTGCAGTGCGGCAAAGGGCGATTGGAACGCCGCCTGCTGCCCGGATGTGTCGATGCGCGTTTTTTTCACGGATGAGGATTTTCAGGGAGCGAAGAATGGAGGCAACAAGTAGATGCGGCCCGGCTCGAGGGCGTATTTTTTTCCTGGCAGGCCGATCTCGACCTTTGCCGCTGAGGACTCGCCAAACAGCCGCAGGAAGCGGTCGAAACTGTAGGTCCGAACATAACGGACCACCTCGGCCCCGGGAGCCTTGCCGAGCGTGCGGGCCTTTTCGTAGGCGTCTTCGATGTAGCCCAACTCGTCCACCAACTTCGCGGCGTAGGCATCCGTGCCACTGAGAATGCGGCCATCGGCGGGACCATTTCGCAGCACGGCCGCATCCAGTTTGCGCGCGGTGGCGACGATGCCGAGGAATCGCTCATAGCTTTGCATGACGAGCCCCTGCACATACTCCTTCTCCTCTTTGCTCATCTCACGCGCCCCGTTGAGCATATCCTTGAACTTTCCGCTTTTGAAAACCACCGACTCGAGGCCGATTTTTCCAAAGAGGTCGCGGTAATTGAGTGTTGAAATAATAACTCCGATACTGCCAGTGAAAGTCGTATCGTTGCACATGATCCAATCCGCTCCGCAAGCTGTGTAATAAGCTCCCGAGGCCCCGATCGAATTGAAGTAGGCAATCACCGGCTTCTCCTCTGGAAAATTCCGCAACGCATCGTAAAGGACATCCGACGCCGTTATCTCACCACCGGGCGAATCCATTTCAACAATGACCGCCTTCACATGATGATCCGTCGCAGCCTGCTCCAGTGCGGCCTTGAAATCCTCCACCATCGAATCCCCCAAACTCCCGCTCATGCCAAAGCCGATCACCCCATCCAACGGAATGACGGCCACCTTGGAATGCGAATCCGACCCCTCGGAAAGCACCTCCTCATCATACTCTTTCTCGGGCAGAACTTTCACACCCGCCATGGCCGATGCCCCCTTGGTTCCAATCAAAGCCAGTAAAAGCAAATTCACAAACATGCTCGCACAAACCGCCACGAGCAAAAAAGCCACAAGACACCCGGATTTTTTCATCGTCGCGAACCTGACGAAAACTCCTCCGCAAGCCAAGAAAACAATGCGCACGATGGCAAAAAAGACGCTTTTTCGGGTTATTTTCCTCGAATGGTCATTTTTATGACATGAATGGTTGTTTTCGCCGCTTGAACGGTCTTTTTTCCATGTTTAATTGTATGACAATACAAAAATAAATTAATTTTAAAATAATTACTAAATAATTTTATAAAAATATTTTATAAAGTATATAAATTTTTATGACAGACTACCCGTCGAATTCCATTTCATTTTTTCCTTGCAATCTCCGGGGACATCTGATTTAATTTCTCACCTGATCAATCAAGACAGGACCATCTTTAGATAGCTTTTGTATCTAAAAACAAACCCCTTAGTATCTTTATATAAAGAATATTTCCATAAATAAAAATGTGCCATTTTGTCTCAAATAAACCCAAGCCCTACTTGAAAGATTCAGTTAAGGGAGACTTAAGTAAGCTTCCCTTGCCTCTAAATTCCTTAAAAAAAATTTTGAAGGGTGTGACAATCCTTGCCACAGGGATCTGGTATAATGAAACGCAAATCCAAACCAAGACGCTCGCGTCCAATAACAAATAACAACCAAACAACAACAACACACAATCAAATGAAAAAAGTCCCCGTAGGCCGCAAAATCCGCATCAGTGGAAACTCAAATGAACATAACTACACCATCGGAGGTATTTATACTGTCACGCATATTGATGATAGCGATGGAACCTTGAAGGCGGAGGATGCCAACGGCGTGACTGGAAATTGGATACGCTGGAAGGATGTGACCCCGGCCGGCACGGTCGGGTGGGACTTCATTAAAAAAGTGCTTCCTGCGGATGTGATCGAATTTCTCGGCGCCTTCGACGGGATTGAGCAACTGGAACTATCTGGGGATGTAAAAGACGCGATTTTGTTGAGCCTGCCAGACCTCCAAGAACGCATCCTCAAGGAAACGGCGAAAATCCAGAGCGCAGCCAAAGGCGAACCGAATGAGCAAGATGTGGGCAATGATGCGGATGACATTTTCGGATAAGCCCGCAAGGCAATCAACTGCAATGCAAACTTCTAAAAACGAGGAGATTTTATGACATCCACAGAAACCAGTGAGCCAAAACAGGCCGTGTCCGTGATCGGACAGGGTAGCCGCCTCTGTGTGGGCGGGCTTGGGTCCCATGCCACCACCATAGCGCGCCAAGTGATCATGGAACTCGGCGCGGAGGCCACATCCTTTCGTGCTGGGGCGGATGCCCTTGTGCTGCCTGACAACGCCTCGCCAAGTGAAAAAGCCGAATCTCTCGGGCAGGGGTATGCGGTTTTCACTCTCTCCGAACTCACCCGCCTCGCTCGCGGAGCCGAAGAGGAGCGTTCAGCAATCGAAGCGGGGGATAAAACTCTACGCATTTTGGATATGGAAATCCCATACGGACCTGAAAACTCCGCTCAAGACGCAAGTCGATTCAAACATCTCTGCCTCGACCGCCTTTTTCTGACCACGGCACGCAAGGCTGCACTTGCCGTTCGCCATGGCATCCCTTGTATGCTCGAGGGCGAAACGGCCACGGCCAAAACAACCGCCATCCTCTGGTTAGCAATGATGGCTCGTCAAAATGCGATCCGCGTGAACCTGAGCGGGCACACCGACACAGGCGAACTGGTCGGGCGCTTCATCCCCTCGACCCAGTCGGGAGAAAACCGCCCCGCGTGGGAATTCTCCGAAGGCTACATTCCACGCGCCCTTCGCAACGGCTGGTGGGTGATCCTTGACGAAGTGAACCTCGCCGAACCCCAAGTGCTCGAGCGCTTGAATCCTGTCTTGGAACTGCCTCCAACACTCGTCCTGACCGAGCACGATGGACGCCGCTTCGGCGGCGGAGGCGATGTGCCGATCTCGGAAATTTTCCGCCTCTTCGGAACCATGAACCCCTCGGAATACGCAGGACGCGCCACGCTCTCGCCAGCCTTCCGTGACCGCTGGGGCATCTGGGGACACATCGGTAAGCCGTCGGAACCAGAACTGCTTGATATGCTCCGCTGTCTGGTGACGGGAGAAAGCCCCGCCTTTGTGTGGGAGGGCGTGCGCTGGATACCCCCGCGCTCGGAGCCGATCTATCCAGCGCTCGCGGATTTCCCCGATTTGGAAATGACCCTCAAATCCATCTCTTCGTTCCACGCCCGCATTTCAGGGGCGGCAGGTGACAACGAGGCTCCAGCGAGCATCGGTCGTGTGCGCCGCGAGCGCTATGTATTCATCCGCCGCACACTGCTCAATGCGATGCGCCTCATCCATGAAAACGCCAAGGGCGCATCCCGCCTGCGGGGAGTCACAGCGCGTGTCATGGCGGAGATTTACATCCAACGCCTCGCCGACCCCGCCGACCGCGCAGCCGCTCTGGCACTACTCAGAGCCACAGGTCTCGCCTGATCCAGCTACCACTTTCAAACCCCGCAATCCCGATATATCCATGATTAAATCCCACAACCGCTCGTTTCTTCTCCGCGAACTCCAAGCCCTCGCCTGCCGAGTGACAGGCGAGGAGGTCAGCTTGATCGAAGGGGATGCCGGCGCGAGTTGGAGTTGGAACTGGAGGGACCGCATCATCACGGTGGACCCCGACTACCTCACGGAAAAATCGGCCGATGTGTGTCGCGCCATCCTGCTTCACGAGAGCGCGCATTGTGCGATCACGCGCATTCACCACCTCTATCCCATAGAACGTTGCCAACTTTATCAGGATCTTCTCAATGTGCTGGAGGATCTCCGCATCGAGTCATGGCTCGCGTCAAAATTCCCCGGCTGCGCCGTATGGATCCACACCGCCAATGAGCTGATTTTTCAATCCTTGGTTGGATCGAGTTGGTCGCCGAACTACCAAGTGCAGTTTCTGCGTGCCATTCTAGAAAAAGCGCACTCGGGCCAAATACCCGCAGGCGTCGCACCAGTGGTGCGCGAGGCGCTGGAGGAGACGGGCGATGCAGTCTCCACCCAGACGCTCTGCCATCCTGGCATCGCACGGGGACGCGCGGTTGCGAGGGAAACCTTGAACGCCCAGCAACGCATGCTGTTGATTTTCGACGAAAAAATCCGCCCTGTCTGGGAGCGACTTGTTGCCCTCGACGAATGCGCAGGCCGTTCGCGTATCACAACGCTCGGACCGAAAGAGCGCATCCATGCAGGCGGACCGCGCAACAAAAGCATCGCACGCGCCAGAAAAGCAAAGGCTGGCGACGGGGGGCCGGACTCCCCCGAAACCCTGAAAAAGGGATACATGGAGCGCCAAAAATCCCTCTCACGCCTGATTGACCGACTCGCAAACGAGTTCATCGAACTCTTCGAAACAAACGCCCGCCAGAAGCTCCTGCTCCACCAGCGCAGCGGAGAATCGATTCATATCCGCACCGCGATGCAGGCCGAGGCGGATCCACGCCTGCATGACAAGGTCTGGTCACGCCGCCTGCGCCACAAAAGATTCGACCCGCTTGTGGTGCTGGCCCTCGACATCTCGGCCTCAATGCGCGGCGAGAACTTTGATGCCGCATTCGACGGGGTCGTTCTCCTCTCCGAAGTCTGCCTCCGCTCGGGACTGCCGCTGGCCCTCTGGAGTTTCAACAACCACACCAAACAGATTCTGCATCCTCACGGCCAGAGCGACTCTCCATCGCGCCGCCGCAAAATCGATTTCCTCCGCTCCCAGTGCGGCGGGGGAACGAACATGCACCACGCACTGGCCCGCATCCACTCGAGCCCGGAGATCAGCCAGTTTGCAAATCCCGTCGTCTTTGTCATCAGCGACGGGGAACCGAACGACGAGTCCTCCACCATCGCACAAATCACAAAATTCGAAGCGGAGGGCATACCTCTGATCGGCCTCGGGATCTGTCGCGAAACCAAGGAAATGGCCTCTCTCTTCAAAAATGCCGTTGTCGACCTGAATGTGGCAGCTGTCGCGTCCACACTCTGCAACGCCGTTCGGATGCACTGTATGACCACATCACGCCTGCGGGTCCGCACTCCCATCTTCGTGCCGCCTGAAAATCCATCCACCATGCACCTCAACCTCGCCGAAAAAAATCCATCCCGACTCCTAAGCACGCTTCAAAACGCACTCGCCGAAAAGCCCAAAACGCTGAACATCGAATTGATCGGCCCCGGCGCGCTTTGCCACGACACCGCCCTCATGCTGCACGAGGAAATCCGCAAGCGTCCGCCTGGAACACGCATCCATGTGCGTGCCCGCACCTGCCTCATGGATGGTGCCATCCTGCTGTGGCTTGCGGCGGACACCAGGTCGATGAGGGACGACACCTGGATTCAGATTTCCGAGTTACCGGACGAAAACCCTTTCTGCGGCAGCGAGCACTACCCGAACTCCATCCGCGTCAGCGAAGAAGCCCCCTCGCAAACAGACTTCCGAACCCTCCTCCGCTACATCGGCGAATATCTCCCCGTGCACGAAATCGCTGGATTCCGCCTCTTCGAACCCGACCTGCGCGAGCTCGGTGTTCTGAACGACGACAAGTCACCGGATTTGCTCGCCCGGCTTTTCAATCCCGAACCACCAGAAGGCGATGATGCCGCTCGCGAAGCGGCCACCACCCGCGCCAAACAGAAAAATAACCTCTTATCCCATCGAGAAAGACACCGCATTTATGGATCAAAACGCAACCTCGCCCGACCAGACTAGGCAGACTTGGGACTCCCTCGCCTCCACAATCAAAAAGAAGACCGCTGTGAAAAAGACACCTCCGCGCCAGATCGAGTCGAAAGTCGAATTCACCTGCGACCTGTCATCGATGCCGATGTTTTCATCGCCCTTCAGCACGGCCGCGCCTATTCCTGTCATAGCCACCTACGGGATCGATTCCGCCCACCGTTTCTGCATGAGAAACAGGAATTGGGATTTCCCCCGCATTTTAGTCGATAAGAAAGATCAGATCTGCCGCTCGGACCGCTACCCCGCAAACTCCGGCATCCACTGGCGCGATCTCATCATCGCGGAGGAAAATAAGGTCTTCCTTCACATCGAAGAGTGCGACCTCTCTGTTTACGCACCGGATATCGATACCGCAAAAAATGTCGCCACGAATTTTGCCGACAAATACTAGATGCCGCCGAAAGCGGATGTGGGTTGCTACAATCTCCTCTCCCTGTCGAACGAAGGCATCGACACCGAAAGCGTCCCGCTTCAAGACCGCAACAAGCTGGATGAAGAAAAATTGGACCTCTTCTACGGCGAGGGATTTTCCGAAAAAAACGCCGCCTTTATCGACTTCCTCCAAACCCAGCGATCCGGCCTGACCATTTTCGAAGGCACCCCGGGCACGGGCAAAACCTCCTACATCCGCCACCTCATCGGCAAACTCCACAAAACCCACCGGTTCTACTTCATCCCACCGGCATCCACCGGCGTTCTAACAAATCCCGAATTCATCCGCTTCTGGTCGCGACAAAGCACCTGCTACAACGACCACCGGTTCGTGTGTGTGCTGGAGGATGCCGATGACGCGCGACTTGGACAACCGCCGCGAGGTGGGAGCGATTCTGAATATCACAGACGGGCTGCTGGCGGACTTTCTAAAACTCCAGGTCATCTGCTCGATCAACTGCTCTCATACTGAGATTGATCCCGCGTTGATCCGTCCCGGCCGCCTTAACACGCATATGGTCTTCGATCGCATGCCCGGCTGGCGCGCCCAACGCATCGCCCAGGAAACCGGGCGCGAACTTCCACTCCAGAAAGACTACTCGCTCGCGGAAATCTTCAACACCCAAGCCACGGTTTTGCTCAACAAGCCACGCATCGGCTTTGCGGCTTGAAAAAATGAACGCCTCCGATCCGACGACACCTCCCGACATCCTGGCATCCCTCGCCAAGTCATCCGAGACTGCGGTTCGTCGTGCCGTGGCGGAAAATCCGAACACCCCTGTCGATGTTCTCAACACGCTTTGGAATAAATTTCCCGAAGCCCTGCTCGCGAACCCGATCATTGCATTCTGGGAACTCACCGAACCCGCCGCCCTGCAGAAAAACTTTCACCCGCAGCATGCCTCGCCTCCTACAACCACCTCCGGAAAAAAGGCGCTGATCTGGCACCCCAATTTCACACCCACGAGGCCCTTAAAAAAGCGCTAGAGCATGCTTTCCGGCAGCAGGACACAAGGGTATTTGCCCACGCACCCTCCGATCCCATCGCTGGGGTGCGCCTCATGTTTGTGAAAATCGCAAAGGACTACTCATCAAGCGCACGCTTTTTTTATGAGAAGGCACCCGAGGCGGCTTGGCAGAGCCTTTCCAACGACTCGGATCCTGCCGTCCGACTCAGCTTTGCCGAGTGGCTTCGGGGGGCGGTATCCAACGAAATGGAAAAGCCAATCCCCTCTTTCAACCAGGCCGCGCGTGCCCTGGCCGCCTGCAACCAAGAGGATGTTTTCCTCCAGCTTGCGAGCTGCCCGCCAATTCCTGCGGATGTCGTGCAGAGGCTTGCTTTGAGCGATTCGCTGGAAATCCGCAGCGCTCTCTCGAGGTGCACAAACACCCCGCCGGAATCCTTGGAATGGCTCTGCAAGGACCCTGATGAAAGCGTGCGTCTCGCCTTCGCCAAAAACTGCCGACTCGCCCACGCGCACACGCTGCTGCTCAGTGACCCCTCCTTGGAAGTCCGAAAATCTTTGGCGTCCAACTTCCGTGTCGCCCGCAAAATCCTTTTGCAATTCGACCCGAACGACCATCCCGCCGTGCTGCGAAATATTTTTCTGAATGGTCATGCCGGCGCAGAACTCCGCAGCTGTATTTTCACAAACGCCAACCCGGATCTAAAAAAGGTCATCGCTCATTCCGGATTCCGCCTCACACCAAAATTCTACTTTGCCCACAAAAACCACATTCCCCACGAAGTTCGCTCTCTGCTGACCGAACGCAACGGACTTCACCCGCAGATCGCAGCCGATTTGGCTGTGGATTCAGATCCGGAGATACGGATCAAAATTGCCTACCGCCTGCGCGGGCAATACTGCTGGCGGGACCATGATGCGAATCTCGCGCTTCTGGAACTCTTCGCCACCGACCCGGACAAAAACATCCGCGAGTATGTGTGCACAGATTCCAGACTCAGTTTGAAACAAACGGAAGATTTGGCGAGGGATGCCGAGCCTGAGGTTAGAATCAAAGTCCTCGCCCATTTCGTTTCCCGACTGGAGGACTTCCGTAATTGCAGTTGTCCCGGCTCCTACGCGGAGCTCTACCACGAAATGCGCCATCTTTTTTTGGAGGCCGCGAAAGACCCATCCGCATCCGTCCGATTGAGACTCTCCTACGCCAAGGAGACGCCGCCAGAGACTCTGGGAATCTTATTTGATGATCCGGATTCCGAGATTCGGATGCATGCCCGTGCACACACCCAGTGGCCGTTCGGCGCTGTGCTGGATTTTGAAAAAGCCCATCCTCGCTTCAAAGACACGACTCGCCACGGCAACACCACTCCCTCACTTCATGTGCTCCATCAATTCGCCCGCAGCCCCAACCCCTTCCTTCGCCACCTCACGGCCAGATGCTCCCGCACTTGCGCGGCGAACTTGCGACTTTTAGCGAAGGATTCCCACGCCGTCGTCCGCGAAACCGCTCTGGCAGAAATCCAGAAACGCAAAAAGCCAAACGCCTCCGCTAAATGAACCCGCCACTGAACCGCTTTCTGGATGCCCAAGATGACACCTACGACACAGCCTTGGAGGAAATCCGCAATGGCCGCAAGGACTCGCACTGGATGTGGTTTGTTTTCCCCCAGATTGCCGGTCTGGGGCAAAGCTCAATATCGAAACGCTATGCGATCACGGATTTGCGCGAGGCTGCCGAATACCTTGCCCATCCCGTCCTTGGCGCAAGATTACAGGAGTGCACGGCAGCCGTAGTGGATCGTCCAGAGTCCCTCACCGACATCTTTGGCAGCCCCGACAACTTGAAGTTTCGCTCCTGCATGACGCTTTTTGCCACTGCCAGTCCGCGCGACTCGATTTTCCACAGGGCCCTGCGGGAAAAGTGCAACAATCTTCCAGACCCTGCGACCCTTCATATTCTCCATGCCAAAAAGCGCCTGTGACACCTCCTGCGACACTCTGTGAGAGAGACTCCGGAAAACCAAAATGAATCCATTACAACTCGAAAACCTGCTCGGCACTCTCGTTAAAAAACACCTCCTCCAATCCGTCATGATTTGGGGCGCGCCCGGCATCGGAAAATCCCACACCGTCGCTGCCGTCGCACAATCTGCAAAGATCGACCTCATCGACCTCCGCATCAGCCAACTCGCCCCTACCGACCTGCGCGGTCTTCCTGTGGCCGACCATGATGCCCGCACTTCGCGCTGGTATCCGCCGGAATTCCTCCCTCGCAGCGGCTCGGGTATTCTTTTCCTCGATGAATTGAACATGGCACCGCCAGCCATCCAAGGCATCGCGCAACAGCTCGTCCTCGACCGCAAGGTCGGCTCCTACACGCTGCCCGAGGGATGGCATGTCTGGGCCGCCGGCAACCGTTCCGAGGATGGTGCCTCTGTTTTCAGCATGCCATCCGCCCTGCAGAACCGCTTCATCCATGTCACCGTGGTGCCACATTTTGAGAGCTTCCGCAGCTGGGCACTTCAAAATGGCATCGATGAAAAAATCGTCGCCTTCCTCGCATGGCGCCCCGAGCTTCTACATAAGCGCGACCCTAAGAATCCCGCATGGCCGTCACCTCGAGCCTGGACCGCCGCCAACACGCTCTACCTTGCTGGACTGCCCATGGACCCCGCCATCGGCGATGCACCCGCCGGCGAGTTCCGCGCCTACCTCAAGGTCTATGACACCCTGCCGGACTTCGACTCCATCCTCGCAGGCAAGGCAAAGGACACGCCGTTTCCCGCCGAGCCATCTGCCCGCTATGCGGCGTCGCTGGGCCTCGCCATCCGCGCCAAGTCGGCGGATTCCGTCAAAAACGCGCTCGACTGGATCACCACAAACGCCGACCCCGAGTGGATCCAACTCTTCCTCCACGCCAAACTCGACACCGCCCGTGCCGACAACACCTTTGGCGTCCTCGCCACCCACCTCGCCGCCAACCCGAAAATCAAAAAGTTCCTCGACTCCTACCGCAAGCTCATCGGCAACGCATAAGATTATCCGGCTCTCATCGAACCCAACAGCTGCTTAAAACATAATTCTTAAAACTTCTTGCCTTGGATCTCTCACTCCTCCTCTTCCACCTCCGCAATGTCTCGCCCTTTTTCGCCTCACTGGCCCTCTTTGCCGAGTCCGTGATCACGGAGGATATCGAGACAGCGGCGACTGATGGACGCCGCCTGCTCTTCAATCCCAAGTTCATGTCCCAACACACGCCGGCCGAACAACTCGGCGTGCTCGTCCATGAACTCCTCCACGCCGCGCTGCGCCATGTGATTCGCCGCCAGGGCGCACACCCCGTGCTTTGGAATATCGCCGCAGACATCGTCGTGAACGGAATCATTTTCCAAACCGAGGGTCTGACCCTTCCCAAGTCCGCCTTACGTGACGACAAGATCGCCAATTTCACCGTCGAAGAGGTCTATGAGATTCTACGCAGCCGCAACCCGAAGCTCGAAGACCTGGAAATCCATTTCATCGGAAGCGACCTCGTTCCACCCGACAGCAAGGATGCCTCCGCTGTCTTGTCACCCGAACAAATTTCGTCAAACCGCGACCACTGGAATGCCGCCCTCGCGCAGGCCGCCACCATCACCCGCATGGGCTCTGCAACGCACGGAAAACTGCCCGAGAACCTCCAAAGACTTCTCTCAGAGGTGACAGATCCCCCGCTCGACTGGCGCACGCTCCTCTGGCGCTACCTCACACGGACACCATGGGATTTCACCTCTTACGACCGCCGCTTCATCGGTGATGAACTCTACCTCGACGGCATGGATGGCGAGAGCGTGAGCGTCGCGCTCTGTATCGATACCAGCGGATCGATCGACGACGAGACGCTCGGCCGCTTTCTCAACGAACTCCGTGGAATCCTCCGCGCCTACCCCAAAGTTGAAGTCCAACTCTACGCCTGCGACGCCAAGCTGCACGGCCCTTGGCCGATTGATACCGAGAGCGAGGGCATCCCCAAGCTCCCGGGCGGCGGCGGCACAGACTTCCGGCCCTTTTTCAAGCACCTCGACAAAACCACCGCACCCGATGCAGCCATCTACCTCACCGACGGCTACGGGGATTTTCCCAAGCAAGCGCCACTCTCTGGGTGATCACACCTGGCGGCCTTGAAACAAAGTCCATCCCCTTCGGCGAGGTCGCACGCCTGTTGGATTGAAAGTCCCGCGCTTCCAGCGAATGAATTGGCGCGACCACATGCTGAACAACTCCCACGGTGGAAAAACCCGGCCATCGTTCATAACCCCCTGTGGGCGCGTACTCTACCGCTCCCCTGACAAATACCCCCAACTCCCCGCCCCCACGCTCCTCCGCATCGACTACCCCTACATCATTCTCGACAACTGGATGCTCCGCTTCTTTCCCCTCACAAATGTTAGGATGGACTGGATCGGCAATAGCACGGCCGGCTGGGTCCGCCAGCGAAGAGGCGACCGCAAATACAAAAAGCAAATCCTCCAATTCATCGACGACTTGGAGCGTGTCTCCCGTCACGGAATCTGACTCCACTCACACCCGCTAAATCAGACCCGGTGCGGCACGGAAGCCACGAGGCTATGGGCGCATCTCCGATAGTTGCAAAAAATCAGTTCCACAGGAACTCCAGGGTGTCGTTTTTGAGCGCGACGTCGATGGCGAGCATGTGAGCCAGACCACGAGGAGACCAAAACTGGCCGCGAC
>JBILWM010000174.1:0-2999 GCA_044369905.1 Terrimicrobiaceae bacterium | reverse complement strand
ACGACAAGGCGAACTTCTCGCTGCATTACCGCCTGCAATGGCATGTCCAACTCTACGCGAAGTTTTACAAGGGTCAGTTCTGGCCGGATATTGTCGAGACTCCGCAGAAAGCCTATCTGGGCGTCGGAGATTTCTCCTTCCGCCGCCAGCGCTGGCATCTTTTCACGCTCGCTTGGGACTTTGAGAAAGAGCAGACCTTCATCTATGTCAACGGCGTGCTGGCCGCGCGCGAGGATGTGAACCATGCCGAGTTTCACCGCGACCCCTGCGGCGAATCGCTCTACACCGGCAACCCCGCTTTCTGCTATTCGAACATCGATTTCTATGATCGCGTGCTGACCTCCTCCGAAGTCGAGGCGCTTTACCGGGATCAGGCCACCGATTGCGACGAGGAGTATCAAAAAGAATTGCGCAAGGAACATGCAGGCATCGGGCGTGAGACCTTTTCATGGAAGCCCGATACAAGCTGGACGCTGCGCGAGGAGCTATCGCTCACCAACGAGCGGGACCTCGATGCGTTTCATGTGCAGGGCTACACGCAGGCACCGCAAATCACTCCCGAGGGATTGCTGGTGGAGACACCGAATCTTCCGCAGCAGGCGGCGACGCTGGAAAAACAAGTTTACCTCTGGTCGAAGAAATTCTTCGAGGGCGACCTCTATGTGACCTACGAATTCATGCCGCTCAAAAAAGGCGGGCTGAGCCTGTTGATGACCCAGGCCAGCGGCATGAACCGCGAGCCCTTCATGCGCGATCACCAACCCAAGACCACCGGCAGCATGAGCACGGTCCACTCCGACGCCGTGCGCAACTACCACTGGGAATACTACCGTGAGATGAACGATGTCCGCAACGATGTGGCCACCCACGCGATGCTCAAGAATCCGTTCTGGCGCGGCATGGCCTACGGCTGCACCCAAAAACAGCTCGAGAAAAACCAATGGCACCGGCTCGAATACCTCCAGCAAGGCAGCCGCATCCTCGGCGCCATCAACGGCGAAATCGTGATCGATGCCAACGACAGCTCCACGGCCGGCTCCGGCTCAATCCTACTCGCAGGCCACATCGCCATTCGCTGTATGATCCGAACCAAAATGCTCTTCCGTAACCTGAAGGTGATGAACTCCAATTCCCCGCAAGTGGTTTGAGAAAATAGAGACGCTGTTCCTTCCAAATTCAGCCAAGTTGCCGCCACCGCGCGGCAGCGCGCCAGATCTTGGAGGGTCAACCTCCGGCTTGACCCAAGACTGAGCTGCTCCGCAACCACGCCGTTCCGTTCCCATCACCGCGCGCTCTGCCTCGGCATTCGGCGAAACGCCGCTTCGCGGCTGAAAAATGGGGCATGCGAGACGATGCCCCCTCCCAGGTTTCGAATCGCGCTACCGCGCGCCAGAGGGGAGCACAGTCGTCTCGACTGTGAATGACACTGGCGCCGCATTTGCCAAAATCGTCACATTCCTCATTTTGACTCTGAGAGTGTTGTTTCCAACTCTCTCGCCATGCCGTCTCCAAAGGCCACAATCCACCAACCTCACGACAAGCTTTTCCAAGCCGGCTTCCGCATTCCGGCCAATGCCGCAGCCTTTCTGCGCCAGCACCTGCCGCCTGCAGTGGCATCCCGCGTCGAGTGGTCGAAGCTCAAGCACCTGCCGGGCAGTTTCGTTGACTCCGGCATGTCAAAAGCCGAGAGCGACCTGCTCTTCAGCGCGCCGATTGATGGCTGCGCCGCATTCTTTTACATCCTCTTCGAACACCAGCACAACAAAGACCCCTGGATCGCGCTGCGCCTACTCCGCTACATGCTCGAGATCTGGCGCGAGTTTCTTGCCAAGAATCCCGGCGCGCTGAAATTGCCAATCATCCTGCCCGTTGTGCTCGCGCAGAATGCCACGGTTTGGGAAATCCCCACACACTTCGCCAGCCTCCTCGACCTGCCCGCTGAAAACCCCGAAAGCTTTCGCGATTTCATCCCTGACTTTGCCTTCCGGCTTATTCAGCTTGCGGAAATTCCCTTTGATCAAATCCAAGGCACGAACGCGGGGATCATGGTGCTGCGCACGCTCAAAGCCAGTCAGCTTCGGCTCCTGCTCGGGCCGGAAGTCTGGGACGAGGCGCGCCTGTCGCTGTTGCCGGACGACCTCTTCCGGGCGCTCCTGCTCTACATCCTCAACGCGGCCGACATTGACAAGGAAACCTTCCGCCATAAATTAACAGAAATCCAAGCCACCAAACTCAAGGAATCCACCATGACACTCGCCGAACAACTCCTCGAAGAAGGCATGCAGCGCGGTCAGGTTGCTGCGCAACAACATGACATCCTCGAAGCTTTGGGAATCCGCTTCCATAAAGTTCCAGATGGCCTGCGCGAGGAAGTTGAATCGATTGTAGACACTGCCAAGTTGCAATCACTGCTCCGCGCTGCAATCACCAGCTTCGACCTCGAATCCTTCGCGGCCGAACTCTGACTCCCCGCGCGGTAGCGCGATCGTTTATCAGGGTAGGGTCGGCGCGCTCTCCGAGGCGTAGGCTACGAGCCGGAGGCCGTCGCTGACCCATTTTCGCGGCGTGAGCCGCCATTGCATCCAGCAGAAACGCTGCTTCGCAGCTGAAGTTTGGGACGCCAAGGGCCTGGCGATCCCTACCTTGGGTTACGGAGACGCCGCTTCGCGGCTGAAAAATGGGTCATGCGAGGACGATGAACCCGGTGTCACGCCGTAGCCGCGAAGCGCGTAGGCGGATCCCTTCAAATGATTTTGTCGCGAATCGCGCTGCCGCGCGTCAGAGGGGGGCACGGTCGTCTCGACTGTGAAAGACACTGGCTCCGCAACCTCATCGATACCCGAACACAATCCCGCTCTGGGCTCACATCTTTCTTGAGAGATGTTTTTTTCGGTAGGCGACCGGCGTGGTGCCTTGGAATCGACTGAAGGTTAGCTCCATGCTTTTGAGAGTCTTGAAGCCGCTGCCGATAGCCACCTCCAGAATGGATTTGTTTGTTT
>JBILWM010000087.1:0-10763 GCA_044369905.1 Terrimicrobiaceae bacterium | reverse complement strand
AGCCAGCGTTTGCCATTCCATACGCCATGAAAATACCCGCTGGGTGTCGCCGCCGTGCAGAGGAAAGAAAGCATCCGCTTCGCCCGCTCGCGACGCGTGGCATCAGGCGATTGGATCAGCGCGCGCATCGTGACCGCGCCGCCCGACCAACCGCTCTGCATGACAAATGGGGAATTCGTTTGCGGGAGCGTTGTGCGGTAAAATCCCTCACTCTCGACCCAGTTGAAACGGTCGAATTTCGCCTCTACGAGATCGGCCGCTTCGCGTAGTTTCTTGCCAAGATTTTTGCGCGATTCGAGAGGGCCTTTGTCGCGGGCCTCGAAGCTGTGAAGAGCCAACTGGTGGACAAAGGCGGGAATGTTTTCCGCACGCACCGGGATGATGCGCAAGCGGGCCTCAATCGACTGGCCTGCGGCGAGATCCATGCCGGGCTCGTCCGCCGCAACCCAATCGCAGAAACGGTAGCGCCGCAAACGATGCACGGGCAGCGTGAATGTGACGCGGACCGGTTGATCGGGCAAAGTCGTGAGCGAGACTCCGCTGACGCCCCAATTGCCGTAGATTTGAATTTCCACCAGCACGCCAGCTTTACTGATCGGATCGTAAATGCCGAGAAAAGGAGTCGTGAGGGCATTGCCGGCCAGTTCGAGGTGATAGCCGGTCGCAGAGGCGAGTCGGGGGACATCGGCAATGAGGATCGGGCCCTCCGGCGACACCCCCTCCGTTGGAAAATACGGACAGTATGGTTGGGGCGATACCAGAAAGCGGTTGCCGTCGTAAACGACGCCCGGAGCGATCACATAACTGCTCGATGGAAGCGAGAAATCCATACTCTGGCGCAGAGAAATGCTGTGAAAGTCGGCTGCCTCGGCACGCATGTCGAGAATCAAGGCTCCTGTTTCAATGCGCTGACTACGCTTCATGGTGAGTCCATTCGCCTCGCCGTGGCCGACACAGAGACCATCCCCGGCATTCATCGCAAATGGGGTTTCGAGCATTTTGCCGTCCTTGCAGAAGCCCATTGCGGGCGGGTTCAGCCAAGCTTGAAGATTGGCATCCGATTCAGGCGGGAGATTCAGCTTTGTGCCGTTCGAGGAGATGGAATTGTTCATGACAATTCATTCATCCCATATTCAACCAATTTTGGGAATGGACGCAGGGCGAGAAAATTTGCACTCTGGACGGGATTCATGAAGCGATTGCGCGTATCACCCGACAGCTTTGTCGTCCACTTGATGAATGAGCAAAACACGCTCCATTTTGAACTGAGCGCGACTCCAATGGATTTTCGCCCGAGGAAGGGCTGGTTGGCTGAAGCGAGCGGTATTCCTCACCATCTTTTTTACTTCTGCAAAAAAGGAAGCATCAAAGCCAAAGTGGGAGATCATTATGCTGATCTTAAGGCAGGTGATGCAATTTGGATCGGGCCGGATACTTCCTTCCGTCTGGAATCGGATCAACCGATGGTGACTTCCATTGCTCGGTTTCGCCTGCGCTTGGAAAAAGCGAGCTCTGTCGCCTTTGCACTAAAAGATGATTTCGTCGAGGCTCATGATGCCCAATTGAACGCAGCCTGGCTTGAAACGGTCCGCCAAGAATCCTACCTGCTCGCCTTGCGTCCTTCGCGGTCTCTACGCTGCGCCTTGGCAGGTTTGCTCTCCATGACCTTTCTCCAACATCCCGCCCTGCCTGAGCAAGCAGCAGGGGAACGAAAATTGAGTCCGGCCCAGATTCGAATCCTGAACGAATGGATGCAAATGCTTCCTGCGGCAACTCATCCCGACACCTCTGAGATGGCCCGACAGCTCCAACTTTCGCGCGACTACATGAACCGCCTCTGCCGCGCCACCTTCGGCATGTCCGCAGAGCGCTGGATCATCACCCAACGCATTCGGTCTGCCGCTCAGCGCTTCAGTGAATCCACATTGAATGTCAGCCAGATTTCCGAGGAATACGGCTATGCCAGCCTCTATTTCTTCAGTCGCCAATTCCGGCAAGTGATGGGATGCAGTCCCAGTGAATGGAAGCGTCGCAGTGCAGATTGAGTTGGATGGATTTTTAAAGTCCTCTCACGCGCTGACCTTTTTTCTCTGGTGAATTCCGGCCGACAATGAGTTGGGCTTGCATGCGGTATCGGCGTGGCGTGGTTCCGAAGCGTGCGGCAAAGAGTTTGTAGAAATGGGCCAGGTTGGGGAGTCCGCAGTCATCTGCGATGTCGAGGATCGTGTCATCCGTGCCGGAGAGTCTTGCGGCGGCGTGTTCGAGTCTTGCTGCATTGACAATCTCTGTGGGACTGATGCCGAGATGGGTGCGACATGCCCGTGCCACATGATCAGGACTGCGTCCGGCGAGGCGGTAGAAGGATTCAAGGCCCGGCGGAAGATGTTCAGTTTTCTTAATCCCCAGGCATGCGGCATCCAGCCAATCGGGAACCACACGGCGTTGTGACTCCGACACCGTGGAATGGCGCGTCATAAATAGAATCTCGAGCAGAAAAAAATCCAACTGCGCCCTCGAACGGACGGCTGAGTTCAAGCGCTGAGATTGTCGCCTGATGGCAAGGAAGTCCTCATGCCTAAGAGGAATTTCTCTCGATGGCGATGAGAGTTGCATCGGATCTTTTTCTTTAGGGAAGTATCTTTTGAATAAGTCCTCCCAGCACCGTTTGGAGAAGGCCAGATTTGCAATGCGCATCGTCTTTTCCGCTCCAGCACTGAGCGCGTGGATGTCGGTATCCTTCACCAGCACGACCATTCCTTCCCGTAGAGTGCGTTTGCGGTGGTTGATGTGGTGCACTCCCTCGCCATCCTCGACCCAGAAGATTTCATAAAAATCATGATCGTGAAAATTGCTGGGATTGGGAGAGTCAAAAAAGCCGCTGGCATAGTGATAATGCTGCCCGGCGGGCACAAAGCGTTTCAAAGGGAGCCGATTCATGGTTAATTACGAATGCCGCTATAGCATAATAAAAAACATCCCCAGCGGAAGAATGTTTTTTTCACCCCTGCTTTACTCGGAATCCTTATGAGCACCACATCCACCACAGTCCCGCCACGCCTCAATGCCGACGAAGTCGCGCAATACAGGAATGACGGATACTTCGTATTCAACAAGCCGGTCCTTCCAGTGGACCGCTTTCAATCCTTGAAGAACTGCTTCGAGGGCATCCTTGCCGACCTCCCCGCCGATGAGCGTCCGGAGGCCATGGATGTTCCCCACTTCATGCATCCCGAGTTGCTGAAGTATGCGTTCGATGAAAACATCCTCGCGCTTGTCGAGCCGATCGTCGGTCCCGACATAGCGCTCTTCTCCACCCACTTCATCTGCAAGCCGAAGGGCAATGGAAAACGCGTTCCCTGGCATGAGGACTCCGCGTATTGGAAGGGACAGGTTGAGCCGATGGAAGTCGCAACCGTCTGGTTGGCTATCGATCCTTCCACCAAGGTGAATGGTTGCATGAAGGTGATTCCCCGCACGCATGTCGAGGGACAGAAAGGATTCTCCGACTACGATGCCGTTGACACAGCAACGAGCGTCTTCGGCACTGAAATCAAAAAAGAGCAGCGCGATGATGACCGTCAGGTCTACATCGAACTTCAGCCCAACGAGTGCTCGCTCCACGATGCACGCATCATGCACGGCAGCGAACCGAACACCTCCTCGATCCGCCGCTGTGGATGGACGATGCGTTTTGCCAGCACCGCCTGCAAATTTAACGAGGCGAAATTTGCCGGCGCCCACCAAATCTACCTCGCCAAAGGACGCGATCTCGGCGGCAACCGCTTTGCCGATCCGACACGCACTTATCCGGAAGTCATGGCCGCCCGTGGAGCATCGACTCGCTACAAGAACGCCCACTAAAGACAAAACGGCGTTGCGCACGCGGTCCGATCCCGTTTGCGCCGCCACATCGCCTCTCAAACTATTAAAACCCTATTCGCCAAAGCCTGTTGGGAAGTCTATGACAAGCGGCTCGACTGGTTCATTCAACAAACCGTCAACGCAGGTTGGAACGCGACAGAGATTTACTTGAAAGACCGCCCGGAAAGCCGCGAGGAAATCCTCCGCCTCCACCGTGAATCAGGCCTCAAACTCATCGCCCAGATTTCCTCCACAGGATCAGGCCCCGCAGAACACCTCACCTCAATCCAGAAAAACTACCACCATGCACTCGCATACGAACCCATCGCCATCAATTGCCACACAGGCCGCGACATCTTCACCTTCGACGAAAACCGGAGGCTGTTCGAAGGGGCGCTTGAACTGTCCCTGCGCGAAGGCGTGCCCCTGCTCCATGAAACGCATCGCGGCCGCGCCCTCTTCACAGGCCCACTCTGCCGCGCCTATCTGGAAGCTGTCCCAGGCCTTCGCCTGACGGCGGATTTTTCGCACCTTCTCTGCGTCCACGAGAGCAACCTCAGCGACCAACCGGAGACAGTCGATGCCATCATTGCCTCTGCGGATCACATTCACGCCCGCATCGGTTTTTGCGAAGGCCCGCAGTTGAGCGACCCGCAAAATCCTGCCTACCGCGATTGGGTGGACCTGAGCATTGGCTTCTGGACGCGCATCCGCGAGCGAATGGCCCGGGATGGTCGGGATTTTATGACCCTGACGCCGGAATTCGGCCCGAAGCTCTATGCGCCGCTTGAAGCCACATCAAGTAAGCCGATCGCAGATCCATGGAAATCCAATCACTGGATGCGCGACGAACTTCGCCGCCGTTGGCAAATCTGATTTACCAACCCGCCACAAGCAGGGTTCCTCTCTTGCGCAGCGGGAAGGGGTTGACCGCGCAGTTTGCCCTCTCATAAAAAAATACTGTTCCGCTTGGAAACCTGCATCCGGGACATTTCTTGAAAAAAATGGGCTGCTCGGCCGAGATTTGGGCAAAGATTCAGTTGCCAGAGCGGTCGCCGGGTTGTATGAGATTTATGCGCGGCGGGGTAGCCAAGTGGTAAGGCACGGCTCTGCAAAAGCTGTATTCGTCGGTTCGATTCCGACCCTCGCCTCTCCTCTAAATCAACGATTTACGGGGGGAGGGGGACAAGAAGGGGACAAGTCGCCTCAAGGAGTGCGATTGCGGGATTATCAGTGGCCTGCTGTTCAGTCGCTCGTTTCTTGCATTCGAGGCATCGTAAAAGCTCCGGCGGGATCAGGAAAAACGATTATCGGAGCGGCGGCGATTGATGCCTGGCTCAAGTCGCAGTCGGGTAGAAAGAAAATCGCTTGGGTCGCCAATACCATCGACCAGACTTTCCAAGCGCGGAAGGCAGTGAAGAGCTTTCCGGAAATTTCGGAGCGTTCGACGGTGGATTTTCTCTGCTATGCGGGAGCGGCATCGCTCTTGGAATACGACCTCGTTATTCTCGACGAGTGCCACCATGCCGCCGCACCTGCCTTTGCTTCGAAGCTGCGTTACTTCGATGGGCCTCGATGGGGGCTTTCGGCCACGCCGGAGCGCGCCGATGATTTGAAGCAGTTGGTTTTCGATTTGATCGGGCCGATTATCCATGAGGTGCCGCGCGCGGCTCTTGTAGATGCTGGGCAACTGGCCCAAGCCCGCGTCTTTATTCATTCGCCGAATAGAAAGGGGGAAATGGAACAGGAAATCCGCAATGCAGCGATGCCGGCTTATGAAGAACGAATGCGGAGATGGCCGTATATGTTTCGTTCAAAACATGCTGCCGATGAGCAGATGGGGCGTTGCATTTGGCAGGCCGCGCTAAATACAGGAATTCAGGCAAACCAAAAACGGAACGCGCTCATCGTGAAACTGGCTATTCAACACGCGCAGGATTCGACGCTGGTTATTGTCGGCAGCATCGAGCATGGCGAGGCGCTGGCGGCCAACGTGCCCGATGCGGAGATTTGCTATGCAAAGCTTGGAAAAAAGAAGCGTCAAAGTTTGCTGGCGGCTTTTGCCTGCGGACAGCTGAAGACTCTTTTTGCGACGAGCTTGGCTGACGAGGGACTGGATGTCCCGATTGCCAGCACTCTCATCTTAGCCTCTGCAGGCCGATCGGATACGAAGACAGTCCAAAGGACGGGCCGTGTCCTGCGTCCTTACCCTGGCAAGACCCACGGCGTGATCCACGATTTTTCCGATTTGCAGCATTACTTCTTGGCAGCACAAGCGCGTAAGCGAGTCGCTGCTTACCGCTCCCTTGGCTATCAGATCGAAAGCGCTGAATGAAAAATCTCATGGCATCCCTGCGGCGAAACTCCGCAGTCGAGGAGGGGCCGTCGCCCGATGAGTTGGAGCGTCGGGAGACAGTAATCACTAGACCGGCATCACCTATGCAGAAATACTCGCAGAGGGCTGCGCTGAATGGACATGCCTCAGCCTCGCAGAGCATTCCGCAGAGTATGGATGCAGAGAAGGCGGTGCTGGGATCAATTTTTTCAGCTGCACTGAAGGGGCCGGAATCGGCCCGTAAGGCGATGTATTTTGCCGAGGGGAAAATAGGGGCGGGGCATTTTTATTATCCGGCCAACGCGGAAATATGGGAAGCCATGAAGCTGCTCCACCTTGAAAATGAGCCGCTGGATTTGGTGACTGTGACGAATTCGCTGGAACAAGCTCAAGCGCTTAATCAGGCAGGAGGCGCGGCCTATGTCACAGAATTGCTCAATTTTGTAGTGAGCGAGGTGAATCTGGACTACTACATCCAGATCCTGCAAGAAAAGAAGGGGCTGAGGGATCTGTGGGTGCTGGCTAATAAGCTGGCCGAACAGGCGAGAGACCCCCAAGCTATCCCAGGAGCGTTGCTGGAACTCACACAAGAGGCGCTGAAGCGCATTGCGGCTAGTCAAAAGGTAGGCGTGTTGCCGGACTTGGACGACATGACCGATTTGACGGGGGAAAACCTACCCACGCCTCCGCCAGAGCTTGTGGCAAATCTTTTGCACAAGGGGTCGAAACTGATCATCGGAGGGACATCAAAGGGGCGTAAGACATTTTCCCTGATGGACCTTGCCATTTCCGTGGCAACTGGAACGCCGTGGTGGGGATTCCCCACAATAAAAGGCAAGGTGTGCTACATCAATTTTGAGATTCAGCGCCCATTTTTTGCTCGCCGGTTCCAAGATATTTGCAGGGCAAAGGCGGTGAAGGTGGGAAAGGGGATGTTTCATTGCTGGACGCTTCGCGGCTATGTCGAGGGAATCGAGAAGATGGCGGCGGAGATCACGAAGATCCTCCTACAAGAGGACTATGTGCTGATTATCTTCGACCCGATCTACAAGGCTCTCGGGAATCGGGACGAGAACAAGGCGGGCGACGTGGCCTCGATGCTCAACGAGTTGGAGGCTATTGCGGTGAAGACTGGTGCGGCGATCGCTTTTGGCGCTCACTACTCAAAGGGCAACCAGGCGGCGAAGGATGCGATGGACAGAATCGGGGGGTCGGGTGTCTTTGCCCGCGATCCGGATGCGATATTGACCATGACGCCGCACGAGGAGGAGGAGGCGTTTACCGTGGATTGCACGCTGCGCAATTTTGCCCCCCAAACCCCATTCGTCGTCCGCTGGGATTGGCCGCTTTTTACAAGGGACGAGGCGCTGAATCCCGAGTCGCTTAAAAAACCGAAGCAAGTTGGGAAAGCCCGATCCGAAGAGGGACAATTCCAAACAAAATACAAGGTTGATCATATTCTTGATTGTCTCAAAGAAACAGCCAACGGACGGACTCCCACGGAGTTGCTCAAATTGGTTCACGAACAGACCGGTATGGGTAAAAGCAAATACTGGATGCTCTGGGACGAGGCCAAGAAAAGCCCGTGGGTGATCCAGAAGGATCGCCGCTTTTTCCATATCAATTCATTTAAACAATAACCACTTATGAACAGAAAAAAATACGATGCAGTCGCCACGATTGGCGAATACACAACAAAATCTGGCGAAAAGAAAAAACGCTACACCACGATTGGGAGCGTTTTTGAAGATGATGCCGGTCGATTGAGCCTAAAACTGGATTGCGTGCCGGTGGGGCCGGAGTGGAGTGGCTGGGTTTCCTTCTACGAGCCGACTCCTGCTCAAAACCGCGCACAGGAACCCGAGCCACGCAAACGCAGAGAGGCACCCGTCTTTGCCCCAAGGCGTGAAAATGAAGACGAGATTCCGTTTTAAAAGGAGGCAAAATGAAAAACATAATTAAGAAATTGATAATTCGCCGATTAGAAACTTTTTATATAACCCCATGGTGGATGAAACGCGCTTACTACGACGTGCAATCTGACAAGATGGTGATGGTGGCGGTCCCCCTCAATTACGTCGTCGAGATTGCGTGGCGGATAAATCTGAAATGGGGAGAGTATCGCCATAAACCAACGTGGCTTGACGCAATAATAAAACAGCGCGACGAGACGCGAATAGTAACGGGCGATACATCCGATGGGTTTCACACGTTTAACGATCTCTACGAGCATCGTTGC
Source organism: Terrimicrobiaceae bacterium (assembly GCA_044369905.1). Taxonomy (GTDB): domain Bacteria; phylum Verrucomicrobiota; class Verrucomicrobiia; order Chthoniobacterales; family Terrimicrobiaceae; genus UBA967. Next base: position 2,328 of record JBILWM010000087.1, on the reverse strand, counting down.
ACACTGTTTCTTGCTCTAATGGCCAGTAATCCAAATATGTCTTGGGCTTCTGCGAAGCACTTCGATGGCACTGTTTTTGACGGATGGTTTGTGGCTGGCATGGAATTGCCAACGGGGGATGTCACATATCACTTGCCTGACTCCATGTGGGAAATGGCGAAAAAAACAGGCGCTTGCATTATGGATCGCGGCAAAGAATGGGATGGGCACTCCGCTGCAGATGTGGTCGAGCGGATTCAGAAATGGGTCAAGGAGGAAACAAAATGAGCCAAGGAGGAAACAAAATGAGCGAGCAAACTACACCAGAGACGGATGCGGCATGGGCTTGTTTCAAAGGCCACACGGAATTGCTGCATGATGTTCAGAATTTAAGCCGCAAACTTGAGCGCGAGCGCGACGAGGCGCGTGAACAAAACGCCAAGTTGCGCGACATTGCGGAGATGGCGATTACCGCCGTTGCGCTATGGGCTGGAAGTCGCACTAATTCAGCACCGAAACTCCGAGCTGAACTTGAACGCCTCAAGGAGGATGCGAAATGAGTGATGTAGAAACAAATGCAGCACGAAAGGACACGCCGCAAAAGAAGCTCCAAGTTGCGCTGGCGTTCGCGAGCGTTTCGGAGGCGGATTTTTTGAAGGTGCTCTACGCGCTCGCGCCTAAACTGGTGGGGGAATGTAAACTGGTCTCCGAACTCTCGGACGATGCAGCAAACGCCGCACTCCCTCACATTAACCCACTCATCGACGGAATCAAGGGCGGATCAAATTGGCCGATGCCAGCGCAACAACCACAAACAGGAGTGGCTTTGCCTTATGGATCGCGGCAAAGAATGGGATGGGCACTCCGCTGCAGATGTGGTCGAGCGAATTCAGAAATGGGTCAAGGAGGAAACAAAATGAGCGACCGCCCTACACCTGACATAGAATCACCAGCAAAACCTTGGCAGGGTAAACTTTCCCATTCGCGTGGACCGTCTGACGATTGGGGGACAATTCGCGACGAGAGACAAAACCCAATCATTCGTGTGCCCATTACGTTGGATGAAAAAAAATTAGTTGAACATAGGAGAGCCGGAACCGATCCAGCGCAGCAAATAGTCGACGAAATACTCAACAGGATAAATGCTTATGAAGAAACCAAGCGAAAACTCGACGAGGCGCGGCAGGCGTTAATGAAGATCGAGGATTTATTTATAGATGGCACAGACATTTACGCGGACAGAGAAAACATGGGAATTATTGCCAGAAACGCATTGGAGGGCGCGAAATGAGATACAAAAAAAAGCCTGTCGTGGTCGAGGCTACGCAATGGTGGAAGAACGGGGATCATCCCGATGATTATTCCGAGGGCAGAGTTATCCTTGAGGAAGGCGAAGTAGTGCTAATCTGCGGCGAAGAAGCCAAACGACATGACTGTGAGGGACAGGTTGTGCGGTATTTTCGCCACCCCTCAGTGCCCGGTCAAAGACAATGCAAGCACTGCGGTCGCATTATGCACGAACACGGCTGGATAGATACGCTGGAGGGAGGGCACATCGTTTGTCCGGGAGATTATATCATTACCGGCGTGAAAGGGGAACGATACCCTTGCAAGCCAAACATCTTCGATGAGACCTACGAACCCGTGAAGGAGGGTGCGGAATGAGCGACCGACCTACACCAGAGACGGATATGAAAACTAGAGACCAGGCAGCGGCCGAAGTTCTCGGCGACCTATTTGCAACCGCCAAAGCCATTCTCGAAATAAACCTACAGCGCCTTCAAAACCCAACATGGTCGCGTATCGAGGACGCCAAGCATACCCGCGCCATTCTTAAAGAGGCCCATCATTTTCTGACACGATGAAAAACAAAGGGCGATTTACAAAACCCAAAAAAACAATAATTCCGGTAATTGTATTTGTGCGCATAAAAAAATGGAAAATAATTATTCCGGCATTTATTCAGCCAATCACTCCACCGGTAAAAATACCAATGGAGTCCAGCGGCTGTGGAGTAGTCCAAATTCACTCCACTCCACCGGTTATATAATAAATAACCGGGTGGAGTGGTCAGTGACCGTGAATTTTGACGAACTCCACTCCACTTCCGAAATGGAGTAAAAACAATTTAAATAATAAAAATCACATGCCTCTCGATAAAATAAAAAAATCTCTCGAAAATAAAATCACAGAAAATAATCCGCACACAGATTTAATTCCAGAGAATCAAAAAAACCAGCCGTCGCCCCACGACACGCGGGCGGATGCTCCCGAGGTTCGGGAAGGAATCGAAAAAATGAAAAACCTTTGGCGCATGGAACCGGCTGTGCGCCACATAATGCGACGAAG
>JBILWM010000025.1:0-34626 GCA_044369905.1 Terrimicrobiaceae bacterium | reverse complement strand
GACTTCTTGGATTTTCATTCCCATGCTCATGCCAAAAGGGAATGGAGTTGTCTAACTATTTTTCACTCGTCCAAGACACACGGCGCATGAAGGCTTTTCAGGTGAAATGTCTCTGGACTTTACCGGGATTTGAGGGAACTGACGCTGGTCAGGATGCCGGCGATCATCGAGTAGGCGACGATGCCTACGAACAATGCCACGAGAAGAATAATTGCCGGTTGGACGAGTGTGGTGAGATGCGAGATGCGTGTGGTGAGATCGCGATCGAAGCGCTTGGCTGCACGCTCGAGAGCCGTGGCGATATCGCCCGTCTGCTCGCCGACAGTCAGAATATCCATGAGCACTGGCGGAAAAAAACCGACGCGTCGCAGCGCGGTCGCGAGGCTGGTGCCTTCTCCGACCATGGCAGCGGTTTTTGTGAGAAGATCTTTCAGAAAAACATTCATCGTTGCTGCGGTCATGAGGTTGAGACCTTGCAGGAGGGCAACGCCGTTTGAGACGAGTGTCGAAAGGGTCTGCAGCATTTCTGCGTAGAATTTTGCCCGCAGGACGGGGCCGACAACTGGAAAGTCCAGCATAGATCGATGCCACCAATCCCGACCGGCGGGAGTGCGCACCGCCGCGCGGGCGGAGAGGACGAGGATGCCAATGAGGGCGAGAATCGCCCACCACCACTGCCCGCAAAATTCGCTTACGGAAATGAGCAAGCGGGTGATGATTGGAAGTTTCTGGCCTGTTTTTCCAAGGAGGACGGACAACTGGGGAACGAGAAATGTCAGGAAGACAAACATCAGGACAATCGCGGATGAAAAAACGATGGCCGGATAGAGGAGGGAGGAAACCACGCGGCGGCGGAGGTCGCCGATGAGTGTGAGGTAGGCGCACTGGCGTTTGAGAATCTGGGGGAGAGCGCCAGAGACCTCGCCTGCAGCAACCAGATTGCAGTAGAGCGGATCGAAGGTTTTTCCACATTCGTGCAGGGCCGCTGAAAAGCTGAAACCGTCTCGCACTCGCTGGCGAAGGCGGGCGGCGATGGGTTGGACGCCGGACTTTTCCTGCCGCTGCTCGATGACTTTCAGTGCGCCTTCAAGCTTGAGCCCAGCCTCTAGAAGTTCGGCGAGTTCTTCGGTGAAATAGAGCAACTGGGTTGTGTTCAGTCGGGGTAGGGGATCGTTGCCTGCGGCGGTCGATGCTTTCTTGGTGGCGGTGGCCGATCCTCCGCTTTCCGAGACGCTCATGGGTTGGAGGCCCTGGTTGCGTAGAAGGCGGTAGGCATCGCTTCGTGAATTGGCGGCGATTGTTCCCGTTGTCACCGTCCCCGAGGTATTACTCGCTTTGTAGGAAAAGTCAGCCATCGCCCTGCTACTCGTCTAATACCTGCAGTTCGCTGGATGTCACGCGAACGACTTCCTCCACCGAGGTGACGCCGTGGGAGACGGTTTCCCAGCCTGCCTTGCGAAGTGGGACCATGCCCTCGCGGAGGGCGAGTTCGCGGAGTTCGTTTGCCGGGGCGCGGCGTTGGATGAGTTCCTGCATGCGCGGACTCATCTGGCAGATTTCAAAGAGGGCGGTGCGGCCTGAGAAACCCGTATTCCGGCAGTGTGGGCAACCGACAGGTCGTCGGATTTTGTTTGCCCACTCCATCGGGAAGCCAACAGCCGCGAGGTCCTCGGCTTTATAATCGGCCGGTTGGGAGCAGAATTTGCAAAGACGGCGCACGAGGCGCTGTGCGATGAAAGCGCGGACTGCGGAGCCTACGAGGAAGGGCTCTACGCCCATGTCCAAAAGGCGGGTGATGCCGCCCACAGCATCGTTTGTGTGGAGTGTGCTGAAGACCAGATGGCCTGTGAGTGCGGCGCGGATGGCGATTTCCGTTGTCTCAAGGTCACGCATTTCACCCACCATGACGATGTTTGGATCGCCGCGAAGGATGCTTCGCAGGGCGGTGGCGAAGGTCAGGTCGATCTCGGGTTTTACCGCGATCTGGATGACGCCATTGAGCTTGTGCTCGACAGGGTCTTCGATGGTGACGATGCGGCGCTCCATCGAGTTGATGGCGCTCAAAAAAGTGTAGAGCGAGGTGCTTTTTCCCGAGCCTGTGGGGCCTGTTACGAGAACGATGCCGTTTGGGATAGATATGAGGTTGCGAATGCGTTTCTCATTTTCGGGGTCTAGTCCGAGGCTGGAGAAGTCGAATTGTTGCTGGCCGAGAAGTCGCAGGCTTACGCTCTCGCCGTTCACGCTCGGAATGGTGGCTACGCGCACATCGATCGGCGCACCTGCGATTTCGAGTGCAATGCGCCCGTCCTGCGGACGCCTCCGCTCGGCGATGTCGAGGCCCGACATGATTTTTAGGCGGGAGATGAGGGAGTCCTGTAGCATCTTGATCCGCTGCGGGACGGGAACCTCCTGTAAGACGCCGTCGATGCGGTAGCGGATACGGAGGTCGTGGCCTAGCGGTTCGAAATGGATGTCGGTCGCGCCTTGCTGGAGTCCCTCGCGCAGGATTTGGTTCACAAATTTCATCACCGAGGCTTCGGAGTCGTCCTCGTCGATGACATTGACCTCCTCCTTGGCTCCTCCAGGCAGGTCATCTTCACGGCCCTCAAGAAGTTCTTCGAAGGTATCAGCGCCGACGCCGTAGGTTTTCTTGAGCGTCTCCACAAGACGGCTGCGCGAAGTCATGACGAGACTGACCGGTCCACGCCAGTGCTGGGTCACGGCTTGCCATGTCGCGTAATCAAAGGGATCGAAAGTCAGCAGGCTCAATTCGCCGCCAGGAACTGCTGCTTCGGGCAAAACAATCTGGCCCAGCGCAAGTCGGGCGGGGAATTTGTCCCTCACATTATCGATTGGGGCGACATCCTCCTCTTCGCGCCAAGGGATTCCCAGCTCAGAGGCGAGGGCTTTTAGGAAAGGCAATTCCTGAACGAGCTTGGAATCGAGCAATGCGGCGATGGGAGACCGCTGGGCAAAGGCGGCGCGGTCGAGCACATCGCGGCACTTATCGGGCTCATTGGAACCCGCGAGTTCCGCAAGGCGAAGGAGGTCGTCAGTTGTATTGATCATTTGTCCAAGGCCAGCGGAACTTTTTCTTTTTCTCAGGCGGCAGCGGTGTGGGAGTCCAGACGGCAGGTGGGGTTTTCTGCTCAGCAATTGGAGTTGTCATGGCCTGTCCATCGCGGCCCAGCGGAGAGCGGTCACCCTCATAGGCGCTGGCTTTCATCATTTCGTGATTCGAGTCCACCACAAAGGGCTGGATCATCACAATGAGCTCATTTTTTTTGACTTTGGACTGTGTGCGTCCGCCGAGGAGTGATCCAACCACTGGGATATCGGAGATGTAGGGCATGCCTTCCACATCGCGTTCCTTGTCTTCGGAAATCAATCCGCCGAGCACAATTGTTGCGCCATTGGGAACACGGACGCTGGTGGTGATTTCTTGTGTGGCAATGATGGGGACTTTGTTGCCCGAAATAGTATCAGTGCCGATGACATTATCGTTTGTTTGAGCAATGATCAGATTGACCTCACGGTCGGAGTTGATGAGCGGAATGACCTCGAGCTTCAGCACGACATTCTGATATTGGATGTTAGAAGTAATCGCGCTGCCGTTTCCGCTGATGCCGCCGCCGGTGGCTGTGGTGAGCGATTGGGTCGGCACGGGCACTTTTTGACCTGAAAGGATGGTGGCTTTGCGGTTGTTTGTCGTGTAAATGACCGGTCGTGAGAGGGTGCGGAAGCGCTCGGTGCTTTCTAGGAAACGGGCAAAGACATCCACCGAATCCGCGATGCTTCCGTAAATGGTCAGTCCCGCGAGGGAAGATAGTGCCGGCGTAAGTGAGGAAGGATTAACTATGGACGCCGCATTTGGGAATGTGCCTCCGGGCAGTATACTTGGGCTGAGCGATGTGGCGGCCATTCCGCTGGCGTCGCTATTGCCGAGGAGATTGTTGAGAGGTTGGAATGCTTTATTTCTGATGAGGTAGCTGACTCCGTAGTCCACGCCTTTGCTCAGTCTCAGTTGGCCGATTACAACGGCGAGGTAGACCTGCTTGGGACGTTGATCGAGGATGTCCAGAATCTGCTTGGCGCGGGCTTTGCTCTCAGGTGGTCCAAATATTATGATGCTGTTGGAGTTATTGTCCGCAATCAGTCGGATTTCTCCGATGGTGGCAGATTGCGGGGCGCCTTGCTGAGACTCGCCGCCCAGGCGGTCAGGACGACTCATGCCATCGCCGCCAGTGTTGCCAAGTCCACCGTTCGAGTTGTTGGTCGAGTTTTGATTCAGGGGATTATTGTTTGATCCGCTTTGCCCGGTCTGTCCAGTGCCGCCCTGCTTCTCGGAATCCGGGTCGCTCAGCATATCGGTAAGGACGGGGAAGATGTCGTTAACCGGAACATAATTGAGGATTCTGGTGAACGGTTGCTCGAAATTTCCGGCGGAATCGAGCTGAGAGATCACATCACGAACATAGCGGTAATTCTCCACGCGTGTTACGACGAGGATGCGGTTGGTGCGCTTGTCGGCGAGGAATTTTGCCTTTCCAGAAATGAGGCGGTTTTCGTAGCGAGCCTCAGAGGCTCCTCCTGCGGCTTGCTGGGTTTCGGGATTTTGCGGATTCGCGGGAGTCTGGGCTTGAGTGGTGGATGCTTTGGATTTTGCGGGATCATCTTTCCCGAACATTTCGTCGAGGACTTGAACAACGCGTTCTGCATTGGCGCGCTGAAGCTGGATGAACTCTGTGACGACACGGGCCGGCTCGACATCGATCAAATCAAGAATGCCGAGAGCCTTTCGGATGACAGGGGTTTTGTCCGTGAGGATGATGGCGTTGGTATTTGAAACAGGAACCACAGAACCGTAGGCATTGATCTGCACGACGCCCTGCACGACAGCGATGGCTTCTTCTGGGGAAATGAAAGAAAGCGGCTTGTAAAAGCTCAGCACCTTGTCGCCATCTGCTGGCAGGGATTGAATCTCGCTCAGTAGGGGCAGACCCTCCGTGCGCGGAGCACGACTCGGGCCGAGGATTTTGATCGTCTGATCGTCAACCGGCACGATGCTGTAGTTGTTCATCAAGAGGGAACTCTCGACAATCGCAATAGCGTCGTCCCGGCTGACCGGTTTGGCGACCATGATCGAGAGCTCCTGACCGGCGAGGTTCGAGTCGCGGATGATGCGCTTGCCGGTGAGTGTTTCGTAAAAAGAAATGACATCCAGCACCGAGTTGCGCGGGAAAGTAATGCTTACAGATTCGGCAGGGCGGGGCGCTGCCGGTGGAGCCAGGGTGGGGGTGACCGGTGTCCCCGGAGGCAGGACTTGCGGTGTCTGGGCTCCAAGAGGCATCGCGCAGAGGAGGAGCGCGGGAATGACAGGAATGAAGTGGTTTTTCATTGATTAGGGACGGGCTGGGCGGCTGGTGGTTGGCCAGAAATTACTCGGCGACGGATGACGCGTCGTGGCGGTTCATTTCCATTGGTGTTAGCTGGTTGCACGGCTGCAGCTCCCGGAGGTTGCTGAGGAGCTCCGGGCTGCTGAGGCAATTGCGGGTTCATTGGCATCTGTGGTGCGGGTTGAGCCTCTGCTGGGAGGTCGGCATAGCGAATGGTTGTTTCTTGGCCTTCGATTCGAATGCGTGCGCTCATGTTTTTCAGGTCGGCATCCGGTTTGTAGTCGAGGAGTTGGTTGTTCGCGGCGTCCGGCTTGACGGCGAGCATGTGGCGAACTTGAGTGTTTTTATCCAAGACGAAAACTACGGCTTCATTGTTGATTGTGGCCGCTCCTGTCAGAAAAAAACGGTCGGCCATCGGGGCGCTTTCCTCCGCTGTGGGTAGCGAAAAGGGCGAGCGGTTCAGCAGGACTTGAAACTTTTCCATCGAACGCTGCTCCATCCAAGGCGCATCGTCCGCACCTTGCATCAAAGCGGTGGTTGCCAGTAAAATTGAGATGGCGAGCGGAATTCTCATTCGGAGGTAGTTGGCGCAGGGTTGGAATCCGTGGAGCGGAAATACTGGCGGATTTCCATTTCCACAACCACATTGGGCGGTTCGTTGTCACTGCGGATCATCATTTTTTCCACGGAGCGCCAGGAGGTGGGATTCTGGATATCGAATAAAAAGGTAGCCACTCCTGAGAAGGGGCCTGTGATTTTTGTCTGAAGGACTGCCGCGCGGGCTCCATCGGCCTCCTCTCCGGGGAGAAGTGTTTCCTCTGCGATCTTGAGGCCTGATTTTTCAGCCATATTTCGAACAGTGTTGAGAAGTCCGGTATTAACGGCATCCGGTTTCTCGATAGGCGAGGGGTGCTGTTGCATCCAGTCGCGAGCTGGTTCAAGTGCCTCCGCTGCGGTAATCCAAGAGCGGGATGACGAGAGCTCTGAACGCGTCTCCGAAATCGCGGCCAAAACGCCCGATCGGTGATTCAGCCAAGCTCGAACGGCAAAAAGATTCACCGCCAAAAAGACGGCTGCACTGAAGATCAGGAGCAAGCGTGTTTCACTCTTGGCCAGTTTTCGCATCGGGTCGTGCTCCTTCCATTTCAAACCTCACTTTGTTGCGGCCCGCTAATTGCGGTTGGCGGGAGGTCCAGTCGTAATCCTGTAAGAGTTGGGCTTTTTTCACTCGCTCAAAAAATTCATAAGCCTGCGAGACATCCGTGGCCTCCCCAGCAATTGAGAGTCGGCCTTTGTCGTAGTTGTATTGGGTTAATCGAACCTGCTCGCCTGGGATTTCGCTGGCCACAGCGGCCAATTGGTCGATCGCGAAGGTATGCGGATCGATGGCGGATCGAAATTGTTTCCACTCGGTCACGAGGTGCTGGGCTTTCGTTGATGCCGGTTCAATGGACTTAAACTCGGTATGCAGCCTATGCAATTGGAAGCGTTGCCAACCGAGGTCGATGGCAACAAAAAATAAGACAACTGCGTAAGTGGCCAGACCCGCTGTGGCAAAAGAAGCCAGACGCTTCAAGCGCGTGCGGGACTGTAATGCCTCGCGAGCCGTCGGAGGCGCCGCAGCACTCAAGATTGTTGGCAGAACGGGGGCTGGAAGCTGTTTTTCAATTTCAAAATCCAAACGCAGCGTGTGTCCAACGGACGCCGCATCCGACTCCGAAAAATCTCCGATCAAGCGCAACTTGGCAGGCATGCGGGTGATGACGCCTTCTGATTTCAGTCTCATTGCCGTGCGTGAGATGGCCCCGCAAAAAGCTGGGCCGGGATTCGCATCGCCCGTCGCAGCAAAAAAGACGCATTTTTCTTCACGGTAAATGGCGAAGCACAGCCCCCCTTGTTCGTGCCAAACCAGAACATCGGCACCTGCGGGAATAAACAGCCTCGCAGGAATCTCAAAATTCTTAGCCTTCTTGAGGTAGCCGTGCGGTGTTTGGTCATCCGTCGCTGCAAGGGCCAAAACCAGTGTGCGTCCTTCTTTTTCCAGGACGGGAACTGTATAAACCTGCGCGTCCTTTCGAAGGAGATGTCGGCTCGTCAGTTCCAGTTCGGCCAATTCCGCAGGATCGCCTTGCGAAGCTATCCACAATGGCATGGACAGAACACTGCGCGAAGGCAGAGCCAGCACCACATTTGCAAAAGTATCCAGCGACTTTTCTGAAAACGCCTGATCCAGTGAGGGCGATTCCTTGAGAGGGAATTTCCAAAGCTCCCAGCCTTCCGCGCCGGGCCTCAGCACTGCATCGGGAGTGTGTGGTTTCATCGCTCCTCCCAGCTCATAATTTGTCCAGGCGACCCTGTCGGCGCGATAACGACAATCTTGTGTGATATGCCTCCGCACCAGCCAGTGCTTTCGATGCGGCGCAAATCTCCCGAGGTGTCGAAAAACTCCAGCAGGGCCGCGCGCTGCTTGCCTCCAGTTCCAAGTAAGTCCGCCACCGCCTCGATCGATTCCAACTTTCGGTCATCCGCCGTGTTGTCAACCCCATCAAGGCCTGATCGCATCTGGATGAGCGATTGACACTGATTGGGTGTGAGTTCGGCGAGGGCCTTGAGAAGTGGTTCTTTGACATATTGGATGCTAATTTTTCCACTATACCAAATAGTAAAGTCATCCTGCCAGCCTTGCTTTGCGGATAATAATGATGAAAGATTCAGGATTGCTTCCATTTCACGAATGTGCTTCAGCGGTCGATTGGCTGGATACCCTGAGCGGCCCGCGAGTTCGTATTCCCTGCGCTCAGCACCTTTCATAAGGACAAAATCATCAGCGTCTATCCAGTCTGTAAGGCAGTCAATCGCGGCATCGCTGGCGGTTATTTCCGTTCCCCAGTCAGTAAAGAGGCGTGTAAATAAGGAACGATTCCCAAGTTGAATCCAGTAGTTCGGATTGATTCTGGAGGACTCATTTGTGATTTTGACATCATAGCCTTCAGAGTCTCTGCTTCCATTCTGTAAAAGCGGGTTCCCTAAATTTACAGCCGGATTTAACCCAAAGGCGACTCCATTAAGAGCCATTTGTCGAGCAATAAATCGCTTTTCAGCTCGAGCCTCACTTTGAATCCAGCCTTCAACCATGCCACCCGCAAGGATCACTAATCCTGCTAAAAATGCTATACACCAAAGCACTAAAGGAAGAGCGACGCCCTGGATTCTTTTACGGCTTTTCATTTGGCTCGGGTGATTTCGGATTTACGGTTGTGCATTCTGCTTCGGGGGGGCCTGCGGAGGCACAAGAGAGGGAATCCAAAAGATGACATCAATAAAGGCACCTGGCATCTTGTCATATTCAAATTGCAGACGGGCCATTTGCAGACGCTCTGGGCCTTCGGGCCATTCCTCAATCCATTCGCCTCCTTTAAAAAAAAACCATTTTACCTTTTCGACTCCGGGCAACAGGGAAACCCAGGCCCCCTGCGAGCGAAGTCGCTCAAGCTCGATTCCCTGGGAGTTTGGTGGGAGGCGAAGAAGAGAGAATGTGCGTGTTCCATCCGCTCTAGGTCTTGCAGCAAGTATGAGTGAGCCTCCACCGAGACTTGAAACACCAAAAGCCCCTGATGTTTCCATAAAAACCAGTTCTGGAATGGGTGAGCCCGTCGAGGATTTGGCCAACCGAAGAAAAACTTTGCCATCCGCCGGCAGATTTGAAAATGCATCTCGAGTTACTTTCAAAAACGCCTCCAAACGTCTTGATCCAGCTTGCTCAGAAATAACGGCTTGGGTCGTCTCCAAGGCAGCGGTTGAAATCGAGTAAACTGCACCGCTGAGCAAGCCGAGAATCATGAGAGCCATGATGAGTTCAAAAAGTGTGAACCCTAAGCGGTTTCGTTTAGCAATAAATCTATTCATGGTTTATAAACCAGAATCTCAGCACGTTCCTTGCCTCCACCAGGAAGCGGGCCAGCTGTTACGATTAGCTTCCACATTCCCGGCAGAATTGTTCCATCAGGATTGCGGATTTCGGTCTGCTCAAATGTCTCAAGCACGGTTATTCCATTATTCGAGCGAGCGTCGATTTCGCGTTTGCCATTCATCGGGGGATCGGCCATTGCCGCCGCAAGTCTTGATTCTATAATCGTGCGGGCAAGCATCCTGCTTCTAGCATTCAGTGCTGCATCAACTGCCGCCTGAAGGGCCAATGCTAATCCTGTCACTGCTAGTGCAAAGACACCCAAGGCGATCAGCACTTCAAATAAAGTAAACCCTTTTTTACTCATTGTTTTCAACAATCAAGGCTGTTAACGGATCGAATTGCAAAACAAAGGAAATATTTTGATTTACCAGTTGAATTTCAATTGGATCACAGATTCCAGCGCTATTAAATTCCCAGAATTCAAGTTTTTCTGGCTTGCGAAAGCGGTTATCAGTGAAACGCTTTATTTTCAGCCTCCACTCACGAGGCAAATCGAAAGATGTAAACCCTTTTCCTGCGTAAATTCCTGTCTCTCGTATTTGAAGGCGGAGGGTTTCTCCCTTTTCTTCGGCATTTCGGCGAGTCTTTTGAGCAAGTTTTTCGATGCTCTGTGTTATTTGTTCAGATTCCGTCGCGCCAAATGAATTCATTAGCATGGGGATGGTGACCCCGAGAACTACGGCGACAATTCCAAGAGCAAGAAGAATCTCAAAAAGCGTATATCCAACGCATTTTGAGCTTCTTAGGAAAATATGCTTAGTTGTTCTTTCCGGCGTCATCATCGCTCTCCTTACCATCGGGTCCGAGCGAGTAAATGTCGAATGCTGCGCCCCCCTTGCCAGGATTGCGATATACATACTCATTGCCCCAAGGATCAATGGGGACTGTCTTCATGAGTTGTTTCCAACGGCGGGGGCGAGGTTCGGTGGTGGGTTGGTTAACCAGTGCCTTGAGACCTTGTTCCGTCGTTGGCATGCGGTAGTTTAGCATTTCGTAGGTGCGGAGTTGCATGGAAATGGCCTCTATATCGCTATCCACGCGTTGCTCCTTGGCCACATCGATATTTCCCACCAACATGTAAATGGCCGATCCCACCAGCACGGCAATGATGCCGAGCACCAACATGATCTCAAAAAGCGTGTAGCCTGATTGAGAGAAGCGGCTTTTTCGATTTTTACGAGAATTCATATATCTATAGCTCAAATGCCTTTGATTTTATGCGTGCTTATCACGCCAAAGTTTCTTGATTTGCTTAAAGTAATATAGAGTCCGAAAATATAAATGCAAACCAGGTATTAACCCTGAGGATAGATCGACCTACTTAAACATGGTGGCGGCGACGCTTGACTTTGACGAGAGCCAAGGAGCGGAGAAGAGCAGCGTTGTTGGCTGCGTATTCCTCGTTGGTGAGTTTCTCGCCAGACATAGCTTGCTCGGCGCGGCGGATTGCCTCCTCGGCGGCGGATTCGTCGATGTCACTTTCCTTAACGGCCATGTCTGTGAGCACGGCGACCTTTTCGGGAGTGATTTCAACGAAGCCCTCGCCGACGGCCAGGCGGAGTTCCTGGCCGCTCTTGAGAACGCGGAGTTCTCCAGGCTCGAGCAATGTCATGACCGGGGCGTGCATGGGGAGCACGCCCAGTTCGCCGTCGATGCCGGGAATCACGACGGAATCCACATCATCGGAGTAGGTTTTCGCCTCGGGAGTGACGATTTCGAGCCGGAGCATGGGATTAGGATTCCTTAACCATGTCGATGCCGCCCTTCATATAGAAGTTGGCTTCAGGAACATCGTCATGTTTGCCTTCGAGGATTTCCTTGAAGCCGCGGATCGTGTCAGCGGTGGAAACATACTGGCCTTTCGTGCCAGTGAAGATTTCCGCCACATGGAACGGCTGCGACAGGAAACGCTGGATTTTGCGGGCGCGATAGACGGTGAGTTTGTCCTCGGGCGAAAGCTCGTCCATGCCGAGAATGGCGATGATGTCCTGCAAGTCTTTGTAGCGCTGCAACACACGCTGAACGCCGCGCGCCACATTGTAGTGTTCCTCACCGACGATGTCGGGCGCGAGGGCTTTGGATGTGGAGGCGAGGGGATCCACCGCAGGGTAGATGCCCAATTCCGCGATCGAGCGCTCGAGAACGATTGTGGAGTCCAAGTGGGCGAAGGTGTTCGCCGGAGCCGGATCCGTAAGGTCATCCGCAGGCACATAAACGGCTTGGAACGATGTGATCGAACCTTTCGTGGTCGATGTGATGCGTTCCTGCAAGTCGCCCATTTCAGCGGCGAGTGTGGGTTGATATCCCACCGCGCTCGGTGTGCGGCCCAGAAGGGCGGAAACCTCGGCGCCTGCTTGTGAGAAACGGAAGATGTTGTCGATGAAGAGCAACACATCTTGGTTCTTCTCGTCGCGGAAATACTCGGCCATCGCGAGCGCCGAGAGGGCCACGCGGAGACGGGCGCCTGGAGGTTCGTTCATTTGGCCGTAAACGAGGGCCACCTTGGATTTGGAGATGTCATCCTGAACGATAACGCCTGATTCGCTCATTTCGGCGTAGAGGTCATTTCCCTCACGGGTGCGCTCACCGACACCTGCGAATACAGAGTAACCACCGTGGCCTTTGGCGATGTTATTGATCAATTCCATGATGACGACGGTTTTTCCGACGCCTGCACCACCGAAGGCACCCACTTTTCCACCTTTTGTGAACGGACAGATCAGATCGATAACCTTGATGCCGGTTTCCAAAATCTGGGCCTTAGTGTCCTGCTCCAAAAGAGGAGGCGCTTTGCGGTGGATGGGATATTTTTTCTCGTGTGGCACGGGACCGCGTCCATCGGTCGGTTGACCGGTCACATTGAAAATGCGTCCCAGAACGCCTTCGCCAACGGGGACGGAAATCGGGGTGCCGAGTGCGCTCACTTCCATGCCGCGGGTGAGTCCCTCGGTGGAGCTCATGGCAATCGAGCGAACCCAATTTTCGCCGAGGTGCTGCTGGACTTCGAGGGTGAGATTTTGTTTCTCGCCGCCGACTTCAAAGTCGATCTCGAGGGCATCGTAGATTTTGGGCAGAGCGCCGTCCGCCGGGTTGAACTCGACATCGACAACGGGGCCGATGACCTGAACGATTCTTCCTTTATGATTCATGTGTGTTTGGTGAGCGTAAAAAAGGGTGTTTTGTTTAGCGTCCGGACATCCGAACGGCAACTGCATTTTGAAAATTAAAAAAAAAGCAAGGTTGTGGGTGACTCGAGGCTTTTGCGAATGGTGGCAAGGAACTCGGCTCCTGCCGCGCCGTCCACGACGCGATGGTCGCCGCTGAGCGCGATGGTCATCCGCTGTCCGGCTACAATCTGGTCCTGCGCGTTGACAACCGGTTTTTTCACGATTGCTCCGACCGCCAGAATGGCTGCTTGAGGCGGGTTGATGATCGCGTAGAAGCTGTCGATGCCGTAGGCGCCAAGGTTGGAGATGGTGAGTGTGCCGCCTTGGTATTCCTCGGGTTTGATTTTTTTCGAGCGGGCGCGAACGGCGAGGTCTTTCACGGCGGAGCTTATCTCGCGGAGTGAGAGGTTTTGGGCATCGCGGATGACTGGCGTGATGAGTCCGTCCTCAACGGCGATGGCGACCGAGAGGTTGACGCTTCCGTATTCGACAATGGAGTCGCCAGCGAATGCCGCGTTGACTTTTGGATGGTGCTTCGCGGCGCGGGCTGCTGCGAGGAGGATGAAATCGTTCACGGTCACCTTGGCTGTTCCGGCAGCCTCGGCGGCGGCGTTCAAGTCCTTGCGGAGCTTGGCAAGCGGAGCCGCATCGATCTCGATATTGAGGTAGAAATGTGGGATCTGCGTTTTGCTCGCGAGGAGACGCTCGGCAATCGTCCGGCGCATTCCGGAAAGAGCGGTCTCGGTGTCAGAGTCCGAGAAAGGAACTTCGATGCGAGGTGCAGCGGGAGTGGCACTGCGGGCTTGCGCTGATGCCGTGGCAGGCACATCGGCAGCGACGATACGGCCTCCAGGACCTGTGCCTTGAACGCCTGAAAGATCGACTCCGCGCTCAAGCGCGATTTTCTTGGCAAGAGGAGAGGCTTTGATGCGCGAACCATCTGCCATCGCTGTTGGTTTTGGCTTTGATGGTGCTGAAACAGTCGCAGCGGGCGCGGATGCGGCAGGTGCAGCCGTGGCGGAGGATTTGGCAGCACTTTTCTTCCCGCCTTCAAGATTGGCAATCGGCTGGCCGACCTTCACAACTCCGCCTTCAGGGATGAGAAGTTCCGTGATGAGTCCGTCATCGAAGGCTTCCATTTCCATGGTGGCCTTGTCGGTCTCCACATCTGCGATGACATCGCCAACGGAAATTTTGTCGCCGGCTTTTTTGTGCCATTTGATGAGCGTTCCCTCGAGCATCGTGTCGCTCAGTTTGGGCATGGTGATTTGATTCATAGTCGGAATGCGTCTTAGCGGATGTGTAGAACTTTTTCGATGATGCGTGCCACTGTGGGGAGTTGCAGGTTTTCCAAGGCTGGAGAGTAGATGGCCGGGGCGTCGAGCGAGCAGACCCGCTGAACAGGTGCGTCGAGATCGTCGAAGGCCTTCTCTTGAATGGTGGCCGCAATCTGGGCCGACACGCCGCAGAAAGGCTTGTTCTCATCGACAAGAACAGCGCGGTGCGTTTTACGAACAGAGTTGAGAATCGCCTCCTCATCCAGCGGGCGAATCGAACGGAGATCGAGAACCTCCGCATTGATGTCATGCTCGGCGGCGAGAATCTCTGCTGCTTTAAGGGCTGTGATGACCGCGCGCCCGTGGGCGATCAGCGAGACATCGGTTCCCTCGCGCTTAAGGTCGGCAACGCCGAGGGGGATGATGTATTCCTCTTCGGGAACCTCCCACGACTCGCCGTAAAGAAGCGTGTTTTCCATGACGCAGACAGGGTCGTTGTCCCGGATTGCCGCCTTCATCAAGCCCTTCGCATCGTAGGCAGTCGCTGGGCAAACGACTTTGAGCCCCGGCGTGTTGGCGATGAAATTTTCCGGCGTGTGCGAGTGGGTGGCTCCGACATTGGTTCCCCCGTTTGCGGGGCCGCGGATGACGATGGGGCAGTTGATGAGCCCGCCGCTCATGTAGCGAACCTGGCCGGCGTTGTTGATGATTTGATCCCAGGCCACATAGGCAAAGCTCCAGAACATGAGCTCCATCACCGGACGAATGCCCAGCATCGAGGCGCCGATGCCCATGCCGATGAAGCCCGCTTCGCTGATCGGGGCATCGACCACGCGCTTGTCTCCAAAGCGCTGCCAGAGGCCTTCGGTGACCTTGTAGGCGCCGTTGTATTGAGCCACTTCCTCTCCAATGATGACGACATTTTCGTCGCGGATGATTTCCTCGGCGAGGGCGTCGTTGAGGGCTTTGCGGTAGGTGATCAGAGGCATGGTGCGGTGTGTTCTAAAAAATCGTTTCGGTCAGGAAATGAGAACGCCCGAAGCGGGCGGCGGCGTGGTTGTTATTCGCTGAAGAAGTGGCGTCCGGTTGAGCCGGATTCGGTTTTGTTGTCAACTTCCCAGTAGACATCCTCGAAAATTGTCTCGGGTGCGGGAGAGTCGCTATCGATCGCGAATTGCGCGGCGTTGTCGGCCTCCTCTTTGGCTGCCTCATCGATCGCCTCGGCCTCGGCTTCGGTGAGGACACCTTCATCCATGAGGCGTTTTTTCCACAGGCTGATCGGGTCGTGGTGCGTCTTGTAGCGCTCGATTTCCTCGGGGGAGCGGTATTTTTTGGCATTCGCATCCGCGACCGAGTGACCATAGTAGCGATAGGTGTCGACCTCGAGAACGGTCGGGAGCGACTGCTCGTGCGCGCGGCGCATGGCGTTTGCTGTCTTGGCCCGCACTTCGTAGAAATCCTCGCCATTGGCGATATCCCATACGATGCCATATCCATCGGCTCGCTCGGCGAGGCAATTTCTCATAGCCGAGGAGCGCTCGAGCGTGGTGCCCATGGAGTATTTGTTGTTTTCGATGATGTAAACCACCGGGAGTTTCCAGAGTGCGGCGAGGTTCAAGGATTCGTGGTAGGCGCCTTGGTTGACCGCTCCATCGCCCATGAAGCAAAGCGCGCAACCTTTCAGGCCTTTGTATTTGAGTCCGTAAGCGAGTCCCAGCCCGAGCGGGGTCTGGCCACCGACGATTCCATGACCGCCCCAGTAGTTTTTGTCGGGTGCGAAGAAGTGCATCGATCCGCCCTTGCCGCGCGAGCAGCCAGTGGCTTTTCCAAAAAGCTCCGCCATGCATTCATTCATGCCCATTCCCACGGCGAGCGCGTGACCATGGTCGCGGTAGGCGGTGATGACATGGTCATTTTTACCCATCAGGGAAACGGTTCCAACGGCCACCGCCTCCTGCCCAATGTAGAGGTGGAGAAATCCACCCATCATGCCTTGGTTGTAATACTTGAGCGATGTCTGCTCGAAGCGCCTGATGCGGATCATTTCCCTAAAAAAACCAATCTTCTGCTTCGGTTTGAGCGAGGCATTGATTTCCGCGCGGGCGTAATCTGCTGGATCCACGGCTACTTCGTCATCGGTGACACTTGGCATAGGGCTTGAGAGTTTGGGCATGGTGTTGGTTTTCGATCCGGCAGTCCGGGCGAACGGGCCGTAGTTTTTCCATTCTCAGCCTCCTTGGCAATGCAGAAATACACGCCAGCGCCGCCTTTTTTCGTTTCATCCGCCAGGTGGGCGTGTTGACCTTTGATGCATGAAAAAAGTGCTCTTCATTCAGCATGGGGATGTCGACAACCCCGGTCTCGTGGCTGAGGTGCTGGCTGATCTTGGTATCCCCTTGAGCGTTGCTCATCCCTACGCCGGCGAGGCATTGCCGGAGGATGCCAGTCAATTTGACGGACTCATCCTCGGTGGTGGGGGGCAAAGCGCCTACGAAGTCGAGCGTTTCCCTTACCTCGAATCCGAATGCGCATTGATCCGCTCCGCTCTCGCTTTTCAAAAACCAATCCTCGGCCTGTGTCTGGGTGGACAACTGATCGCGAAAGCTCTCGGAGCCGAGGTTCGCAGGGCTGAGAGCAAGGAGATCGGTTTTTTTCCGGTCACCCGCACGCTGGATGCGGCGAGTGATCCCCTCGCGGTCATCTTGCCTCCGGTTTTCGGCGCTGCGCATTGGCATGGAGATGTCTTTGAAATTCCCAGCGGTGGTGTGCGTCTGGCCTCGACGCCTCTCACGCCTAACCAGATGTTTCGTTACGGTCGCAGTTGCTACGGATTTCAATTCCACCTCGAAATGACGCCGGCGCTCTTCGAAGAGTTGGTCTGGGATTCGCCGGATTATCTGATCGATCTAGGCATCGATCCGCAGGACTTGATCCGCCAGGCCCGCGAGGTTTTGCCCGGTCTTGAAAAATACGCCCGCGCCGCTTTCAAAAAGTGGACGGAGTTTTTATAGGGCTGGATTCTCAAGCGCATGTCGTGCGGCGGCCTGAAGCTCCAGCCAACGCGGAAACTCGGGATTCGCAGCGTGCAAAATGTGACGAAGGAGACTTCTCCACTCCAAGGTGGCCCGCTCGATATCGCCACGCCGAATTGAGTCCGTCTCGCCTTGCAAGGCGCGCATTCCGCCGCTGCGGTGCAAACTCAACGCCTCACAAGTTCCCTCGCCGAAGCCCGGACACAAGCCTCCCTCAAGATAGCCTTCGTAGTCGACATGTCCGTAAACCTCCCGCGCCGCGCTTGCGAGGCGCAGGCTCGGCCCATCCGCAAAATCCCCAAAGCGCGGCCCGCCTCTGAGGTTTGCCAGATGTGAGACAATGTCCTCGACGGGGTAGGAGAAATCCTCCAACGCCGCTGCGATCATGAGTCCCTCGCCCCCTTGAAAGCGGCTGAAGAGCCGGCCTCGAGGAGTTGGCGAGCCCGAATCGTCCACAAGCCCCAGTTTGCTCCATGCGTGTGCGGGGGATCCCGGAGCGGGATTGAAGACCGCTGTTTTGCCTACCTCGCCCAGGGAACTCACGCGTCGGCGGGGAGGATCCAGCAGGGCGGTGCCATCAGGCATCACGACCGCATCGATGGGAACGCCTGCCAGCGAGAGGCGAGCCATCAAATTCGGCCCGTGCAGGGCTGTGGAGTGGAACTGGCCGGGTGCCCAATTGTTTTCAAGAAGCGGGATGATATCGCGAATCAGCTCCGCTTCGGAAAATGTCTCGGATTTGCCCAAACCAAGCAGTTTCTGAATCCAAGGCAGCGGATGAAAATGTGTGCCGGAGAAGCGCGCAACCGGCACTTCCTTTCCATAGGCAAAACCGGTTTGAACCTCGATCTTGCAAGCTCTGCCATGCGACAGCGCTTCGAGACTGCGAGGCGCTCGCAGGGCGGGAATCCATCGTGCTTTGTTGAGACAAAGGCACTCGCCAAGCGGGCGCTTTTCCTCTTTCGCGGCTTTCAGTAAATGCCAGGAATTGTCCGGCCCGAGGAACTCGACTCTGGTTGGCCCGTGCCGCTCGCTTGATTTTGATGGCACCAAGGCGCTCGCCAAATCGGGAGCGATTTTCTGTCGGCTGAAGAGCCTCTCGCAGACGAGGGATGCGCGCGCAAGCGGGCTTGCGCCGTCGTCTGCACCCGCCTCCATGACGCGCAGCAAAGTTGGCCAATCCATTTGGTTGACCCTCCGCAGTTGTCGAGGCGAGGCATCGGGAAGTCCTGGGAGATTCGGTGCGGTAATCACAAAACCCCGCTCATCAAGACCCCTTCGCCCAGCCCGGCCAAACATCTGCAGCAACTCATCGGAGCGGAGCGTGCGCTGGAATCGGGCGTCGCCGTAGCTGGTCGAGGTGACTATCACCGATCGAACCGAAAAGTTGATTCCCGCCGCAAGGCCTGTGGTGGCGACGATGACATGGAGTTTTCCAGCTTTTCCAAGCGGCTCGATCCAGTCGGCTCGGGCGGAGTAGGGGAGGCCACTGTGATGGAATGCCACGCGGTGCTGCAGTAGTCTTGCAAGGTCCCTCCCGAGCAGGTTTTGATCCTCCAGCGTCATGCGAACCGGGCTGTCTGCGGGCAGCGCGGCAGCAATCTGTGTCGCCATCTTTTCCGCATCGCGGCGGCGTGGCGCAAAAAGCAGAAGGGGCGTCAATCCCGCTTGGAGCGCGGCCACAGCTACCCGTGGCCAGAAGCCATGCACCGAGTCCGGGATGCGAGGGAGGTTCTCGACTGGAAATTCGTCCAAGGGAATCGGGCGCTCCCGGACTTGGATCAACTCCACACGCCGCCCGAGTCTTTTCAACCACTCCGCAATATCCGAGGGATTCCTCACACTTCCACTCAAGAGCAGTAGACGCGTTGAAGGCTGCGGCAGCGCCGTGGCCATCTCGTAATTCAGTCCCCGTTGGGCGTCGGCAAGCATCTGGTATTCGTCCAGAATGAGAAATCCCGGGGAGTTTCCACTGAGAATGCGCTCGCGCTGGGTTTCCAGCGTTGCCACCAGCACGGGAGCTTGAAGGTTCTCCGCGATATCGCCTGTGGCGATGCCGGCATTCCATCCGAGGGATTTCCACTCACGCCATTTGTCGTTTGCAAGGGCGCGGGTCGGGACTGTGTAAACGGCCTGTCCCAGTCGGGCGGCCTCCGGTGTTTTCAAAAAAAGTTCAAATACCCGCGTCTTCCCGGCACCAGTTGGGGCATCAATAATGACATCACTCCCGCCCTTCAGATGCCGCACCGCATCCTGCTGCCAGAGATCCGGCAGGTTCAGCGAGGCGAAGGGAATCTGCGCGGGGGTGGAGTTCCACATCAGCGTGGCGCGGGATTTTGCGGAGGGGAGGGCTTGAAGCCTGCAGGCGGCTCGGGTCGCGCTCCGACTCGGATGAGTTTGATGTTCTCCTCGCGGTTTTTGCCCAGTTGGATCGCAGAGGCGCTTTCCAACCAGAGCGTCATTTTATCGAGTGCGGGAAGCCGGGAGGGAGTCCGGTTTTCATTGAGCAAACGCATGGCAGTGGCATCAATCGCCACGGGGTCCTTGCTCACAAAAATGGTATGGTGGTCGATCAGAAACCCAGGGTTGGGAAACGGTCCGCCGGCATATTGGAGCACCAGCGCGTCGAGGATCGTGAGAACGACTTTGCCTTGAATCATGGCATCTGCGTAGATTTCCGCCATGTAGGGATCGCCGAAATCCGGCGAGCGTGTAAAACGCCGCCAGTTGTCGAGATTTGGAAGTGTCATATTCGCCAGAGCCCCGTTTACGCCGGTCAGAAAGCTATCTGTGAGGGAGGGGACATTGATGACCTTGTCCACTTCCTGACTTAGAACCTTGGCGTAGTAGCTCGTGCTGCTGAGTTGCTCTCCGCCGATCAGGAGGTCTTCCATACGGGAACCCTTGCGGTCGCCAAATGAGCTGTCGCCGTAGATCAAGCGGCCAATGACGGGTGCGGTGACCTGGGATTTCTTGTCATAGCCTGTCGCCGTATCGACCCATCTTAATCGGTAAAGTGGATCATTCCGCGAGTAGCCAGCGGCAAGGAGGTCGTCGAGGTTGCGATCCCAAACGATGATATTCGCGGGCTGAATCCCGGCAGAAATGAGCCCCGAGGCGATGGCTTTGACCACGGCGGGATGCGTCCCGCTTACAGGGCCACCGGAGGCGGCGACTTTTATGCCCACCCGCTCGCTTGGTTTCACGAGGGAAGCCCAGGCAGCTGCCTGAGTGGGCTTGCCGGTGGCTGCGCAGATCAGATTATCCACCATTCGGCGCACGACTGCGGGATTCGGAATCCGGCGCGGCCCGAGGGATGAGGTTTCCATCGCATAAAAAACCTCCGCCTGTTCTCCAGCGTGTGCTCCCGCAGGCCATGCGAGCATCACCGCGAAGAGGATTTTGGAAATGGAATTTAAAAAGCTCACCGATGGGGTTTGATGTAGCGCTCAAGTTGGACATCGAAGCCTCCCAGATCGATGCGCTGTTTCATGTCGAGCTTGAGCCGGGCGTCTGATGGGCGGATGGAGAGCGGATTTGCAAAAACAAGAACGCCTCCCGGTTGAAGGACTCTCGCGGAAGTCTCCAAAAGATCGCCAATGAGTCCGGCAAGGTTGGGAATGGGAACCCGGCGACCCATGGGAGGATTCGTGATGATCTGGCTTATCGAGTTTGATGCGAGGTCGGCTTCTCGGAAATCTCCATGGAAAAAATCCGCCTCCACGCGAAGGGTGGCGGCTGTAAGATTGGACTTGGCGATATCAATCGCTTGGGCGCTCCGGTCAGACCCCAAGAGCTTCCGCACGCCTCCGAGTAGACCGCGTTCGATCAATTCCAAACCCGATCCGCAGAAGGGATCCCAGACGACATCGCTGCCCGAATTTCCTGCAAGTCTGGCCATGCATGCCGCGAGCGGTGGATGCGATGCGGCGGGAACATCAAGCATGCGATAGGAAAAACGGGGGTCGGGCGAAAGCCTCGGACGGAGTTCCACAAGAAATTGGCCGTCATACGGGTGAATCTCAACCGCCCAGGGAGCGCTTCGGGCGTCGTTCAAAAGGTCGGGACACAAAGCGTAGGCGCGATTGGCGATCTCACGAACAAGTGCCCGCTGGTGGCCGAGGGATGGGAACTCGAGACGATAGCGGATGCTGCCCTGCGTGAGTGTTTGAAGCAGGTGAGAGGATGCGGCGAGAACCTTTACGATTGGCGTGGCATCAGGTCTCAGAATCTTTCCGAGAACAAAAGCCAGAGTTCCAAAGCACCGCAGGGTAAGTAAATCGGAGAGGCTGAAGTCGGCGAGGGGTGTGAGTTCCACCAATCTCGGTCGAGAGGATTTGACCTCGAAAAGCGCCTTCATTTTCAGCGATGATTCCAGCTCTTGCCTGACAATTCCCTCAAGTCCCCGGCGGCTGCGCAAGTGGATTTGCAGGCCGGCAACCTTCTCGATCTTTTCGTCCAAACGAATCGTCGATGGCGACTCC
This sequence comes from Terrimicrobiaceae bacterium, assembly GCA_044369905.1. Lineage (GTDB taxonomy): Bacteria > Verrucomicrobiota > Verrucomicrobiia > Chthoniobacterales > Terrimicrobiaceae > UBA967. The sequence goes on along the minus strand of JBILWM010000025.1, from coordinate 13,300 downwards.
TCCCGGGCGATGCTGGCTTTCACTTTCAAGGCGGTTTGGACCGGCAGTTTGTCAGCGACATCCAAAGTGGCTTTGCCTCCGATTTTATCCAAGGCGCGAGCCAGATATTTTCTCTCCCGCTCTGCGGGATTTTCCCTCTGGAGCAGCTCGATCAAGGCTACCTCGTCTGGCACCTCCGCTCCAATCTTGGGAAGTGCCGCCATGGCGTAGCGGCGGATTTTTTCATCGGGGTCCTTCAAGAGCGACCGAAGCCAGGCCGCGACTTCGGCTTTTTGAGATGGGGAGCCGCTTTCCAAGAAAACAACGCCCACGGCGCGCACCAGGCCAGCATTCCTTGTTTTAGAACCCGGTATCTCGCGGTTAAACGCCGACACATGATCACTCCATATTTGCTGCCAGCCAAGGCGGCGCAGTTCCTTGTAGAGATCCTTTGCGGCATTCGTGCTTGCGGTCTTCATGGGGTCTTGTCCTCCGGCTTTTTTGCGCCACCAAAAACTGGAATGCGTGGAATGATTTTGGGAGACCAACGCGGGTCTGAAAAAGTGCCGTCCGAGTGGTATTCGAAAAGTTTGCTCACCGGAAAAAACACAATGCCAGGCACGCCTTGCGCATTGAGTCTCATGTCCATGTCGAGCTTGCCTGTGAGGAAATAGATGTCGCCATCGCCGAACATCGAGAAGCCGCTGCCCACAATTTCGATGTTTTTCGTGCTGACCTTCTTGTTGGCGACTGTGAAATCTGCCGTGGCGAGTCGGGCCGTATTGTAAGCCACACCCGGCAGAATCGCGCCAATAATGCTTGCGAAGGGGCCGAGCGTGGGAATCGCAAACACATTCCCGTCTTCGATGCGAATGCTGCCATTTCCTGTCATGAACTCCTCCTCTCCCATTTTGGTTTTGAAATTATACCTTCCGCTGACCACGCCCTTCGAGTCGTCGTAGTTGAAGTAGAGCTTCGTGAGTTTTGAAAAATTCACCCGCTCCAATTGGACATCCGCTGTGAAAAACGGCGACTTGGGGTCGATCGAGACATCTGCTTTTAGCGTGACCTCCCCGCCCATCAGCGGGGCGCGTGTCACTCGGGCATCGACCTTGCTTCCAATCACAAGAACTTTTGCCGATGTTTTTCCGAATGAGAGCGTCTTGCCGAGCAGATCGTAATCCATCCCGGCAGGGGACTCGACTTGGATCGATAAATTATTCTTCGTCGCCAGTCGCATGTGAACCTTGCCTTGAACCGCCACATTCGGATTCGAGCGAAAGCGGTATGGGCTGATTGTCTTCGCGATTTTGGGATCGATCCACATCAGCACATCATAGGGAATAAGCGTGGAACGGATGTTTTCGAGGCGCACCTCCTGCCTGCCGACATCGTAGTCAAATGAGCCCGTGCCTTTGCCTGGGCCGGTAGTGATGACGATGTTTTTGTAGCTAACGCAGCTGTCCGCGATCACAAGATCGGCCGTTCCCGAGTCGATCCAGGCTCCGCGCATGGCGGTGCGTCCAAGTTTCAGGTGTCCCGTTCCTTTCATGAGTGCGAAATCCAATTTCGGCGCGCGGAGCGAAATCTGAATGTCCGGCAGGTCGGCGATTTGCATCTTGTCTAAAAATTCCCGCGTCGGGCCGTCCAAAAGCGGGCTCAAATCTGTCGGGGGAATCGAGGTTCGCGCCTGCAGGCGATAGTCTCCCGGAGCAATCCAAAGGTTGCCGGAAAAGGTCCCGCGCTTTGCTGTAAATGAAATATCGCGCACATGAAGGCGTTGATCCGCCCATGCAAAACCGAAACCCAATTCGCGAAATTCTACGCCTTTGAACTGAAGGTTCGGCGCCAGAAAACTGCCGATGACCCGTAGCCCGGCGTTGGGCTTTGTGAAGTCTGCCGTGACCTCCGCCTCCAGTTCGGGAACTCCCTGAAAATGCGGGCGGTCCTTGTTTTTTTCCGGACCCATGACAGTCGCCAGAATTGGTGCCGGGTTGAGGTTGGATCGAATGGAAAGCATCGCGATTGAGGTGCTGCGCTCCCATTCCCCCGAGGCTTGCAGCAGTCCACTCGCGTCGTGGATCTCAATGATCGGAACGCGAACCCTGCCATCCAGAAAATCACCCTGAATTTTGATGTTCGAGAAAACCATTGCCTTGTGCTCGACCTGCGGGCAGGTGATCGAGAAGTCTGGAAATGCCAGCGTTGAGAGCTCAGCGGCATCGACTGTGAATCTCGCGCTGATGACAGGCTCCCCGCGAGCAAAGGAGGTCTCCGCAAGCCAGCGGAGGATTTTTTCAAAGGGAGGATTTTGTTGAGGCTGTTCCTCCGGCACGGGATTCTCGGGCAGTCGCAAGTCGAAGGGGTTTTGCACCTCGCCGTTCAGGCGGACCTTGATCCCTGCCACTGTGCCCTCGAAGGAACTCACACGCATGCCGGCACCGAGGACAATGGTTTCGGCATGGATGTCTTTGATTTCGACCCGTTGGCCGTCAGTGGACCTTGGCAGTGGAATCGAAGCGTCCGCCGATCTCAGCGACAGGCTGTCGACCACGACACGCCTCTGCATGAGTTCGCCAAGGCTTACCGAGATGGCAACCTGGTTGATCGATGCCAGCGTGTTGGAGTCATTGCCCCGCTCTCGGACCCGGACATCCCTCGCCACCAGGCCCAGAAACGGATTGATCGACAGGTGGCCTATGCCGACTTCCAGTGTGGGACTGCTTAGTGCCTGGCCGAGCGCCTCCTTGGCTCCGAAGCCGATCCCGTGGACGCGCTGATAATAAACGGCGGCAGGAATGCCGATAAAAATCAACACCAGTGCCAAACGCACGGTGGATTTAAATAGAAAATAGACAATCGGATGAACCTTCATCTCAGCGGTCACATAAGGTGCAACGGATCGATGTCTACCGCGACAAAAACATCTTCGGGCATTGGCAGGGCATCGAGTGTGGCTCGTGCCAAACGCGAGAGTTGAAGCGAGGACGGGCCCCGCAAGGAGACCTGAAAACGATAGTAGGTCTTCGCTTTTTCCAGCGGGGCTGGCACACCTTCGCCCGTGATGACACCGGCGGGTGCTGCGGCTTTCAGTTTCCGCGAAAGCGTTTGGGCGGAGAACTCGACGCGCTCGCGAACTGCTCCCCTGAGCGTGATCATGGCCATGCGACCGAATGGCGGGTAGTCGAATCGTTTTCGGAATTCCATTTCCTGTTCCATGAAGCCCTCGAAATCATGATGCCTCGCAAACTGAATCGATGGGCTGAAGGGCGTGAAAGTTTGCACATACACCTCGCCCTCCATCTCACCCCGGCCTGCGCGGCCTGCGACCTGCGTGAGGAGCTGGAATGTCCGCTCGCCAGCGCGGAAATCCGGGATGTGGAGGCCGAGGTCGGCATTCACGATTCCCACGAGCGTGACATTTGGAAAATGGAGTCCCTTGGCGATCATTTGCGTGCCGAGGAGAATATCGATGCGGCCTTCTTTAAATGCTCCGAGCGTCTCGCGGTAAGCCTCCTTGCGGGTCATGGAGTCGGCATCCATACGGGCGATGCGGGCTTTCGGGAAGATGCGCTTCAGGGCCTCTTCGACCTTTTGCGTCCCGGTTCCCGAGTATCGAATCTTCGGGTCCGAGCATTTCGGGCAGGCCTTCGGTGCACGGCTGCTATGTCCGCAAATATGGCACATCAACCGCTCGGCGGCACGGTGGTAGGTGAGCGAGACACTGCAATCCGGGCATTGGCACACATGGCCGCACGCCTCGCAGATCATCGAGGTGGAAAATCCCCTGCGGTTCAGAAAAAGAATCGTTTGCTCGCCCTTGGCCATCCGCCCCTCCACCGCCTCGCGCAGGGCGCGGGAGAGAATGCCACCCTCTGGATCATTCCTCGTGGGACGCCGCAAATCCGTGACCCTCACGACCGGCATGCTTTTGTCGTCCACTCGCTGGTCGAGACGCACGAGTTGGTATTTTCCCGACTGGGCGTTGTGCCAGCTTTCGAGGGATGGCGTTGCGCTGCCTAAAAGGACGGCAGCGCCTTCTCGCTTTCCGCGCAGCACAGCCATGTCGCGGGCATTGTAGCGCGGGGCCTCGTCTTGTTTGTAGGAATTCTCATGCTCCTCATCGACGATGATGATCCCGGGGTTTTCGACCGGCGCAAAAATCGAACTCCGGGCACCAATCACGATTCTTGCCGCTCCGTTGTGGATTTTATGCCACTCGTCGTGGCGTTCCCCTTCCGAGAGGTGGCTGTGCAGCACAGCGATCTGGTCCTGCATCTCTGCGAAGCGAGACTTGAAGCGCTCCACCGTCTGAGGAGTGAGGGCGATCTCTGGAACGAGAACCAGAGCGGTTCGGCCGGTATCCACCGCATGGCGGATGGCGCGCAGGTAGATTTCCGTTTTCCCTGATCCGGTCACGCCGAAGAGCAGAATCGGCTTCTCTGGTTTGGCCATGGTTTCAACCACCACCTTCATCGCCGCCTCTTGCTCGGTATTCAAAGTCAACTCGGCTCCCGCCACGAAGCGTTCGGAGTAGGGGTTTCTGGAAACAACCGAGACCTCAATGACAACGAGGCCATTCTTTTCCAAAGTGCGGAAGACACTTTCATGCACGCCAGCTTTGTTTGCAGCCTCGGTGACAAGGATTGGCTCCTCCGTCAGCACTCGCAGGGCATCCGCCTGACGCGGGGCTCGGCGGGCGATTGCTTCAAAATCCTCCTTGGTGAACACCCGCGCGGCCCGCACCGTGTTCTGCTTTTTGGCGCCGATTTTTCCATCCCTCACCGCCACTGGCAACACGCTGCGAACGGCCGTTTCAAGCGGGCAGCAGTAGTAGTCGCTCATCCAACGCGCCAATTCCAATAGCGACGGGCGGATCATCGGCTTCTCATCCAGCAGTTCGGCAATGTCCCGCACCTTGGCGAATTCCGATTCCTCCAAAATTTCAATCACCGTCCCAGGCAGTAGCCGGGTCCGCACCGGCACCCGAACCCTCGACCCAATTCCAACCGCCGCCTGCATAGCCTCAGGAACACTGTAATCCAGCATCCGCCCGGCGGCTTGGTCAGGTAGCACTCTTACAAACATCCCGCCAAATATCTCCGCCATCCGCCCTTGCGGCAAGCCTTGCGCCAGCGATCAATTCAGTCCGGCTTTTTTGTTCCATACTGCAAATGAAATTGCCTATGCTTTTTTTGTCAGCAGGTGGCTGTCTCAAACTGAGGCAACCAGAGACGGTGTTGACTTTGGATTCATGGAGTTGGCTCCCCTTTCAGGTAGAGGGCGAAAGATTGGTCGAAATCGGAGAGGTATTCCCGATCCTGCTTCACTCGGTATTTTTCGTATTCCGTATGGGCCTTGAGCACCGCCATTTCGTGTGAAATCTGCCCGGCGTTTTCCAAGACCTGCTGTTCATTAAAATTCAAGAAACGGCGCACTTGGGCAAGCCAGTCCGTCATCGACATCACCATTTTGTTTAGCGCCCGCATCTCGGCGAAATCGATGAACATGCCCACCAGTCGGTTGAGCTTATCGCCTTCGGCTTGGTTCAGATAATTTTTGTCATTCGTAACATCGCCCTTGAGCACCTTGCCGTGCGGGGCGTTTCTCCAAGTTGTCAGACCCATGAAGGGCTTCTCGGCGTCGGCCCGCTCGTGAACGATCTCGGCGGCCGTCTTGCCTGTGGTGGCGAAGTGCAGGTGATTTTGAACGACCTTGTAGAAGTGCTGAGTTTCCTCGCTGTCGCTCCGATAATCGCTGCTGCACTGCTCGAAGACATCGGCGATCTTCTGGTAGGCACGGCGCTCGCTCGCCCGTATCTCCCGGATCCTTTCCAGCAACTCATCGAAATAGTCCTGCCCGAAAGCGCGGCCGTTTTTGAGCTGGGCATCATTAATGACGAAGCCCTTGACGATGAATTCCCGCAGCGTCGTCGTGGCCCAGATGCGGAAGTGGGTGGCCTTGAGTGAATTGACCCGGTAGCCTACGGCGATTGCTGCATCGAGGTTGTAGTAGCTGGTGGCGTAGGTTTTTCCGTCGGCGGCAGTTGTTTCCAAAATGGAAACAACTGCGGACTCAAGCAACTCGCCCGATGCGAAGATGTTTTTGAGGTGCTTGCTGACTGCCGGCGGCTTGACCCCGAAGAGATCGGCCATGACTTTTTGGGTGAGCCAGAAATTTTCCCGGGCGAAAAGGACATTGACCGTCACTTTGCCGTCAGCTGCTTGATACAGGACGATCTTGGATGGTTCGTCGTTTGCTGATAGGCCGCTCATAAGCTGACTTGATCTTCAAAGATTTTATCTGACCTGTGAGTGGGCGTGGTGCGCGGTTCGCAAATGTTTTAAAAATCTCTCACTCTTCCGGCGTTAGGATGCGCTCCAATTCGGCCATGCGACTTAGGATTTTTGCGCGCTCCTCGCGGTGCTCGTCCATTTCCATCGGAGGGAACATGCTCTCGGCGTAGTAGGGGAGGTGGCCGGAGGTTTTATACATTTTCTCTTTTGCGAGGTGGGGGCTGCGGACGCGCACATAACCGGCGGCGAATTCGGATTCTTTAGCGAGTTTTTCGAGTTCCTCGACCAGCACTGTGCCTTTGGGCAACCAGAGTGGCATGCCGGGGCCGACAAATTCGGAGTCGATGGCGTAGAGTCCCATCTCGGCTCCAATCTTGCGGTGGTCACGCTTTTTAGCCTCCTCGAGCATGGTGAAATACTCCTCCATGGCGGTCTTGTTTTTGAACGCCGTGCCGTAAATGCGCTGGAGTTGAGGATTCCGCTCGTCGCCTTTGTAGTAGGCGCTGGCGACATGCGTGAGCTTGAACGCGCCGATGTTGCCGGTGCGCATGACATGGGGTCCCGCGCAGAGGTCGGTGAACTCACCATTGCGGTAGAGGGTGATCGTTTCGTCCTCGGGGATATTTTGAACGATATCGAGCTTGAACTTGGATGCCACACCGCGCGGAGCGAGGGAGGCCAGTTCACCGCGCTCGGCCATAGCGAGGGCATCGGCGCGGGAAATTTCAACGCGCTCGAAGACATGGTTGGCCTTGATCTCGCGTTTCATCTCCTCCTCGATGCGGGCAAAATCCTCCGGCGAGATTCGGTGGGCGAGTTCGAGATCGTAGTAAAATCCGTTTTCTACTGGCGGACCTGCCGCAAACTGGGCCTCGGGCCAGATTTTCAAAATTGCCGTGGCAAGCACATGGGCGGCGGAGTGGCGGATGCGTTCGAGTTCAGTCATGGGATGGCGGGTTTCAAAGATTTTTTACCACGGAGGACACGGAGATCACGGAGTGGAAGAAGGGAATTTTGGAATGGCAATGGCGGCGGATGGGATAAGTTGCGGGATGCCGTTTTGAACGGGGTAGGCCATGGTGGAGTCCGCGCGGCTCCAAGCGGCTTCGAGTTGGGTGTGTCCGGGTATTTTTCGTAATGCCGCCAGTTCCCCATCCGTCGCCTCGCGCAGGGTTTGGCGCGTTTGCGGGCAGATAAAGTCGCCCTGGATCGCAGTATTAGAATCGCTCATCTGGTCTTGCAGGCAATTTAAGGTTCCAATAAATCTTAGCCAATTTCTCCTCCGTGCTCTCCGTGTCCTCCGTGGTTAATCCCGTCGTCAATGATCTCAATACTTCGGCATTGATGTGTCCACTCGGTCTGCCCAGGCGAGGATTCCGCCGGCGACATTGAGGAGTTTCGAGAATCCGGCCTTTTGCAGATGGCGCACCGCTGTCGCGCTGCGCCCCCCGACTTTGCAGTGGATGATGATTTCGTCGGCTGTATCGAGCTCGCTCATGCGCGAGGAGAGCTCGCCCAGCGGAATGAGTTTGGCTCCGGGAATGCGTGAGATGTCCCATTCGAAGGGTTCGCGCACATCAAGCAGGACAAACTTGTCATTGCGGTCGATACGGGATTTCAACTCCTCCACCGTGATCTCGGGAACAGGCAACTCGGCTTCCTCTTCGGCCCTGGCCTGAGGAATGCCGCAGAAGGTCTCATAATCGATCAAGTCCGTGATGGTCGGGTTTTCCGAGCAAACGGGGCAGCTTGGGTCCTTGCGGATTTTGAACTCGCGGAATTTCATCTTCAGCGCGTCGAAGTGGACAAGTCGGCCGATGAGCGGTTCGCCGATGCCTACGATGAGTTTGATGGCCTCAATCGCCTGCATCACCCCAATCACGCCTGGTAGAACGCCCAGCACGCCGCCCTCGGCGCAGCTTGGAACCATCCCTGGCGGTGGAGGTTCGGGATACAGGCAGCGGTAGCAGGGGCCGCCGAGATGCGGGGCAAAAACCGTGCACTGGCCGTCGAAGCGGAAGATCGAGCCGTAGATATTCGGCTTCTTCAGAAAAACACAGATGTCATTGCTCAGGTAGCGCGTGGGGAAATTGTCCGTGCCGTCGATCACGATGTCATAGGGTTCGACGATCTCGCGTGCGTTCTCGGCTTGGAAGAGTGCGTCGTGCAGGTTGACCTGCACATTCGGGTTGATTTCCTTGATGCGGTCGCGGGCGCTGTTGAGTTTCTTGCGGCCGACATCCTTCGTTCCATGCAAAATCTGACGCTGGAGGTTCGAGTAGTCCACGACATCGAAATCCACGAGTCCAAGTGTGCCGACGCCCGCCGCTGCGAGGTAGAGGGCGATTGGCGAGCCAAGTCCGCCGGTGCCAATGCAAAGAACCTTCGCGGCTTTGAGGCGTTTCTGCCCCTCCATGGTGACCTCGGGCATGATGAGATGCCGCGAGTAGCGCGCCACCTCGTCGTTGCTGAAGTCGATTTTCTCCACACGGGCCGGATCCAGAATGCTTTTCATGTCGTTTAAAAAATGAGCCCGCAAGCATAGCGTCCGGTCGATTGATTGCAAGAAACGCCCCGCCAAAAAAACATCCCGCCTTGCAGAGAGGGCGTGCGTGCGGCAATCATTCCCGACTTCCAATGATTCCGACTGAGCACCACGATCCCGTCAACGCCCGCATCCTCGCCGTCTCCGAAGACAAGATTTCCGGTTTTCCCCGCGAGCCGTTTCAGGAAATTTCCCGCCTGAGCGGTGTCGAGTTGCCCGTTGTTTTGGAGCGCATCCGCGCCATGGTCGAGGCAGGAACGATCCGCCGCGTCCGCCAGACGCTTCTGGCCACGAATCTCGCCGAGGGCGCCCTTGTTGCTTGGAAGGTTCCCGCCGAAAAGCTCGATGCTGCCTTTGAATTCATGTTTCGCGAGGATCCCTTCTCCGGCCATGTCGTCATTCGCTCGACGGATGCCAAAATTCCTGGCGAGGCCTACAAACTCTGGACGACTTTGAAGGTTCCCGCCGGCCAGTCGCTCGATGAGCATTGCCGTCTTCTCATGACCCTCACTGGCGCGGAGGCCTACCGCCTCATGCCTGCCAAGGGTATATTCGCTCTCGGCGTCGGGCATGTTCGCCGCAAGTCCATTGAGCCGGGCGACAAATCGGAAGGTCTCGCCCGTATGCTCAAAACCGGCGTCGTCCATCTCACCGATCACGAATGGCGCGTCCTGATGACCCTCAAGCGAGAATTCGCACCTGCGGAAATCCGTGAGCCAGCATGGGTCGCCCGCGCCGAAGAGGCAGGAGTCACGCTCGAAGAATTCTACGCCGTGGCCGAATCCCTCCAACAACGCAAGTTGCTGGGCCGTTTTTCCACCTTTCTGGAACATGTCAAACCCTCGCAGACCGGCGTGCGGGTTACTCGTTTCAATGCACTTTTCCACTGGGCCGTTCCAGTCGGTCGTGAAGAAGAGGTTGGCGCGCAGATCGGTCGCCACGAATGTCTCACGCACTGCTACTGGCGCGAGGGCGGTCCCGAGTTCAATAATGTGAACATCATGGCCGTTTCCCACGGCACCGAGAAGGATCGCGTCATGCAATTCAAAGCCGCCATCGACGCTCACCTCGTCGAAGCCGGCATTCCCGTCTCCTACACCAATGTCTTCTGGGGCGGACGCAGCGAAATCAAACCCTCCGAAATCTCGCCATTCGCCTACAAGGACTGGCATGAAAAACACCGCGCCTGATCCGGCGGAGTAATTTTTATCACTATGAATCCTACAACCACAGCATATGGAACATGGAGCGGAGGGCGGTTCATGCACTTCGGCGAGACGCTCGGCGAGGATCGCTTCATCCAATGTATCGAAACCGCCTACGAGGCCGGGATACGAACATTCGTCACCTCCGATGTGTATGGAAATGGCAAGGCCGACGAGTTGCTCGGACGCGCACTCGCCGGGATCGACCGCTCTACTTACAGCCTGGTGGGAATGATCGGACATGATTTTTACGAGGGACAACGCCTCGGTTCCCAAGGTTACCCCCGCTTCACGGATCCCAAACTCCGAGGGCCCGAGGGCTACACCGACTTTGTCCGCATGGCGGTGGCCAAGGAATTGGAGCGTTGCGGGGTCGATCACTTCGATCTCCTCATGCTGCACAATCCCGATGAACTCGGATACACCTCCGAGGCTGTCTGGGGCGCGCTAAAAACCGCGAAGGACGAGGGATTGACCCGTTTGCTCGGCATCGCTCCCGGGCCGGCCAATGGATTTTCGCTCGATTTGCTTGGAGCATTCGAGCGCTTCGGCGACCTCATCGACTGGGCCATGCTCATTTTGAATCCTCTCGAACCGTGGCCGGTCGGTTTAACCCTGCCCGCGTGCGAAAAACACGGGGTCAAAGTCATGACACGCGTCGTCGATCACGGTGGCGTTTTCCACGGCGATCTCGGGCTACCGGGCCATGAATTCAAGCCAGGCGACCACCGCACCTACCGACCCGAGGGGTGGGTGCAGCACGGTATGGAGAAGGCGGAGCGTATGAGGCCCCTCGCCGAAAAACACCATCTTACCCTGCTCCAGTTCGCCGCGATCTGGAATCTCAGCCATCCCGGAGTGGAAAGTGCGGTTCCGACATTCATTCAAGAGTCTGGCGAAGCCGCCAGGCCGATTGAGGATAAAATCCGCGAGTTCGCCGCCTTGCCCGATGTGCGTTTCACTCCCGAGGAGGTCGATGAGGTTCGCCGCATCGGCGACAACACCGGTTGTATGAAGCTCAAGGGCGCCAGCAACCGCCACGCGGTCAGCGAGCGGGTCGACGAATGGCCCATGCGCAAGGACCTGCTGGAAACCGCCTCGCGTTACAATCTGGGAACGGATTGGTAGCCATCGGCCTGCCGTTTCCCGGTGTTCCAAGGATTCGTGTGAGGACTTCACCCCGCCCATGTCCGCGTTGACACTCGCTTTCATCCTCGTAGCCTTTGCGAATTCAAATGTCCGATAAGAAACCCTCGCCAGCTTCGCGCTTCATTTCCCATGCCCCCGGTTATTGGAAAAATGTTCCAGCCTCCGATTGGGATGACTGGCGCTGGCAACAGAGAAACCGGGTCACCACCTTGGCGGCGTTGGAACAGCACCTCCAACTCAACAGCGAGGAACGAGCCGGCGTGCTTCTCGCAGGCACGAAGCTCGCACTCGCTGTCACCCCTCACTATTTCAACCTCATCGAACAGGACAACCCCGACTGCCCGATCCGGCGGCAAGTCATCCCCCGCATCGAGGAGGGCTACGATTCCCCTTACGACATGGCCGATCCCTGCGGGGAGGACTCGCATATGCCGGTTCCTGGGCTTGTTCACCGCTACCCTGACCGGGTTTTGTTTCTCGTCACCGACCGCTGCGCGTCCTATTGCCGCTACTGCACACGAAGCCGCGTGGTCAGCGGGGTGGGGGAGCAGGAACTCGTCACCGACTTCGAGGAGGCTTTTCGTTATCTGGAAAAAAATACCGCCATTCGTGATGTTTTGCTATCCGGCGGTGATGCTCTTCTTCTCTCGGACTCGCGTCTGGAGGCGATTCTCCAGCGCCTGAGGTCGATTCCGCACCTCGAATTTCTTCGCATCGGCACGCGCGTCCCGATTTTCCTCCCGCAGCGCATCACTCCTGAACTCTGCACTATGCTCCGCAAGTATCATCCCCTGTGGATGAGCGTGCATGTGAATCATCCGCGCGAACTGACCAGCGAGGTGCGTGAGGCCTTGGGACGCCTTTCGGACAGCGGCATCCCGCTCGGCAATCAGAGTGTGCTCCTCAAGGGCGTCAATGACGACCCGGACACCATGAAGCAGCTCATCCACAAACTGCTCCTGTGCCGTGTCAGACCCTACTACCTCTATCAATGCGATCTCATTCGCGGTTCCTCCCACCTGCGCACATCGGTCGCCAAAGGAATAGAAATTATCGAATCCCTGCGCGGCTTCACCAGCGGTTACGCCATTCCCCAGTATGTCATCGACGCGCCGGGCGGCGGCGGCAAGGTGCCGATCAACCCGAACTATGTCGTCTATCACGACTCCGAAAAAATCGTGATTCGCAACTACGAGGGCAAAATTTTCGAATACCCAGAGCCTCTCCCGGTGCCGGCGATGAACCATCACGGCGCGGAACTCTTCAGCGCTTGAGTTGCCAACCGGTGTCCGGCGGGTCTTAGATTTTTTCGAAGGCGCGGCGGGCGTTGGCCGTGATTGTTGCCCAATCCTTTTTCTGAATCAGGTCGCGCGGCGCGATCCAGGATCCTCCCACTGCGGGAACATTTTTCAGGGACAGGTAGCGGGTAAAGTTACCCTCATCCAATCCGCCGAGGGGGATGTATTCGAGTTCAAGGTGTGCATAGGGGGCTGACATGGAATTCAGGTAGGCCACGCCGCCGCTCGGTTCGGCCGGGAAAAATTTGAGCAACTTGCAGCCAAGCTCGGCGGCACCTTCGATGTCCGAGGGAGTGACTATGCCCGGCGCGAACGCAAGACCGGCCGACTTCGCCGCACGAACGATATTCGCATTGAATCCTGGAGCGACTGCAAATGCGGCCCCGGCGGCGATAGCCTTGTCCACTTGCTCGGTCGTCAGCACCGTGCCCAAGCCCGTCATCATGTCAGGATAGGCTTCGCGGATGCGGCGCAGGGATTCAAAAGCTGTGGGAGTGCGAAGGGTCAGTTCGATCGCCGAAATTCCGCCGGCCAGCAAGGCCTCAGCCAGAGGCGCGGCATCATTCGCATCGTCGATGACCACAACAGCGATGATTTTGGATTGGCGGACTTTCTCAAGAAGGGCGGAAGGGAAGGCAGGATTCATAAGGGTCCTATTTTGCAGAGAGCTCCTTTTACAGACCAGTTTTTTATCGAGGCCACAGGGGCGCATCTCCGATAGTTGCAAAAAAAGCTGGACTACAATCCGATTTGAGAGCAAAGAGGGGCCATGCAATGGCCGATCAAAGTTCAGGGACGTGAAGTAGGTGAGGAAAAAGTGCGCTGGCT
>JBILWM010000173.1:0-3047 GCA_044369905.1 Terrimicrobiaceae bacterium | reverse complement strand
GGGTCGTGGCGGCCACTTTGAAGTTCGGGTATTCCTTCACGGCGGTTTCGATCATGCGCTTGAAGGCCTCGGTCTCAATCGTGCTGAGGTTGTGATCCACTCCCTCCACCTCGAAGCCGAGGGATGCTGTGAAGTCCTCTTCGTTGCCGATCATGACATCGACATACTTGGCGATCTCGCGATTCACCTCGCGGGCCTTGGCCTGGCCGCCGATGGATTTCCAGAGCGAGGGACGGTAATTGAGGTCGTAGCTCACAATCGTGCCGTGCTTCTTGGCAGCGGTGACCGCTTCGATGGTGATCTGTGCGGCGGATTCGGACAAAGCGGCAAAAATGCCACCGGTGTGGAACCAGCGGGCGCCGAGTTGGCCGAAGATGTGATCCCAGTCGTAGTCTCCGGGTTTGAGCTGCGAGGCGGCGCTGTTTCCACGGTCGGGATTGCCGACGGCACCACGAATGCCGAATCCGCGCTCGGTGAAGTTCAGGCCATTGCGCACGGAGCGGCCGATGCCGTCATCCTCGCGCCATTTGATGAACTCGGTGTCCACCCCGCCCTGCATGATGAAATCCTCGATGAGGTGTCCGATTTCATTGTCCACAAGAGCCGTGCAGACAGCCGTGCGGAGGCCGAAGCATTTGCGCAGACCGCGCGAGGTGTTGTATTCGCCGCCGCCTTCCCAAGCGGTGAACTGACGCGCCGTGCGGATGCGGCCTTCGCCGGGGTCGAGGCGCAGCATGACTTCGCCGAGGGAGATTTGATCGTAGAGGCAGGTGGATGGATCGCGGAGTGTGAGTGACATAGTGGGTTAGGGATTAGAGGGTGATTGAGCGGAAATTCTGAATGTTCCAAGCGGGTTCGCCAAGCTCATCTGTGATGTGGGCGAAGCCTTCGATCTCGGCTTTGGTGAAGAGAAGTCCACCGTGGGTATCGGTGAGTTTGGCTGATTGAGCCTCGATTTGACCCGGCAGGATGCAGGCTTCATTGCCTTGACCGAGGATATCGGCGAGGCAGGTTTTGAGATTATCCTCCTGCGTGCGCCCGAGTGCGTAGTCATGGCCCCGCATGGCTTCGGGGTGGATGCATTGAAAGAAAAAGGTGGATCCGCGTTTTTCGGAGGCAGGGCCGCGGTTCGTTCCGCGAATCGAGGGTAGTGAGCCTCCGATGAATGCGGCGTAAAGTTCGTCCACGAGCCCGAGTCCATAGCCTTTGTGCGCTCCAAAAGGCAAAAGTGCCGTCGCTTTCTTGGGATCAGTGGTGGGCTTGCCTTCGGCATCCACCGCCCATCCGGGAGCGAGTTCCTTGCCCTCGCGGGCGAATTGCTGGACGCGGCCCATGGCCACGGTGGATGTCGCCCAATCAATGACGATGGGGAAACCTACCGCTGACTGCGTGGGAAATCCCCAAGAGTGCGGATTCGTGCCCATGGTCGGGGTCTTTCCTCCAAAAGGAACGACTTCCGAAGTCGCGGAGGTGCAGTTTGTGTAGGCGATGTAGCCTTTCTGGGCTGCGTCGATGACATATCCCCCACCCCAGAGGTAGTGGGTAGCGTTGTCCACGCTCACCATGCCGACGCCGTATTTGTCGGCCAACTCCATGCAACGATCCATGGCTTTGTAGGCCACGGCCTGGCCAAGTTTTTTGTGTCCATCCCAAATCTCCGCAGCGGCAAAGCGGGACGGCAGGACTTCGATCTCCGCTCCGGGGACCCATCCTCCAACCTTGCTGCCGAAGAGGTCATCAAGGTGGAGAGCCTTCAGACCATTGTGAGTGCGAATGCCATGGCGCGAAGCACTGTGGCAGAAGCGCGAGGCGTCGGTGGCTTCGTCGTTTGTGTAGCCCCGCTTCATGTAGGCGCGGCGCACTAGGTCGTCATGGAGCTCGGCTGGAACGACAAAATACTCGTTGGGATTGTTCATCAGGAAACTTTGTTGGCTTGCGCAAGCGCGGGGAGACCGGCGAGGACATTAATCATGTTCTGAACGGCCATAGTGGCTTGGCGAACGACATTCTCATGGGTGCGGGAGCCGATATGTGGCGTGATGACCGTGCGAGGTGCCGTGAGGAGCGGATGGTCTGCTGGCGGCGGTTCCTCATCCATGACATCCGCCGCATAACCGCCAATCGAACCCGAGCGCAGCGCCTCCAGCAGCGCATTGGTTTCCACCAGTTCGCCACGGGCGCAATTTACCAGAAGGAGTCCGGGCTTGGTCAACCCAAGTCGGCGCGCATCGAGCATGTGACGGGTTTGGTCGGTGAGCTTCGTGTGGAGCGAGATGACATCCGAGCGCGAGCAAAGTTCATCCAGCGAGGCCACTCGTTCGACCCCGTGTTTGGCCGCGAATTCCGCATCCCAGTGGTTGCCGAAGCCAAGGACCTGCATTCCGAACGCCTTGGCCCGGATGGCCACCTCGCAACCGATGCGGCCGAGCCCGACGATGCCCATGGTTTTTCCATAGAGTTCATGGCCCGTAATGCGCTTCCAGTTGCCGGAGCGAACGAAATTCGCTTCCTCAACGAGATTGCGGCAGAGAGCGAGAAGCAGCGCGAAGGAATGCTCAGCCACGGTCGTGTGATTCACGCCGGGACAAAAAGTGACGGGGATTTTAAGATCTGTGGCCGATGCGAGGTCGATTTTATCAAGGCCGATGCCGTATTTTGCGAGGACCTTGAGGCGAGGCAGGGACTTCTCGAGAACCTTGCGAGTAATGGCATCGTCACCGCAGAGGAAGGCATCGAAATCCCCCGCCAACTCGAGCATACGAGCCTCAGTAAGCGGCCCGCGCTCGCGGATGATTTCAAATCCGGTGCTTGCCAGCAGATCGTGATGCGTGCCGGGGGTGTCTTGAAGAGAAGTAGTGGTGAGGAGGATTCGCATGAGTGTTAGAAAAGTTTAATGGGGCTGAGAATTCAAGCCTCTACGGAGCCCATCAGGGCGTTTGGCTGGAGGCTCTGGAAGCAGCAAGAAAACTGGCTGAAAGAAAAAGATAGACAAAAAGGCACAGAAAAGCTGTGATAGTCTGGTGAAGAAGAAAACATCAGCTACAGAG
>JBILWM010000086.1:0-10864 GCA_044369905.1 Terrimicrobiaceae bacterium | reverse complement strand
GAGCCGAAGGTGAGAAGGATGCCGGTGAAGAGAAGTGTGAGTTTGTTCATACCGCGACGGGCTCTTGGGAATTTTCTTCGCGCACAGCGATGAGTGCGGGCGCTGTGCCGGGGCGACGGAGCGACCAGTGAAGGCCGGCAAATACGATGGCGAAAGCGAGGTTGGCGCCAACAATCAACACTGCGGCCAGTGCGGCAAGAAATCTAAACGGGAACACGAACTCCATGGAACTGCGGAAAGTGACTCCGATGTCTTGAAGGGCATAGCCTTGAATGAGACCCCCCAGCAGGAGCACGGAGACGCCGAGGAGCACGCCGGTCGTCGCCAGCCAGAAGTGCCAGGAAATGAGGCATGAGCAAGGCCATTCCTTTCCGGTAAGGCGTGGCAGGATGTAATAGATCGCGCCAAAGGCGATCATGCTGAAAGAACCGTAGTATCCAAGGAGATTCAGGGCGCGTGTGATGTCCGAGAAGTTCGTGACCGAATTTACGAGCGGGATGGAATTAATGGCTGTGAAGGCCCAGGTGAAGACGAGCATTGAGACGCCGGTGATGGTGAAACGCAGGGCCGGACTCCAACTCATTGGTGCGTAGTGACCATCCAGCGTGAAGTGGAGGTTAATCGCAATGGCTATGGCCGGGATAATCATCATGACTCCGGCCGCAACGCCCACGCTGGCCATCCATGCAGGGAGAGGACCACCGATGAGGCGGCTTGTGCCGGACCAGGCGCCGAAGAGGAGAAGGGACCAGAAAGCCAGAAGGCTGAGGTGTTGGCTATTGATAGCGCGCCCAATTGTTTTGGGGATGAGATAAAAGGCGGCTGCCAGTCCCATGGGTGCGAGCCAGAGGTTGAAGAAACCGCCGGCGAACCATGCGGCGATAGCTGGTTGGGCGCTGGCTTGGACGGGCTTCCAGACGAGCAGTTGGCTGGCTGTAGCAAAAAGCCATGGGAATGAGAACAATCCGGCTACAAGGAACCACTGGGAAACATAGAGCGGACCAGCCTTGCGGTGGTTAAAGGTGACGATCGCCCAAGCGGCGATGATGAGGAATGCCAAAAGAAGGATGTGCGTCGAGTAGCCTGGGAAGTTGAGGTGCGAGATGGATGTGTTATCACCAATCAGGATACCGGCGACACCTACGAATGTGCCGATGTTCCAAATGATACCGGCTGCAACGAGGCTTTTGTAGCGGGCGAGTTGAACGCGGCAGAGGCGAGCAGAGAGCCAGAGGCCAATGCCGATCGCGGCGGGTGTGGCCCAGCCGTAGGCGAGAGCGTTAATGGACACGACGCTCGTGCGGCCATAGGTGAAAAGTCCACATCCATCGAGGAAGCAGGGCCATACGAGTTTGATAGCGCTAATCAATTCAAATACGGAGCCGAAGAGCAACCAGAAGATGGCTGTGCCGAAGAAAAGAATAACCGGAGCGGCGACCGACGCGTCGAGGGTCGCGCGTTCGGCGCTGGTGAGAGTGTCCGGCTGGCTGGACTGGTCGTTACTCATTGATTGGCAGGTTTCTTGGTTTTGGCCGGTTTGGTAGCGGGCTCAACAGGAGCGGCCAAGACATTGGATGAAGTCTGGCTTGTTGCGGCAGGCTCGCTTGGAAGACTATCCGCAGCATCAGCCGCAGGCGTGGATGCCGGGAGCGGCTTGCCGGAGGCGTCGAGAACAGGATAGGCCGGAGCGGGTTTCTTGGCGTTGAGGTCGGCGAGGACGAGCTTCATGGCATCCGCGATAGGAATCTGGACCGATCCCTTGGCTTGGTCCACCCATGCGTAGGTGTTGAGCTTGATCTCGTTCTCTGCCTTGAGGTCGGCGAGATTTTTGATGCGTTCGGCATCGCGAGCGGGGTCCTCTGGATTGAGGTCCGCATTAGATTTTGCCAGGAAAAGGGAATTGAAGGCGAAGAAAAGGCCGAGGCCGATGAAGGCGGCGACAAAAATCCAGAAGACAGGCTTTTTCTGTCCGGATGAATCTTCGTGATGGTTGGTGGCGGATTGCATCAGTTTTTGAGAGCGATGGAATTTTTGAGGCGTGGGTCACGCAGCGGCCAGAGCGGTGCGTCGCCGAGGCGTTTGAGGAATGTCGCCGCGAGTGTGCAACCGATGGCAATGAGGCAGGCGAAGTCGAGCCAGCTGAGTTGGACGCCCGCTTTATGAAGTGCAGGGAGGACAACGACATAGATGTCCAGCATGTGCATGGCCAGAATCCACAATGCCATACCGCAAAGGAATGCGGGACTCTTTTTGCCCATATTGGAAAGCAGGAGCAGGAAGGGAACGAAGAAGTGTCCCACCACGAGGGCCGTGCTCAGGATTTGCCATGTCTCGGTATTGCGGCGCAGGAAGTAGATGGTTTCCTCTGGGATGTTTGCATACCAGATGAGCATGTATTGGCTGAAACCGATGTAGGCCCAGAAGATCGTGAATGCCAGCATGAGCTTACCCATGATGTGGTAATGCTCGATGGTGATGACATTTTTGAAGTAACCCGCATTGCGCAGGGCTGTAATGATCAGAACCAACACACAGAGGCTGCTCAGGGCGGTGCCGGCGAAGATGTAGACGCCCCACATGGTCGAGAACCAGTGGTAATCGAGGCCCATGAGCCAATCGATGGCGGCGAAGGTGAGGCACACCGCGAAGAGGGGCAGGCTGCCGAATGTGATCTTGCGATTCAGGAGCGTGTATTTTGCAGCTCCGGAAGTGTCTTGCTTGATGGAATTTCTGCGAAGCCAGAGGCTGGCTACGGCAAAGAAGATGAAATAAAAGGCAGCACGGATCCAGAAGAATTCTTTGGTGAGATACGGCCATTTCTCATCGAGAAGGATGTCTTGGCCGGGGAGTTTTGTCATCCAATACCAAAGTTTTGGTGCCACGAAGATCAATGGGATGAAAAGTATTCCCATGACAACCAATAGGCTGCCAATGTTTTCCATCTGGCGACGGACAACCACGCTCCATTCGGCATCCACCGCATGGTGAACGAGAGTCCAGAAAAGACCGCCCATGCAAATCGTGAGGAAGAATGTGAAAGCGAAAAGGTAAGAGAATGCAAACTGCTTCGTATCGGTGAAAGCTCCGAAGGCGACTGCGCCGAAAGCGACGAGCGCGAGGGCTACGAGACCGAGAAAACGACCGCCGACATGTTTATAGTCGAAGGTATGGCTGCCAGGTTGTGATGGTTCGTGTCCGCTCATTTTGTCTGCGATTCTAATTTTGCCCGTTCGGTGGCTGCAACATCGGTGATCGTTGCGCCGCCTTGGGATTTTTGGAGGGCACGCATGTAGGCGATAATGGCCCAGCGATCCTGCACTTGAATGCGGTCGCCGTATCCCATCATGGTGTTCTTGCCGTGGGTAATGGTATTGAAGATTTCCCCATCGGCCATGTCGCGGATGCGTTGTTGATTGAGGTTGGCGATGGCCACGAGGCCGTATTTGCCTGCGATTCCGTTGCCTGCACCTGTCGCGCCGTGGCAGACCTTGCAGGAAATCGCGTAGCGTTCCTGGCCGCGAGCTATGAACTCGGGAGTCACTTCCATTGGCATGCCAGCGCCCCACTGGTTGCCGAAGCGGCCGGTATCAAAATAGGAGACGCCGGATGAGAATTTCACTTGCTTGTAAGGGCTCTCGGACTCACCGGTGGAGCCGTCGACTGGCTTGTGTTGGGGCATGGCGTAGCCGAGTGGCACGGTGCCGACGATTGGTTCGCGGTTCGCGCGGCCATCGGCGTAGAAAGTGCTTGGGGTCTGGGCTTTGACCTTTGGCTGATGGTCCATGTCCGGGAAAAGCTCAAACGGCGGCTTGGTCGACTTTTGACCACGGAAACCGGCCACACTCACCACGAGCACAACCAGCAAAACGAATGTGTAGAAGAAGTATTTCAGCATGATCGTCTAGTCGCCGTGGATGGTGGTGATGTTGGTTCCGCCGAGGGACTCCAGGAAGTCGCTGACCGAGCGGGATGAGAATTTCGGGTCATTGGCTTCAATGGCGACGAAGAATTTGTCTTCGGTGACCAGTTTGAAGCGGTCCCAGTTGAAAAGTTGGTGGTTCAAGCGCGGGAGCCCGTTGAGGATGAGCATTCCGAACACAGCGGTGAAGGCCGAGAGCAGGATGGTCAACTCGAACATGACCGGGAAGAAGGCTGGAACTGTGAAGAGGTTGGTTGGTTTTCCTGCGACGATGAGTGGGTAGAGGAACGACGAGGTGCCGAACTCCATCGTCACAGCCGTGAGGAAGCCGGTCAGACCGCCGATGAAGACGAGTTTGCCGAGGATTGAGCGTTTCATTCCCATGGCTTCGTCCATGCCGTGGATGGGAAATGGGGAAAAGACATCCCATTTTTGAAATCCAGCATCGCGGATTTTCTGAGCAGCATGGTAGAGGTCACGGGCGCATTGGAATTCGGCCGCGATGCCGTAGACTGGAGCGGATGTGTTGCCAACAGCGTTCATTAGTGATGAGCCTCCCCGTGGTGCGGATCTGCTTCTGGCAGAACTGCTTTAACTTCAAACATACAGATCATTGGAAGGAAGCGGATGAAGAGCAGGAACAAGGTTCCGAAGAGACCAAAGGTTCCGACGAAAGTGCAAATATCGACCCAAGTTGGATGGAACATTCCCCACGCGGATGGCGTGAAATCGCGGGCCAGGGTGGTGGCGATGATCACAAAGCGCTCGAACCACATGCCGGCGTTCGGGAATTGAACGATGATCCAGACCCAGACGAGGTGAGTGCGGAAGTATTTGAACCAGAAGAACTGCGGTGAAATGACGTTACAGAACATCATGGCCCAGTAAGCCCACCAGTAGGGACCGAAGGCACGATACCAGAAAGCGGCGCGCTCGTAGGGGTTGGCCCCATACCACGCGATGAAAAGCTCCATGAGATAGGCGTAGCCAACGATGGAACCCGTGAGCAGGATGATTTTGCACATCTTGTCCACATGGTTCACGGTCACGAGATCATGGAGTGGTTTGTAAATCGCGCAAGCCGGGATCATGATGGTGAGCACCATCGCAAATCCACCGAAGATAGCTCCTGCCACGAAGTATGGCGGGAAGATGGTGGTGTGCCAGCCTGGAACCACCGAGGTCGCGAAGTCGAAGGACACAACCGAGTGCACGGAAAGCACGAGCGGCGTCGAGAGGCCGGCGAGGATGAGGTAGGCCATTTCGTAGTGGCGCCACTGGCGGTTGCCACCACGCCATCCGAGGGCAAGGACGCCGTAGATGAATTTGCGAATCTTAGTCTTGCAGCGATCGCGCAGAGTTGCAAGATCGGGAATGAGGCCCGTATACCAGAAGAGAACGGAAACGGTGAAATAGGTCGAAACCGCAAAGACGTCCCAGAGAAGCGGCGAGCGGAAGTTTTGCCAGATGGCGTTCGCATTTGGCACAGGAGCGAGGAACCAAGCCATCCAGACGCGGCCGACGTGGAGTGCAGGATAAATACCGGCGCAGACCACCGCGAAGAGGGTCATCGCTTCGGCGGCGCGGTTGATAGAGGTGCGCCACTTCTGGCGGGTCAGGAAGAGAATGGCCGAGATGAGAGTTCCTGCGTGGCCGATACCGATCCAGAACACGAAGTTTGTGATATCCCACGCCCAGCCGACGGGGTGGTTGTTTCCCCAAACGCCTACACCCGTGGAAATAAGGTAAGCGAGGAGCGCCAAGCAAACGAGCGTGAGCGGGATGGTGAATGCCATGGAGACATACCACCAAGTGGGAGTTTTCCCTTCGACGATGGAACTGATGTAGGTGCTGATCCAGCCCATGGTGCGCTCATTCAGGACGAGCGGTGGACGGACGAGCTGTTTATCCTCCGCCGTGAGGGGCTCGTTGTGTTCGGCTGTAGCTGTCGGGTTGGACATTGGTCAGGAAGCTGTTAGTGGCCGGCGGGGGCGTGGGTTGCGCCGTGTGGCGGTTGAGCGTTGTGGGATCCATGGTCGGCACCGTGGTCATCGCCATGGTGTCCAGAGCCGTTCGCCATACCGACTAGATCGGCGCCTGGCATTTTCGGGTTCGGATTTTTGATACGGGCCAAATAAAGGACGCGCGGCGTGACATTGAGATACTTGAACATCTCGTAGCGGCGTGGGCTCTTGCGCATTTTGGAGACTTCGCTCTTCGGATTGGCGATGTCGCCAAAGACGAGTGAGTCGCTCGGGCAAGCTTGTTGGCAAGCGACCTTGAAGGAAGCGACTGGCGTTTCGCTGGCTGGAGTCGGTCCGGCTTCCACGAGGCGAGAGATTTTGGCCTCCTCGATACGCTGGATGCAGAAAGTGCACTTCTCCATGACGCCGCGCATACGAACCGTGACATTCGGATTCTTGGCCATCTTGAGACTGTCCGCCATGCCTTTCTTGGCAAGCGGGCCCCAGTAGAGTTCGTCGATCGGCCGTTGGTTGTAATCAAAATAGTTGAAGCGGCGAACTTTCCACGGGCAGTTGTTCGCGCAGTAGCGCGTTCCAATGCAGCGGTTGTAGGCCATGAGGTTCAGTCCATCCTCGCTGTGCACGGTGGCGTTCACCGGGCAAACGGTTTCGCAAGGTGCATTTTCGCAATGCTGGCACATGACGGCCTGCGTGAGCATTTCAGGATCTTCAGCATCCCCCGCGAAGTAGCGGTCGAGGCGTATCCAGGCCATGTCGCGGTTTTTGCGGACTTGGTCTTTGCCGACGACTGGGACATTGTTCTCTGCCTGACAAGCTACAACGCAGGCGTTGCAACCCGTGCAGGTATTGAGATCCACCGTCATGCCCCACTGTTCCTTCGAGGTTAGCTCGGGGTGGGTGTAGAGAGAAATATTTGGCGGGATGTGACTATCCATGCCCATTTTTTGGGCGAAGGTGTTATCCTTCTCGTAGCGCTCGATGGTTCCCTCACGGACGAGATCGCGGCCTTCCATGCTGCGATGCTCTTGGGTTTGAGCCATCGGGTAGTCGCGGTTTGTGACTTTGACGCTGACTCCGCTGAGGAAGAGCATGCTGTCGGTGGCGCGAAGCGGATAGGCATCGAAACCAACGCCATCCATGAGAGCGGAAACGCCCTTGCGTCCATAGCCGAGGGCGATCGAAAGCGAGTCGTCGGCATGGCCGGGAGCGACAATCGCTGCGGCTTCGATGGTTTTTTTGCCATCGGAAATTTCCACGATGTCGGCAACAAGGTCGTAGTTGACATCGTTGCCCATCTTCTCGGCGATATCACCGAGGACATTGAAGTTGTTGGCTTTGATGCCGAGTTTTTTCGCTGTGGCGGGACTGACAAGAACAGCGTTGTCCCATGTCAGTTTCGTAACAAAATCCGGCGTTTCAAGGAGCCAGGAGTTGTTCGCATAGCGTCCATCGTCCACGCTCGAGCTTTGAAGGAAAACGAGCTCCAAGGCATCGGCTTTGGCGGGCTGGGCTTGTTTTGCCACTGCGGCGGCCGAGGAGGCATTGAAAGAAACTTTGGCGGGAGCGAAAGCCGAGTCCGGCAGGAAACCATCGCGGAGGAAGGCATTCCATGAATCATCGCTGGCGCCTTTTGCGACTTTATTGAAGGTCGCCCGAACGAGAGCGGGACCTTCCGGAGCGGGTGCGCCAGTGAGTTTATTGAGCAGTTCGATTTCGGAGACGCCATTCCAGAGCGGAAGGATCATCGGCTGAACCGAAGTGTAGGTGCCGTCGAAGGTGCGGATATCACCCCATGATTCCAAGAAGTGGGCGACAGGCACATGCCAGAGGCAGGCTTTGGCCGTTTCGTCCTCGAAAAGGCCGAGATGCACGGTATTTGGAACCTTGGCCAAAAGCGCGGCGAAATTGAGGTCGGCCGGTGCGTTTTGGACAGGGTTGACGCCGAGAAGGAAAAGATTTTTGACGCTGCCTTTGTTGATGGCAGCTGCGAGGTCTGCGATCGAAGCGGCATCCACCGCGTCGGTTTTAACCGGAACCAGCGTAGTGCCGATGTTGCCGAGGGCGTTGTTGATCGCGTTGACGAGCGTCTGGAGCGGGGCCGGTGTGAGCGGGCCGGCGAGGACGATGGAGCGGCCTTTGTTGGCTGCCAAGTCTGCAGCGCATTCCTTGACCCAATCCGCATTGAGATCGGCTTTCGACTCGGGGAAGGCCTTGGCCACGGCGGCGAGGTTAGCGTCGTTGGTTTGATTCGCGAGAGCAAGAGCCAACTGGCGGGTGAATTCGCCGAGTTCGGAAGCCTTGCAGCGCAGGCGATGGTCAGCCATGCCGCCGGTCACTGTGAAGTGGTTCTCCACGGCGTAGAGGCGGTTCATTTGGGCGCCTTCCTGATCGGGACTGCGGCGTGCGGCGAAGCCTTGGGCGAAACCAATGCCAGTTTCGATAGGATTTAAGAAATCACTACCGATTGCGAGGACGATGTCAGCGCGTTTGAAGTCGGGAACAAGGCGGATATTCGGGCCAAAAGAGGCTTCGTTCGCCTCGATGGTCGCCGTGGGGGCGAGAGGATCGTATTCCGCCCAAATGAGTTTCGGGAATTTTGCTTCCAGTGCGGCACGCAGACGGTCGCGGGTAGGCGAGTTTTTCGACTCGGACAGAATGGCGAGACCCTCACCATTGCCGTTGGCGATGGACTGAATGAAGGTGTCGAAAGCGGCGGCATCCGAGGCTTTGCCTTTTTCTGTGATCTGCTTCGAGCGGTGCGGATCGTAAAGATTGAGAATCTCGGCTTGGGCGAAGCTGTCCGTGCCGCCATTGCTGAATGGATGCAAAGGATTGCCTTCCAGCTTGGTGGGGCGTCCATCGCTCGTCGTGGCGATGAGCGGAACCGCGCCGTAGCGGGCTGGCATGGAGGTGGCGTAGTAGAGGAACTTGCCGGGAATGGCGTATTCCACACCTTTTGTGAAAGGAACGAGGTAGGACTCAGGGCGGCGGCAACCTGCCAAGCCCACACCGGCGAGGGCGATCGAGGCGCCCATGAGCTTCATGAACTCACGCTTCGAGAGGCCACTGTCCTGATAGACATCAGCTCCGCGAGGGAACTCGGTCTGCAAGTGTTTCAAGAATTCCGGATCGTTCTCGCGCTCGCGAAGGCTGCGCCAGATGCGCGGGTTGGTCTCCGGGGCCGGGTGGTTCAAATTTTTCTTCATCGGTGGCAACCTCCGCAAGTGACGGGCGGGTTGACTTCCCACTCCTCTTTAAACTTCAGGCCGATTTCGCGCTGGGTGGTATCCTCAGCGGGCTTCCAAGCCATATTGTAGATTTCCGAGGGCGGACGGAGGTGATTTTCAGGTGCGCGGTGGCAATCGAGGCACCAGGACATACTCTGTGGCTCGTGCTGGTAGACGACCTTCATTTCATTCACCGCGCCGTGACAGCTGTAGCAGCTCACGCCACGGTTCACATGGACAGCGTGGTTGAAGTAGGTGTAGTCGGGAACTTGGTGAATGCGAACCCAGTTCACAGGCTGGCCGGTCTTCCAGCTCTCGCGCACGGCGGCGAGTTTCGGGCTATCGGCCTTGATCTGCGTGTGGCAGGCCATGCAAGTCTGGGTGGTCGGGACATTCGAGTGCGAGGCGACCTCGACGAAGCTGTGGCAGTAGCGGCAATCCATGCCGAGTTGCTGCACGTGAATCACGTGGGAGAAGGGAACAGGCTGGTTAGGCTCGTAGCCGACCCGTGTGTATTTGGGAGTGAAATAATAGGTGAGCCCGCCAGCAATGGCGGTGACCAGCGCACCGGCACAAATGACCAGCTTCAGAGGAAGCCAGTTTGTCCATTTTGGAAAAAAATTCGCCATTGATCAGAGCGTCACAATCGAAAGTTTGGGTCCGTGTATCCGGTGGATTTTCGCAGTCTTTGAAAATGCCTCGGCGCGAAAATTGGCGCGATGGAAGTTTGCGTGAAGGCTGCTGATGGAATACATGTTTTTTGGAAGTCTGGTATGTCTCCAAATTCTTTCCATCCTGTCAATAAATTCGGCGATTTTTCTTCTGCGGCACGGGCGCTTTTTTTAGCGATTTTGCTCGCAGCGGCGACATTCACCAGCCCCGCACAGACACAGGCCCAGCCTGAATTGCCGATCACGAAGCTCTCGATCGGCGGCAAAACCATCCGTGCGGAAATCGCCGACGAGGAGCACGAACGCGCCGCGGGGCTCATGTTCCGCAAGGAGCTCGCAGACGATGCCGGCATGCTTTTCATCATGCCGCAAACCGGGCCTGTTGCTTTCTGGATGCGGAATACAGAGCTGCCACTGACCATCGCCTACATTGGCCCGAACGGTGCAATCATGGAACTTCACGACCTCGAGCCGTTCAATGAACGCCCGGTGCCGAGCACCTTCCCGCACATCGCCTACGCCCTCGAGATGCCGCGCGGATGGTTCACCAAAAAAAACATCTGGCCCGGCGAGCGCGTAGTGGGATTGCCGAAGGCGGGCGGGAGGTAGGCCGAGCGAAATTTTGGAAGGGGCATCCTCCGGCATGCCCCACTTTTCAGCCGCGATGCGGCGGCGTGCGGCGTGGTGGGGACGGGGCGGTGTGGTTGCTACGGGATACATTCTTGGGACAAGCCGGAGGTTGTCCCTCCCATGGTCGAAGGCGCGCGGCGAAGCGTATTTTGGGAGGGGCATCCTCCGGCATGCCCCACTTTTCAGCCGCGTAGCGGCGTCGGCGCGCGGCGTGGCGGGGACGGGGCGGTGTGGTTGCTACGCGTTTCATTCTTGGGACAAGCCGGAGGTTGTCCCTCGTGTGCCCGGCATGGGCATGAACAAGTCAGGAAAAAAAAAAAAAACCTAGAAACAATGACCGGAAGCAGTGACAGCAACCGTAGCGAAAGCCAAGGCGGGTTCCGCGAGGAATTCAGCACGAAAGAAGGCCGTAGCAAAGGGAACGACCGTAGG
>JBILWM010000172.1:0-3053 GCA_044369905.1 Terrimicrobiaceae bacterium | reverse complement strand
GGGTTTTTTGAGCTGAAAAAAGCTAGAATAGAGAAAAAACACGTTTTTGTCGAGCTGGTGTCAAAAAATGGAGGGCGAGAAAATCACCCACTGCAAAAAAGAGGACTTTCCGGACAGGCTCTAAATAAGAGAAGCTTCATCCCAAGACGGCGAGCGCTTCCTCACAACGGGCGCAGAGGGTTGGGTGGTTTGCGCTGGCACCGACTTCCGGACGGTGACGCCAGCAGCGCTCGCAGCGGGCGTGCGGGGTTTTGGAGATTTCCACGGAGGCAGTGTCGGAGGAGACCACCTCGAGATCGCTGAGGATGAAGACTTCCTCCAATTCGATTTTGAGCGGTTCGAGGAGGGTTGCTTCGGAGGCGGTGACGGAGAGTTTCACCCGCGCTTCGAGCGCGCTGCCGATCTCGCCGGCCTTTTGAGGTTTTTCCACGGCTTGGGAAATGCGGCTGCGGATTTGAAGGAGCTGATCCATCGTTCCAACGGCGTCGGGATTGGTCCAACGGGCATCGGGTTTGGGGAAATCCTGCAGGTGAACGGATGTGCCGGGCTGGAAGTAACCCCAGGCTTCTTCGGCGGTGAAGGCGATGATCGGCGCAAGAAGACGGGTGAGCGCATCCAGCACGCTGTGCATGGCGAACTGCGTCGCGCGGCGGCGTGAGGAATCCACGGTATCGCAGTAGAGCCGATCCTTCGTGATATCCACATACAGGCTGCTCAAATCGACGGCGCAAAATTGATTGATGGTGTGGTAAACGCGATGGAACTCGAGTTTTTCATAGGCATCGAGGCAGGTGGCCACGACTTCTTGGAGGCGGGCGAGAATCCACCGGTCAACGAAGGTGAGAGATTCCGGCGCGGGGGGATTTGCCGCATCGTAGTCGTGGAGATTCGCCAGAAGGATGCGCAGCGTGTTTCGAACGCGTCGGTAGGAATCCGAGAGACGCGTGAAGATTTCCTCCGAGAAAGGAACATCGTCGGTGAAGTTCACACTGCTGACCCACAGGCGCAGAAGGTCGGCTCCGTATTTGTTCACATAATGGTCGGCGTCCGTGGGTTTCTGATATCCACCGGCGGCGGACTTCGAGATTTTCTTGCGGGTATCGACATCCATCACGAATCCATGCGTGAGCACGGCGCGGTAGGGGGCGCAGTCATTGAGGGCGACGGAAGTCATGAGCGAACTCTGGAACCATCCACGGTGCTGGTCGGTGGCCTCCAAGTAGAGGTCGGCGGGGAAACCGAGTTCGGGGCGCTGGCGCATGACGGTTTCGTGGCTGAGGCCGGAGTCCATCCACACATCAAGGGTGTCATTGCGGCGGGTCGTGCCTGCAGGCAGACCGACAAGGGCACACCATGCGGCATCATCCATTTCGAACCAGGAGTTCGTGCCTTTTTCGGAAAAAATATCCGCCACTTTGCAAATCACGTCGGGATCGAGGATCGGCTGGCCTTTGGCATCGTAGAAAACCGGCAATGGCACGCCCCATGTGCGTTGGCGGGAGATGCACCAGTCGGGGCGGGACTCAACGGTGCCGCGAATGCGATTGCGACCCCAGTGCGGGAGCCATGTGGTGGCATCGACTTCTTCGAGGGCCTTGGCGCGAATGTTTTCGATACGGATGAAGAATTGTTCGACGGCACGAAAGATGACCGGTGTTTTTGAGCGCCAGCAGTGCGGGTAGGAGTGTTCGTGGGCGCCCTGTCCAGCGAGGGCTCCTTTTTGTTTCAAGAGCTCGATGATACCGGCATTCGCCTCGAAGACATTTTTGCCGACAAAATCGGGCAAGCCGCATTCCTCGGTGTAGCGACCATAGTCATCGACGGGCGAGAGCAGCGCGAGCCCGCGCTCCATGCCGAGATGGTAGTCGTCCTCGCCATGACCTGGCGCGATATGAACGCAACCTGTGCCGGTATCCAGAGTCACAAAGGCTGCGGTATGAATCGTGGCATTGCGCGGCAGGAAGGGATGGCTGGCCTCGAGGCCCTCCAATTCCGAGCCGGGGATTGTTTTTTCGACGGAAAGTTTTTCAGCTCCAGTGGCCGCGCAGAACGAGTCCAGAAGGGCTTCGGCGAGAACGATGGTTTTTTCAACGCCCTCGAGACGCACGCGGACCACGGCGTATTGGTGACTGGCGTTGACCGCGATGGCGAGGTTGGCTGGAAGTGTCCACGGGGTGGTCGTCCAGATCACAACGGAAGCCTTGCCAGCGAACTCTCCGCTCACGAGCGGGAAGAGAACATAAACAGCGGGGGATGTTTTATCCTGATATTCGACTTCAGCTTCGGCTAGAGCCGTCTGGGCACCGGTGCTCCAGAGAACGGGTTTCTTTTTGCGATAGACGAGGCCTTTTTCAACAAAGCGGGCGAACGAGCGGATCATGCCGGCCTCGTAGGAGGGATCGAGTGTGAGGTAGGGATGCTCCCAGTCGCCGAGGACGCCGAGACGGCGGAATTGGCGGCGTTGGATGTCGATGAATTTGCGGGCGTATTCCTCAGAGCGGCGGCGCACTTCGGCGGGAGTCAGGCCGGCGGAGGATTTGACTACGCGGAACTCGATAGGAAGGCCATGGCAATCCCAACCGGGAACGAAGGGGGCGCGGAAGCCTGCCATGGTTTTGGATTTGATCACGAAGTCCTTGAGAATCTTGTTAAGCGCCGTTCCCATGTGGACATCACCATTCGCGAAAGGAGGGCCATCGTGCAGAAGGTAGAGCGGGGCATCCTTGCGGCGCTCTTGGATTTTTTCGTAAAGCCCCTCCCCTTCCCACTTGGACAGCGTTTCAGGTTCACGCTGGGCCAGGCCGGCCTTCATGGGAAAATCGGTTTTCGGAAGATTGATCGTGTTTTTGTATCCGCTCATGAGAAGCGAAAACGATTATCAGTCGGAGATGAACGGGTCAACGCCGCCCAGCGCATGAACTCACGCGCGGGCGCATCTCCGATAGTTGCAAAAAAAGCTGGACTACAATCCGATTTGAGAGCAAAGAGGGGCCATGCAATGGCCGATCAAAGTTCAGGGACGTGAAGTAGGTGAGGAAAAAGTGCGCTGGCTC
>JBILWM010000085.1:0-10881 GCA_044369905.1 Terrimicrobiaceae bacterium | reverse complement strand
CCCAGTCTCGCATGTCAGGAGGAAGCAGCATGGGTGTATCACGGTCGATGTTGACGAATTTTGCCATATCAAATTGCACAGCAAGAACTAGGCCAACTTAAAGCATCAAGTCCGACAGGCTGCTAGGTTTTTTTTTCCTGACTTGTTCATGCCCATGCCGGGCACACTAGAGTGAAATGAAATTTCATCAATTAAGTTTTAAACACGGATGACCAGGGTGGGCACAGATAATGGGGCGGAACCTTAATATTGAATGGTGGAGCTATTGGGCCTTGGAGGTTCGGAGATGGAATTCGAGCAGTGTCGTTCGCTGACCGGTGTGGGAGATGGCTTTTTGGATGACTTCGGCGGGGCCGTAGACGAAGAGGCTTTGCTTGGAGCGGGTGATGGCGGTGTAGAGGAGCTGGCGTGTGGCGAGGGGGCTGTTGGATTTTTTGGGCAATACGACGAGGACATTCTCGTATTCGCTGCCTTGGGAGCGGTGGATGGTGATGGTCCAGGCGGGACTGTGCTCGGGGAGCTTGGAGACGCTCACCGCTTCACGCTTGTCGAAATGGACTTTGAGCCCTTCTCCATCCGTGTAAACGATGCCGACTTCGCCGTTGCGGAGACCGATTTCGGGGTCGTTGCGGTTGATGATGATGGGACGGTTGCGGATTTTTTGACTCGGATTTTTTCCGGTGAGGAGTTTTTCGATCTCGGAGCCGAGTGAGTCGCTTCCACTGGTCTGAATGCGGTGCGAGGTGAGAATGCGGACTTTGTTGAGTGCTTGGAGAGCCTCCTCGGGCGTGGGCGCGAAGGCGACCGCCTGCATGGCCTCGAGCACGGCGGGCGGGAGGTTTTTGAGAATCTGAGAAACGCCGGTCGACTCGCTCCAAAAAAGACCATCCGGGCAGGTGGGCTCTTGGTTTTTGGAAAGCAAATCGACGGCTTCTTCGGCCTTGCGACCTTCGATGGCGAGGGCGAGTTGGGATATGGCCGGGCGGTCGGAGAAACGCAGGGATTTGGTGAGGTGGACGCGGGCGGATTTCAATGCTTCCGAGGCGGCGATTTCGGAGAAGACATTTCCGCGCCCGACGCTTTCGAGTTGGTTCGGATCGCCAAGAAGGATGAGGCGGGCGTCGTCCGGCAGGGCCTCCAGAAGGGCCTTCCAGAGCATCGTATCGACCATGGAGCACT
Source organism: Terrimicrobiaceae bacterium (assembly GCA_044369905.1). Taxonomy (GTDB): domain Bacteria; phylum Verrucomicrobiota; class Verrucomicrobiia; order Chthoniobacterales; family Terrimicrobiaceae; genus UBA967. The sequence continues at coordinate 9,702 of JBILWM010000085.1, read as the reverse complement.
CGTCCACGATGAGAACCTTGCAGGGCAGACGATGCCCGTGGTGGTAGGTGCAACTGTTTTTACCGGGGTGTTGGCCAAGCAGGGAATGGATCGTCTTGCTCGAGTTGGAAGCGGCTTGGAGATGGGCTTGCAGATCTTGCCCAAGGCTCGTGGAGGCTTGATTCACGGCTTCTTTCATGCGGTCTGCCGCCTTGCCGGTGGGGGCGGTAAGTTGGATGAATTTAGGATCAATCCCGCCGTCGATGAGGAGGGCAAGGATACGGGCGAGGGTGTAGGTTTTTCCCGTGCCGGGTCCGCCGGTAATGACGGCGAGGCGTTTTGCGAGGGCGATTGAGGCGGCATCGCGCTGGTGGCCTTCCTCGCGAAAATGTGTGGCGAGTTTTTCCGGCGTGCAGTCCACGAGGGCATCGGAATTCAATCCCTTCAGGGAGTGGGCGATTTTTTTCTCGGCCTCGAAAAACCAGCGCGTTTGAACGAAGGTCGAGGCGTCATGATCGACGACAACGAGCGGTGTGCTTTTGTCGCCATCCGGCGGGGCCGCTGCCTTACCCCAGTCTGAAACAGGCGCTTCCAGTTTGTGCGCGGTCGATCCCTCTTTTTGCGCGGCGAAGAGTTTATCGACTGCATCGCAGGCGGCATCGGGCATTGCCCACTTTTTTTGGAGCCATTGGGTTTCTGGTTTCATGCGTTTGGACGGGTGAAGAGTGAGTCGAGGCCCTGCAAGAGGGCGGGTGATGGTTTGATATGAAGAACACTGTTCGGCGTGCCGCTTTTGACTCCTCGCAAGTAAATGAGCCAGGCTCCACGGATATCGGCCTGCGGCCCGAGATAGCGGCTCAGGGCAACGAGGTAGAGGTGGGTCTGGAGCCAATAGTGGCTCGCGCGGGCGGCCTTGCGGAGGGATTCCCCATCGTAGGATGCAAGTTGATTGGTCTTCCAATCAATGACCCCGTAAGTGGTGCCATAGGCTGCGATTTTGTCGATGAATCCCTGCAGGAAGCCCTCCAGAGCATCGGAGCCGAGCGATTCGAGGCTCTCGGCATATTCGCTGTCGTCATTATCGCGAAAAACCTTCGCAATTTTCGCAACACTGAACCCCGTCATGGCGGGAAGGTGGAACTGCCACTCGGAGGTTTTCAGCGTGCGGCAAGCCGCCTCGACGGAGCAATCCATCCCAAGCAGGACCGCCTCGCGGAGATGAGCAAGCATATCGGCCGAGGCGGGAGTGATGTCCTCATAGCCTTTTCCGAGGGAGTAACCCGAAAAGTGTTTTTCGAGAGCAGCGGCATCAGGCACGGAGCCAAAATTCCATGTCTCTAAAAAGTCGTGGACCGCCGTGCCTAAAGCCGCGCCACCACGCAGGGCGGCGAAGCGGTTTGGAGTCGACTGCGGTGCATCCCCGGACTCTTCGCTCGGCGGCTTGGATGCATCGCCCTTGGCATTCTTCTCGCGGGTGAGCTGGGAGAAGGATGTGACGCGCCAGAAGGTTCTTGGCACGCGGACTGGCTCTACATGATCCTTGATGACAACAGCTGGAGGCGCATAGATACCATTTTGTGATGATGGCAGACCATCCTTAACAAGGCACAAGCCGCCGAGTTTTTCGACGATGGATTGGAAAGCAACCTTATGCGTGGCGCCACGATTTGAAGCCGCTACGCCCTCCCAGGCCAAAAAACCAATATTCTGGTCGGAACGCAGCAGCCAATCGAGGGCGGATGCGCTTCCTTTCTTACCCGGAACGGCTCCCGCGCAGAGGCAAAGTTTCACCTGCGCTCGTGTGAGTGCAACATAGGTTAAGCGCAAACGCTCTTCGAGAAGCGACTCCATTATTTCAACACGCACCTCTGGTTCGCAAAGGTTTGTATCCACCATCGAGAACACGCTGTTTCGATTGAGCACTTGGTAGCCTTTAGGTGTCTTCGAAGTCCAAAGAAACGGACAGAAAACAAGGGGAAACTCGAGCCCCTTTGCCGAGTGCATCGTTGTGATTTTAACCGCCAAGCTGTCACTCTCAAGTTGGAGAAGCCTTTCATCCGGCGGAGTGCCCGACCCGCTTGCTCGTGCGATTTCCTGCTCCAGCCAAATCAGCAAGTGATTTGGCTTGCCTCCAGAGACGGCGGCAAATCCTGAGAGAATCTCAGTAAGATGCCGGAAATTTGTAAGGCGTCTCTCACCATCCTTTGAGGCAGCTAGGCGCTTGGATATACTCTCCTGGTCATCGATTAGCGCGAGGACAGTTGAAATTCCACGCCGACTCCATTCCAGTTTCCAATTTTGGAATTTGGATACCGTGTCGTCTTTGTCCGTCTCATCGATCGTTCGAATCTCCTCGTCGGTCTTGCCAAGCAGTCTCGTTGCCAAAGCTGCGCGGCGAATTTTTGCTTGAAGAGGAGAATTCACCGCCATGAGAAGGGTCAAGATCTCGCGCGCCTCTTCGGAGCCCATTACATCCTCGCTGGTTTTTCGAATGGCAGGAATTCCCCTCGCCTTGAGGGCATCGTGAATTGCGACAGCCTCATAATTTTGCGAAACGAGGACGGCGCAATCGGCCGGGACCACGCGACGGGGTTTTTCAGCTCCCTTTTCAACGATGCCAGTGGATACCCCATCCAAAGCCAACAGGCGGGCGATTTCGGACGCCACTGCCTTGGAGATTTCGGAAAGGCGCTTGCCGTCGTTTGAAAAATCCTCGACCTGCGTATCGGGAACAATCCATGCCTCAAGGCGGACGAATGGAGTCCTCCCATCGGCACTTTCTTGAAGCCAAGTGTCCTGCGACATGGCGGAAGAGGATGAAATAAAATCCAGATTTTCTTTGTGGAAGGAGCGCGAATGGTCAAAGAGGGCATTCACGCATTCGACCAATGGCTGCGGGCTACGGTAGGTGGCTGAAAGCGTGAAAATCCGCGCGCCTGGGCGGTTTTTCGCGGTGAGGTAGGTATTCACATCGGCTCCCCGAAAGGCGTAGATTGCCTGCTTCGGATCGCCGATCAAAACGAGCGAGTGGTTTGGCGAATCGAGGAAGATTTTTTCAAAAATGCGGAACTGTGCTCCGTCGGTGTCTTGAGACTCGTCGACAAGAGCAAACCTGAATCGCTCCCGAATTCGTTTTCGTAAGGTCTCTGCATGAGGTCCACGAAGAGCCTCATCCAAGGTGTTGACCATCCCGTTGAAGGTGGCGAGGCGATTGCTATGAAGATTTGCAGCGACTTTTTTTGCGACGATCTCAGCGAGGTGTTTCCTCCAGGAGAGCGTCAGCATTTTGAAGGCCCTACAAATCCCCTTGGCGGTTTTGACGGCTTGAAGTTCTGCGATGCGAGAGTGGATGTCTCCGTTCTTCCTTATTGCTCCTGAATCCGACTTATCCAATTGAGCAACCCACTGAACGGCGTCAAACCAACCGGTAAGGTCACCGGGGGCTTCAAGAGTTTCAAGCACCGCCGCACGGAACTCAGGCGTTCGCCCGGCTGTATTCCATTTCACATTCTCTAAAACAGCCACCAACTCGCTCACCTCCGCAGGTTGAAAGCGCCCCCTAGGGTTACTCAATCCAGCAAACAACTCCTCAAACAGCGGAGGATTTGGATCGACTCGAATCTCTGGCATTTCAAGCACCTTCGAAACAAAGCTCAAATCCTCATCGAACTTCCAACCAAGCATTCCTGCGATGCGGGCAAGCATTTCCTCGCTGGCGACTCTTGATTTCCAGATGTCATGAAGGGACTCACGAACGAGATCCTTCCAGTCCGCCAATACCTCAGGCATCACAGGGAGACCACAAAGTTCCCCCTCGGTCTGAATGACAGACTGGCAGAACGAGTGGATGGTCGAAATACTCAGCAGGTCAAGTTCACGGATAGCTTGATGGATTTTGTCCACTCCACCGCAGGTCTCAACCATTCGGGTCCGCAAGGCGGTCATCGTCTCGTTTTCAGGAGGATTGTCGGAGACCAAGTCGGCGAAGACCTTTCGTGTTCGGTCGGCGAGCTCCCCGGCAGCATCGGTGGTGAAAGTGACCAAGAGGATTTCACTGAGACGCAACTCGGGCTTTTCCAAAAGAAGTCGCGGCACAAGATGGCTGATGGAAAATGTTTTGCCAGTGCCCGCACTCGCTTCGATGACTGTAAGGCCGGGCTCAATCTTTGATTTAACGGGATCGAAGAAGTTCATTTTTTCTTTGAGTTTTTTTTCCAGGTTGCCAAGGGTTCACTGATAGCCAGCGCCCATTCCATCCACTCCTCTTCATCCTCAAAGGGATCGGCGTCCCTCCAAGCAAGCATGGCGGCGGGAGACTGCCCCTCACCGAGCACCGCAGAGTCGCCGAATCCTTTGTTCACCCAGACTGTTCTGGCTTTGTGAAAAGCAGTTTTTATGACTTCGTCCAGTTTCTCTGCGGGTTTTTTTTTGCTGTCCATGGCAAGGACGGGAGAGACCTCTAATGCAAAGCGTAGCGGTCGATGTTGCCCTTGTAGGTAACCATCGAGGACCGCCTTGAGGATTTTTTTCGCGTCTTCGGGATCGATTACTGGAGAGCGAAGTTCACTCACTGGGTCCACCTCATAAAAAATCGCCAGGCCTCCCATCAAGCCCGATGCGGCGGCGACTAGAGCGGTCAGCCAATACGGCAGAAAGTGTCTGGCCTCCTTCATTTTTCCGCAATCTCCGACGAAAACTATGTCATTCGAAAGCTGAACGGGACATGAAATCCGGCAACCTGAAATTTCCAACTCTAGTATGCGATCGGTGGGCTTTGCTTTTTTAATCTCATTAGCAATCGCCTCCATCTTTTGAAAAACCTGCCACTCGATTTCTGCCAAGAAGCCCGGCGGCAGTCCGCGATCGGCGGCGGCAAGCGCTTTCGAGCGGGATTCATTAGGAATTCCAGAGAGCTGCTCTTTCAAAATGGCATTCTTTAACTTCCACTTTTGAAGGCTGTCTAGATTGACGGGAGAAAAGTCGAGTGTGGTGTCGTCGTCCTCCTCCAGAGGAAGGTCAATTTTTTGAGCTTTGAGGTATCCACGCGCAGGAGACCTCCAAAAGGCGGCCAACTGAGCGACTGTGATTTCGACCGACGGCATTTCTTTGTCTTTGAAGGGGGCTTTGTGAAAAGGAAGAGGGGCTTTGCAGTTGTTGTTTGCCGCTATTGCAATCTCGCGAACTTTCTCTCCAAATGGCTTTGGAAGATTGCTGCCGGGCTCGAAGTATTTTGCAGAAAACGGCTGGAGAGGGTGTTCGAGAACAAGGGTCTTGCGTTCCACGCCGAGTTTCTGTGCGGCGGCAAGGAGTTCGTCCACGCAGGTGGAGAAGGGTTGTTTTTTGTTGGTGCGGATGTTTTGCGTTGAAGCCGTGATGATGAGGCGCTCGGTAGGAGCGAGCACGGCGTCGAGGACCATCTGGCGTTCGTCCACACGCGCGTTGCGATCCCAGATTTTGGGTTGGGCGCGTAGGAGGTCCCATGAAGGAGATTTTGTGCGCGAAGGAAAGTTGTCGTTCTGCATTCCGACCAAGGCGAGCACGCGGCAGGGTGTGTTGTGGAGTTGCTTGAGGCGGCCAAATGGTGTGGCGCCGGAGATGCTCGCACGGCGATTGGCTTCGTCGGTCTCGGACTCCATCCAATCAAGGATTACAGCGACATCGACGGGGGTTGTGACAGCCAAGCCGGAAAGGAAGCGAAGGATTTTGTCGGCCTCGCTCATGCGACCATCTTCACCAGCAAGCAAAGCGGCGGCGGCCTTCTTGAGGCGTTCCGTCCATTCGCCGGGGGATGCGGCTGTTTGCCAATCGAGCAGCGTGGAGCGAAGATCGGCGAGCCATTGGAGAAATGTTTCCAGCTCGGAAAAATTCGAACCCATGCTGTCCGCGACGGGGAGTTGAAATCCACCCTCGGGTGACTGTTCCGGCTCCTGGGGACCGAAGAACTCGCCCGCCACAAGACGATTTATAGAGAACTCCCAGTCGCCAGGCTGCTCATCGCCAATCGCGAATCCCTGCGTGATTCCGCTGTCGCGGAATTTGTCGGCGAGAAATTCCAGTTTCGCCTCATCCTCCCCCACCCCGAGCGCCTCGCGCACGGCCCGGAGTTGCATGAGATCGAGCACCTCGCTCGCACGGCCACGACCGCCACGAGCCAGCTCGAGCAAAGCCAGAAGCCCCTCAAGAACCTCGTCGCCCTCGCTTGCGGGCAGTTCGGTGAGGCGCACCGGTAGTGGATTTTCCTTTGTGTGAAAAACAGCCGGCACCAAGGGTGCGTAGTCATCCAAAGAAGGAACAGCGATGAGCACATCCTCTGGTTTTAAATCTTCAATTTCGGAAAATGCCCGCAGCAACTCGTCCCGCAGCACCTCCAACTCGCGGCGCGCGCCGTAACACTCGTGGATGCGCAGGCTCTCATCAGCATTGAGTCCACCCACCTTGGTGTATTCGCTGTTTGCACGAACTGCCTGTTGGATGTGCTTCAAAAGCGTGTTGGGTGTTGATTGATCAACCAAATCGCCAGGATCTGGCCAGTTCTCGTATTGGTGTCCATTTTCGCCGATCAAAACGAAGGCGCCCACCGCATGGCGTGCCATGGAGACAAGGAGCGGATTGTTTTGCACCGCGGCTCCCAGCTCGAAGTCCTCGGGATCCGATGAGGAATCCGGCAAGGCGAGATTCCCGCTCTGGTTTTGCTTACGGATATCAGCCAAGTAACCAAGGCAGGGAAGAATCACACGAATGTCGACTCCCGCTCCGCTTGCAGAGAGGACATGAAGCGTTTCCACCAAGAGCGGATCGAGCGAGCCGCTTCCGATCACCGTGACTGCGCGGAATGCCTCACTCAATTTCGCAGCGGCCACGGTATTGTTCAGGCGCTGCGGGATAAGTCCCGGATCTTTTCCAAATTTTTCAAAAAGATTGTTCCAGAGATCGCGTTGCCAAGCCTCTTCGGCGCGGTGCTCGGGCTTTTGCAGAAATCCACGCCCTTGGCTCCAAGCCTCAAACATCTCCGGACGAAAATGGCCGTATTGATCCAAGCGATCCGCCACCAGCCTGGCCATGGCAAATCGATCCCTCACCGATGCCGCAGCACCGACTCCGGGGAAATTCCGGCCATGCTCAAAAACGGACCACTCCAAGCGCCTTTTCGACCATTCGCCTGCCTTTTTAATGCCGGCTGCCGCGAAGACTTCAGTAACAAAATCCTGCGGCATGGAGAATTCAAACCCCATGCAAATACCAAACTTGCGGGCCAATTTAATCTGGAGCCAGTCACGAAAGTGGACTGAAGGCACCACGACCTTCAACGGAGTCAATGGATTGTTCTCTCGCTTCTCGGAAAGATGCGATACCAACTCTTCCAATAACTCATCTGCACTGGTGTAGGGAAAAACGGAAAACATAGGGAAAATAGATATTGATTTTTGTTAGTTGATGCAATAGCAATCTACTGGTGTTGTTTTATTTTTGATTAATAATTACTGCTGTTTGTATCCTATTATACCAGACAGCTGCCGCATGAGATGCCACAGGGTGGGAGATTTTTTTATTGATAGCCGAAAGGCAGCGAATCCGTAGCCATTTTCGGCATTTGGGCAACCTGACAATAAAAGTCGCTGCATGGATGAATTTTTAGACAGAATTTACGGAATTTTACAGAATTTTAAATCCGAATTCAGAGAAATTAACCACAACCGAAAAGGCGGGATAATTCTGAAATTCTGTTAATTCTGTCTACGCAGAGGGATATCGGCCGACGAGTTTTTCCCACTTTTCGGGTGGGCTGGCGAGGCAGCGGTCGGCGTAGTGCGCCAAGAGGGAGTATGGGGAGGTGGCGAGTTTTTGGAGAATTTGATGCGGGGTGGCTTGGAGACGCGGTTCGCCGGTGGACGGAAACGCTTCGGGAAATGCCTCCATGATCGCGCTGAGGGGGATGGTGTAGCTCTGCGCGAAGTTGCTGGCCCGGATGTTGCCATCCGTCGTATTTTTAATGATTTCACGGATAATCACGGGCGTTTCGCTGTGGTTGGTCAAGGGCCGGAGGGCGCTGGGAGGGAGATGCGGGACCATGGCTGTGAGTGGCTCGGCGACTTTGCGATAGAGCTCGGCGTATTGGGAAAAGAACCCCTGCTTACGGAAGGACGCGAGGCGATTGAGGACAGAAGAGAATCGCAAGACGGGTTCGAATTGGGAGTTTTCAAAAATCCGAAGCACCTGTTCTGTGCTCATGCGTGGAGAGCGCAGGAGCGGGTGTTCGCTTGTGGTGGCGGGGTGATTCAAGACGGTCTCGATGATCGCTTTGGCGCGACTGTCGGATACCGCGCTTTGCTCGCGGGAAGTAGGATTGACGAGGTCACTGACCGCTTTCTGGATTTCAAGGCTCATGTGGCAGGCCAACTCGGCGAGTATGGCAGCGGAGGTGCGAGGGTTGCTTGCGTAGGCGAGCAGGACGCAAGGCTCGAAATTGTGCTTGTGGCGTTTGTAGAGATCCGCAGTGAGGCGCTCCGGCTTGGCGGCGAGGTGGCCTTGGGAGACGCCATGCTCGCGGCCATTGGCCATGAATTCATCGAAAACATCCTGCGGAACATTAGTATGTGCAAAAATCTGGTTCTTACATCCCGTGTAGGGAAGTTTGGCCAAATAGGCTAAACCCTCGGGAAGAACTCGCGGGTTTTTAAGCAAGGCTTGGTGGATATGCGCATTTCTGACCGAGATGAGACGGCGCTGCGTGTCGTCCGGGATGTGCAGCGAGGACGCCAATCCGGCGCGAACTTCCGGTGCAGGATCGCCAAACAACCGCTCTTGAAGCGCAGTCGATCGCGTGAAGCGAGCCACAGCAGCACGCACTTCCGGGAAATCGTTCATGGCCAAGTGCTCGTGATCGGCAGGCGTGCAGCGCGGCAGGGATGCCAGGTTCACCAGAATGCGCGGAGCGCCACGCATGGATAGATTCTCGATGAGATCCGGCGGCAGGCACTCCCACTGCGACAGGTGCTCATGCAAAATCTCCAGTTCCAAAGAATACAAATGGCGTGCCGTTTTTTCCAAAAATTCCACGCTATCCTCCTCAACGGCAATCCACTTCTTCGCTACAGCACAAGCAAACGCTTCCTGGATAACCAGCGGAGCGTCGGCCAGTAGCAATTCCAAGGACTCCAGAGGAAAAGGCGCGGGACCACATTTCTCAAACCGCTCCTGCAAAGCCCTCTGAAGCAACGCCAGCCTCACTTCCACATTCGGATCCCTCACAAACCAATGCAATGGAATCCGTGGCTCGAAATCGTTACTTTGTAGAAAATAAATGCGCCACTCGAGCGGAATCAACGCCTCCGGTATACTCATGCCAGATCGCATCAAAAACCCTTGATAAATAGAAACAAGAACCCGCTTCGGGATCACTGAGGACACGGACTTTGACGAGGTGAACTCCCAGAGCGTGACAACAGGGTTTTCCGCAGCCGCCTCCGGAAATTTCATCCAAAGCCGAAACAACTCCCGCTTCGGAGTATTGGGATTTCGAGCCACGGCGTTCACGACAGCCTCATCCGAGGAACGCGCCGCCCTCGCCAACCAATCCGGCGGCGTCAGGCAATCCCCCGCAGAGCCATTTCACCTGATTTGGGTATGAACTTTTAAACCTCGCTTATGCGGCAGGATTTTTTCCCAGCTCTTTTTGGGATGGCGTGCCGGGGTGCGTGGAGGAGTTGCATCCGGCGCCAAGGT
>JBILWM010000191.1:0-3096 GCA_044369905.1 Terrimicrobiaceae bacterium | reverse complement strand
GAATCACTGTCGAGCGAGGTCAGTTCACCCAAGAGTTGACCGGCGGTGGTAAAGAGTACCTTATGCCCCTGAAGTACCGCTTGATGGGCGATATTCTGAGCGATGGTGGTTTTGCCAAGGCCGCTAGGCCCCACCAGAATGGCGTTGGTCGCTGTCTTTAAAAACTCCAGGGTCATCAACTCGCGGATGGCGGCTTCATCGCAGTATTCGGGCCAGCTCCAATCGAAGTCGGCCAGTAGCTTGAAGCGGCCAATATGCGCACTGCCCAATCGGCGTTCCAGGCTTCGCCGCGATCGTTCGGCTTCTTCCCAGTCCAGCAGGTTTTCCACCCCGGTGGTGTCAGTCAGTTCGTGCCAATGCGCCAGTAAGCCATATAATCGTAAGACTTCAGCACGCTGACGCAAGTGTTCAATCGGTGTCATCGGCTGTCTCCGCGAGTTGGTCATAGCTGGTCAGGCTATGCGGTTTAACGGGGCTATCGCGTTTTTGTAGATGATCCGGCAGGTTGATTTCGATGGGGGGCGGCAGTTGACGCGCTTCGCGGCGGCGCTCCAGGGTCAGGCGGACGGCATGGGGGTGAGGTACGCCACGTTGCAGTGCTTCCTGAATGCCCACGGTCAATTCAGCGACACCATAGCGATCCAGCAGTCCCAGCAGTTCCTGGATCATCCGCCCCAAGGGCTGACCGCGTTCCGCTGCTTGTTTGAGTAAATCCTGGCTTTGAGGGACCGCTTGCGCTAGCCGATCCGTTCCACGATGCTGACTGGCGTGATGCTTTTGCGCGGCCAAGTTCTCGATATGTTGTGGGATTTCGATTTGCTGACCCTTGTCGAAGCTGCGCGGATGATTCGCCACCACCTCTTGGCCGTTCAGGATGCGAACCTGTTTTAGATCAGCCGAAACGGTCAGTTGGCGTTGTACGTAGGCATGAGGGACGGAGTAATCGTTGAGATCAAAACGGGCATAAGGGGTTTTGCCGATTTTAACCGCGACCACTTCATCCGTCAGATAAGGCTGTTCAGGTAAGGGCAAAAGATGCGGCCTTTCCAAAGCAAACGCTTCGCGGATGGTGAGGTTAGGGTCTTCTGGACAACGCCGGTCGGCGGCTTCGCCATTCATCCAGGTTTCGGCCTGGGCATTCAGATCATCCAGATCGGCAAAGGTGCGTCCGGCAAAAAAAGCATCGCGAATATAACGAATGGCGCGTTCCACCCGGCCTTTTTCATTCCCCCGCGCCACGGCGACCGGACGGGGTTCGAATCGGTAATGGCCTGCAAAACTCAATAACGTGGGATTAAAGCGAATGGCCGTCCCCCGCCGTTCCAGCACCGCGCTCTTTAAATTATCGTAGAGATGAACACGCGGCACGGCTTGCCAGGCCTGATAGGCGCCGATGTGACCGCGTAGAAAATTTTCCAGATGAGCACCCAGAAAAAAATGCAGATAAATCATCCGCGACCAGGACAGCACCATGACGAAACCCATCAAGGGCCGTCGTGCGTTACCCACTGGCAGGTAATCAAAATGTGCCCAGTCGACCTGGCATTGTTCACCGGGCAAGGTGCGTAACCGTAGATACGCTTCTTGTTTTCGACGAGGCCGATGCAGCGCGATCAAGTGCCGGAAATGATCCGGGCGGCCTGGATAGCCGCGCTCCTTGACCATGCCATACAGGCGGCTGGCCGTTAAGGTCGGAAATTGTTCCAGGGTTTCCAGAATAAAGGGTAAATAAGGATCAATGGCCGATGCACGGCGTATCGCACCGATAGGTGGCAAACCCGCCTGGGCCAGCACACGGGAAACGGCACTATGATGGACATGCAGTTGAGCGGCAATCGTGCCAACACGCCATTTTTCGGCATGATAATAGCGCAGAATTTGCGCTTCGAGTTCAGGGGGAATGGCCACGCGGGGTTCCTCTTTGCTTGAGTTGGACAAAAACAGGAACCCGGCGACGGTGAAGAAAGTTGTTACGAACGAATTCAGAACAACGGGCGCCGCAAAAATGACACTGAAGGGTGCTGGCATGGCCAGTCACCATAGGCGTTTCAACCTTCGTCGAGTTCGAGTTTAGTAGATCATTTTCGCTGGCTAACTCGGAACCCTGATGCGTTACATTTTGTTTGCGACGACGAAAACGGCGCAGTCGCTCCGCTTGTTTAAAACGGCCCTGACGGCTTTGTTGATAACGGCGGCCTGCTTCCCGTACTGACTGGCTTCGAGCAATTTTGGCGCACCCATCCGCACAATAGATTTGTCCTCGATCGCAGCGGCGACAGATAAAGACTTGTTTTCGGCAGCGGGCGCAAAGGAAAAATCGGCAGGTGAGATCCATCAATGGCTTCCAATATCGCCAACGAAATAGACAGAGCAGACTGTTCATGAAATACTGACTCTGCACAGGCGCAATGCACTGTGTGGGGCATGGCATCGGAGGTAACTTGCAGGTTTGGCCGATGCCGTGCCGGTTTTATTGGCGGTGACTTTTTACCGCATCTTGACATCCTTCGTATAGCACCTTCAAACACCAAAATCAGTACGCAACCCCGGTTATTCTTCGGCGCCTCAGATTGACATAAAAATAACTTACAGGAATAGATGGGTTTTTATCTTCATCGCCGGATACCTGCGCCTTTTTAAAACCGCTTACATAAAGCCCTGCAGCTGTTTTGCGGCCAAATTATCATTCGCGTTTGAGTCCGGGTTTGGCCAGATAGCATGTGAGCCGCCGTGACAAGCGGAACAGGAAATATCATTCCCGGTTCCTGAGCCATGAACATCAAAGCTTTTACGATATAAAACGTTGGAAACTTCTTTCTCAGCAAAGGTGTATTGGTTGTCACCAAGTTTCTCCAGACGATTTTCCTTAAATGGCATCACTGAAAAACGGACATCAATGGGATCTCTTGAGCGTTGGGAATCATCATTGGCATCAAAAGCTTTCTTCATGACGCCAGCACTGAAGTACCCTTGGCTGGAATTGCTGAGATTAGCATCGCCGACATGGCAAGACCCGCAGTTCGGTTCTTCTTGCCAAGGGTATCTGAAGTGTTGGGTGCCATCGGTATACTTACCAGCCCCCCACATATTGGCATT
>JBILWM010000024.1:0-35379 GCA_044369905.1 Terrimicrobiaceae bacterium | reverse complement strand
CTCCTTTGATAAAGATGAAGCTCCGATGACCGAATGTAGCCCTGCAAAAATCAAAAGACCCAGTTTTTTAAAAATGAGAAATCCGGATTTTGGGAGCTTCAGATTTTTAACTCCGACAGGCTGCTAGAGATTCTTGAATGGTGTTACGTCAATGGCCGTCGGCCCAACAATGAAGAGGTTTTCATCTGGAACCTATTCATGGAAAAGCGGGGGTGGCGTGACGACGACAGTGAGCTAGTCCAGAGAGAGAAAGAGAGTATCGGCCTGGGCAACCGAGCTGAGATTCAAACGCTTTTTGATTTTTATGATTTCGATGAAGGTCGAAGGCAATAAAATACAGCCGAACGTTTAAGGGTGTAGCGGAGGCGAGGCACGAGCCCTCCAACTGCATCCATGTGCTGCAGCCAAGCCAACACGAGTGCTTGTCATTTTTTGTGCTTTCGCGCAGCCCGCACGCCAAGCACGCAGTGTGGCTGATCTTTGACACTCGGCAGAAAACAGAACTTGACGCGACTACGCCAATGGCGTATGTGGAAACATGTGCACTTCGTCGAAACGCCTATCTTTACGAAGCAGATTGACTTTCTCTTGGAGGAAGCCGATTACCGACGCTTTCAGATTACTCTCGCCCTCAACCCGGAAGCGGGGGACATCATACGAGGCAGCGGTGGTCTGCGGAAGATTCGCTGGTCTGCACAAGGAAGAGGAAAGCGCGGTGGAATCCGGATCATTTACTACCTCATACAGGACAATGAAATCTATCTTCTGCTCGCCTACCCAAAAAACAAACAGGAAGATTTGACGCACGATCAACTGTGCATTCTCCGCAATCTCGTAAACGAAGAAATATCATGAATAAGGAAGACTTTTCTCTGCTTGTCGAAAGCATCAAACAGGCCGGTTCAATACGGCGAGGTGAAGGCGACGCCTTGCGAGTCAGTAAGATCGCCGGACCGAATGTTTACTCAATTCGAAGCAATCTCGGCCTGAGTCAAACAGAATTTGCGCTGATGATTGGAGTCAGTCATCGCACTGTCCAAAATTGGGAGCAAAAGCGCAGAGAGCCAGAGGGGGCAGCGAAGGCGCTTCTTTTGGTTGCCCAACGACACCCGAAGATGGTGCTGGAGGCATTGCACGCATAGTTCAAGGAATTTTCCGTTTTAAGTTGCCCTGGGAAACTGGGGGGGAGACAGTATTTCCTTTCATTTTTGAGCAGCCCCAAGCGCCTACTCCCAAGCAGGACGAAAAGTTCGTGAAAGGCGGTGGCGCCCGCGTGGTGCGCTGAAACGCATTTCAACATTCAGCTACGGCATTTCGCCTTTTGTTCTTGGTAAAACTGATATTCCCCAAAAGGCTTCATTTGCCGTAGGCTGAGGACTTGCAAACTCAGGTCCCAACATCCGAGATCACCTTGAGGCGTTCCTCGGAGCGTGGTTTGGCCGACCACGGATGGCTTTGTAGTCGCCACACATTCAGTTTTGCGGATTACTACGATCCCTCACACATGGGCTTCCGAAGCCTGCGGGTGATCAATGACGACATCGTCGCCGCCGGTCGAGGTTTCCCCGAGCATCCTCACCGCGACATGGAAATTTTCAGCTATGTCTTGGAAGGTGCGCTCGCCCATCGCGACAGCCTTGGAAATGAACGCATCCTTACTCCTGGGCAGATTCAGCTCATGAGCGCTGGAACTGGCGTGAGGCACAGTGAGTTCAACCCTTCCGCCAGCGAGTCCACACACTTCCTGCAAATCTGGATTCAACCCCGCGAGCATGGTCTCAAGCCCTCCTATACCGAGTGGCATCCCTCGCACCGTCACGCCGATGATCCCAAGGTTCTGGTCATTTCTCCCGACGGCCGCGAGGGCTCTGCATGCATTCAGCAGGATGCTGAAATTTTCCGCATCCTTCTCGAGCCAGGGCAATCGCTTCAACACGAAGTCCGCGAGGGGCGCGGCATATGGCTTCAGGTTGCTGAGGGTTCGGTCGTAGTCAACGGCATCACACTCGCCACAGGGGATTCCGCAGCCACAGAAAAATCCGGCACTTTGACACTGACTGCCAACTCGAGGACCAATGTGCTTCTTTTTGATCTCCAGTAAACACCAAGCAAATCCATGAAACACATCTACAACTTCACTGCCGGCCTTTTGGGCTTCGTTTTTATCGTATTCGGGCTGAATTTCTTTCTGAAGTTCATCGCCATACCCAAGCCTCCCGAAGGCTCGCCTGCCGCTCTATTCATGAGTGGGATGTTCCTCGGTGGCTTTTTGGCTTTTGTCAAAGTTCTGGAGATACTCGGTGGTCTCCTTGTTGTTTTTCCTCGGACACGGAATCTCGGCTTGCTGATTTTAGGCCCGATCATTGTGAATATCGCAGCCTTTAATTTCTTTTTCTTTGGAGCCGGCGCCTTGCTTCAGCCGCCCGTTCTGCTTGTGTCGGTCTTGGGCCTGATCCAAGTGCTGGCCGCACGCCGCGCCTTCCTGCATTTCATCACCAGCAAAAACTAATCGCATGTCGAACTCTGCACTCTTCCAACCTCTCCAGCTTGGCGCTCTCGAAGTGCCCAACCGCATCTTCATGGCGCCTCTCACGCGTTGCAGGGCCGAAGCCGGGCATGTGCCTGGCGACCTCATGGCGGAATACTACGCCCAGAGGGCTTCTGCGGGTCTCATCATTGCCGAGGCCACCATGGTCATCGAAGGAAACTCGGCCTTTTATGCCGAGCCAGGAATTTACTCCGAAGCCCAGATTGCCGGTTGGCGCAAAGTGACAGATGCCGTGCATTCCAAGGGCGGGAAAATCTTTCTCCAGCTCTGGCACGGCGGTCGCGCGTGTCCCTCGTTTTTTAATGGAGGCGCACAGCCAGTGGCTCCCAGCGCCTTGCCAATCACGAACGATGAGGTGCACACGCCGGATGGCAAGAAGCCCTACGACATCCCGCGCGAACTTCGCGATGAAGAGATACCTGCAATAGTGGCCGGTTTCAAAAAGGCCGCCGAAAACGCCAAGCTCGTCGGCTTTGATGGCGTCGAAATCCACGCCGCCAACGGCTACCTGATCGACGGATTTCTTCGTGATGGCGCCAACAAGCGCACTGGTCCCTATGGCGGCCCCATAGAAAACCGCGCCCGGTTTTTGCTGGAGATTCTCGAAGCCGTTTCGTCCGTCTGGGATTCCAATCGGTTGGGCGTTCGCATCTCTCCGCTGAACAGCTTCAATAGCATGTCCGACAGCGATCCCGTGTCCTTGGCAACATGGCTGGCCAAGCGTCTCGATGGACTTCATTTGGCCTACCTCCATGTCATGCGTGCTGACCTGCTCGGTGAGCAGCACGCCGATGTGCTCACGCCCGTTCGCGAAAACTTCTCCGGCGTCCTTGTCTCGAACATGGGCTACACTGCGGATGATGCCTCCGAGGCTATTTCTTTGCAAAAAATCGACGCTGTGGCCTTTGGAAGAAGTTTCCTGGCAAATCCTGACCTTCCCGAGCGTATTCGCGCTGGCGCTGAACTGAACGAGCCCGACGCCGCGACATTTTACTCGCCTGGTGCCGCTGGCTACACCAACTACCTACACCAACTACAAAACGCTCGAGGAATCCCAGTAGCTCCTCAGGGCAGCGAATTCAAGAGGTCGGCAGGCACGAGTCGAATCTCGGGCGTCCCATCGACCAGAACGGGCAGCTGTCCATCAGGGAGCGGTGTGCCAATCTTGAAGCCCGCGACGACATGCTCGCCTGCCGTGGCTTCGGGTGTGTTTTCGGAAAGCACTGAAATGAAGGTGATGCTTGCTTGAGGCTTGTCGAGTCCACTCTTTTGAATCTCGGAGGGCGTGGCTGGGAGACGCGCGGAGACTTTTGTGCGGGCGAGGTTTTTTGCAATGTTTTGGACATTTTCAGATTCTTCGGACCATCCATCGCGGGTGCGGGTAATGTCTCGCTGCGCGCCGTTGCGATCGACGCGGATGACATCGACCAAGTCCAAATTGATGCGGAGCAAGGCCGAGTCGCGGAGGGTTTCGATATCTGGAGAGAAAAGCGATGTGGCCTCGGTGGGAATAGTGCCGCTCATTTTCCGGCCTTCCAAGCGCACGGTGGCGGGCGAATCGGCAGTGGGGTTTGCGATTTGGATCACATGGGGAGAGGTTCCGGAGTTGGTGGAAAATTGGACTTCTGCAGAGGGGTCGAGGCGCGAATCCCCTGACGAGGAGGGCTTGTTTTCCAGTTGGAAGTTCTCAAGCCGCAAGGCGTGAATTTTTGAGAGGAGATCATCCACTGCGGCCGCATCGGCAGGCGCGCTCAAGGGGCGGAGGATTTTCCATCCATCGCCATCGCGCTGCAGTTCCAGTGTGGAGTTTCCCCTGCGAAACACAATGCGTTCGATCTGCGCGGGGTCGAGTGGCAGGATGCGGCGGTCGCGGTAGTTTTCGATTGGCAAAGTGAGGAGGCGAACGATGTCTTTCGGGATCAAGTAAACAGTCTTGGAATTTTCAAAGGAGACATATTGCCGCGTGCCGTCTGGACTGGTTTTTCCGATGAGCAATGAAGGTGGCTTGTCGCCTTTGAAGTCGATTTGCAGGCTGCTTTTGAGCACACCGTAGCCGGAGAGGTTTTTGTCATCGCGGATTTCCGAGTCATCGATCCTGTCGAGGACTGGTGTTTCCAGCGCTGTTTGGATCAGCGCGGCGACGGCTTCGGGGGATGCAGAATCTTCCAAACCTTTCGTGAGATGCCATCCATCGTCCGAGCGCTGGATGCGGAAGGATTGGTCACCGTTTTTGATGCTGATGCCCGTGATGTCATCCGGATCGAAAACAAACAGGGAGGTGCCAGGTTGAATGACGCGTTCGGTGGAAAAGCGCCAGCGGTGTGTTGTGCCCACAAAGACCGCAAGGCCAGTGGCTGCAAGAACGAGAAGGATGGTGGCGATGCGGTTCATGCGCGGCGTCTCAACCAGACGAGTAGCCCAAGAATCGCAGCCAATAGAGGTATGCCGACAACGACCAGGAGGGCGAGGCGAGACATTTGAATGTCGGTGAGCTGAAGTGAAAAACGGGTCGCATTTTTGGGGGTGATGCCGCTCACGCTGCCCCGGTCGATGAGCGAGTTCACGCAGCCGACGAGGAGGTCGAGGCCTGAACGGCTGAGGCCGGCATTGAAGGCGAATTGCGATGAGCCTATGACGATGAGGCGCGAGCTTTGAATGCCGACGAGGTCGTTTTCCACGGCATCACGGTCCGCGGAGGCGCCAATGATGAGCGGTTGACCATTATCAACGCCATCCTGGTAGGCCACTCCGCCGGGTTGGTTCGGAAGGTAGGCAGTCTCGCCCCAGAACTCCTCGGCGGCCTCCACAAGGGGCCGGATGCGGATTTTTTCCTTCTGGGCGAGAGCCTGGTCGAAGGCGAGGGATTGCGTGGCTCCAGGGAAAAGGATGTTCATCCCCTCAAGGCGGCGGGTTACTTCGGCATTCGGCAAAACATGGGCCGTCACATCGCGAAGGATTCCGGTGGCCATGGGAAGTTGAATCAATCTCAGCACACGGTCGTCGCGCGGGGTGATGCCCGAGTTCGTAAGGAGCGAATGCAGGCGTGGAGTGGAGCTGTTCGGGTCAAGAAGGACGAGCATTTTGCCCCCATTCCGCTGCCAGGCGCTGATGACGGCCATTTCCCGTTCATCGAGGTCCGATTTCGGTGCCACGAGAACCAACGCAGAGGCATCGGAGGGTATGGTGTCGGTAGATGACAGGGAGAGGGTTTTGACGACGGCGTTCTGTTGACTGATGGCCTCGGAGAGGTTCGAGAGGTCTGTCGCGGGGTTCGGTTCGCCATGGCCAGTGAGAAAGTAAACAACCTCGGAGTCAGGCTTCAGCAAGGCCACAAGGGCGCTTGTGAGCACTTGCTCGCCCCTGAAGGCGAGAAGGACCGGTTGCCCGCCTTGGGCGAGGGGAGTGAGGTCGAATTCGCCCATCTCTGCGATATTCAGGAGGCGGTGGCGGCCCTCGTAGTCGAGAATGATGAGGTTGTCCAAGCTCGTGAGCTTGTATTTCGCCTGCAAATCCTGGATGCGGGAAAGATTCCGCGTGGGGTCCACATACTCCACACGCAGGCCGGTTCGTTTGTTGAAGAGCACCTCGTTCATTAGGCTCCGGAGGTCTCCGAAAATTTGGCTCACTGGCGAAAGAAAGGTGGGCGAGGAAACGATAATGATCTCCAGCGGTTTTTTGAATTCCTTCAGGACCGCACGGGTCTGGCCGGCGAGAGAGAACTTTTGCGACCGCGAAAAGTCGCTCCGCTCGTAGTGCAAAAAGCCGAGGTAGTTTACCAGTGCGTAAATGACCAGCACGGCCAGAACTTGCAGGCCGATACTGATTTTAATTCCAGTGCGCGGCGGTTTCATGATTTCCAGCGGCGGTATTGAAAGATGTGGTATGTCGCGAAGAGGAGCAGAAGGGTGGAACTGAGGTAAAAGACCACCGGTCGCGTGTCGAAAAGTCCCTGCGAAAAATCCATCATGTGTTCAACAGGCGAAAGGTAGTAGGTCAACTCCCGCAGGAATGTGCCCGTCGAAGGCAGCAGAAAGGAAAGAAGTCCCAGAAAAAAGAACCCCAGAATTGCCGCAAAGGAGATGATTGCTGCGACGATCTGGTTGTCCGTGAGTGCCGAGGCCAGGCATCCGATCGCGGTGAAAAGCAGACCCATCAAAAGAAGCATGGCATAGGCTCCCACATAGCTTCCAACGGCTTCAGCGGCCTTCACGCCAGTGATCTCCTGAAAGACCAGGAAGTAAATCAAGCTGGGCGCCCAAAGGATGATGTAGAAAAACAAACATCCGGCGTATTTGGCCAACACGACTTGGAAATCGCGCACGGGAGCGGTCATCAGCGTTTCGATGGTTCCCATTTTTGCCTCCTCCGCAAAGACCCTCATGGTGATGAGCGGAAAAACCAACACGAAGGGAAACCAGAAATACACGGTGTTAAAAAATGCCTGGACCATCGTGACGGTGCCCCCGCCAGTGTCCAGCAGTGTGACTCCGGCTTGGAAATTGAAGCCCGTCACGATCAGGAAAAAAAACAGCACCACATAGGCCAGAGGCTGGTGAAAGGCACTCGAAACTTCGCGGCCGAATAGAATCAAAAACTTTCTCATGGCATCAGCTTTCCTCTCCTCCTGTGACTTCGGCAAAAACCTGCTCCAACGAAACCGGTGGACGACTGATCTCTCGGACCCTCCATTTATTGTCCACCGCCTGCTTGTAAAGAGACTCCCTCGGGTCATGGCCCGGTTGGGGATAAATCATGAAAACAGTCCACTCGCCATCCGCACGGTGCGACACGCTTTGAACGGATTCGAGCCCTCGCAGGGTGGATGCCGCCGCTTGGGCATCGGAAACAATGGCATCAAAAAGAATGTGCCCGGCCTGACCGAGGTGGGCGCGGAGGTTTTGAGGTGTATCGAGCGCCTCGATGCGGCCTTTGTTGATGATGATAACCCGCGAGCAGAGCATTTCCACCTCAGGCAAAATATGGGTTGAGAGAAGAATCGTATGGTGGCACCGCAAGTTGCGGATCAGGTCGCGAACAAGCCGAATTTGATTCGGATCCAATCCAATTGTTGGCTCGTCAAGGATCAGCAGGTCGGGTTCATGGCTCATGGCATCCGCCAGGCCGACGCGTTGTCTGTAGCCTTTGGACAAGTTCCCGATCAGTTTCTTCTCCACATCTTTCAGTCCGCAAAGCTCCAACACATCGCCCACGCGTTCCTTGAGTCGCCGACCGGGAACGCCCTTCAGAGCCGCTCGATAGCGAAGGAACTCATGCACCCGCATGTCCAGGTAAAGCGGGACATTTTCCGGCATGTAGCCGATATGCTCCCTGGCGCGGAGTGAGTCCGAAAAAACATCAAATCCAGCAACCTCGGCTTTTCCGGAAGTTGGAGGGAGGAAGCCAGAAAGCATGCGCATCGTCGTGCTTTTGCCGGCGCCATTGGGTCCCAGAAATCCCACGATTTCGCCTTTCTGCACCTCAAAATCGATGCCATCCACAGCGGTAAATCCCCCGAAGCGCTTTGTGAGTTTTTCGACCTTGATCATTCGTTTCGAATCCTAGCCAGACACGCTCGAACGGGGAAGAAAAAGCCTGCGCTCAGATATGCCCGAAAACCTTCGCCGGGTTCATGGGAGTGTTGCGGCGGCTTCGTGGATCGCGGATTGCCAGCGGTTCAAAAAAGTCCACTCCTCGGCCAAGTTGGAAAAGGCCTGCGCGTCGGCGAGGTCGAGCGATTTGGTTTTTTGCTCCAGACCCTGGGCGTGCTGTGCGAGCTCCTCATTTAAAGCCGTCAATTTCCGGCGCACATCGGTGGCTTGTTTGTTTGCGACGGCCCGGGCGAGGGGACTGGTGGCCGAGGCTTGGGTGGATGCAACTTGCGCGGCGAGTCTGGCTGCCTCGCCGGTTCTTGAAAACAAGTCCCAGTCGGGTTGTGGTTTTTCATTCGATTGAAATCCCGGGAACCCGAGTTCCAAAAGATGGCGCAGTCTTGTCGCCGGTTTTTCCAGAATGCGGCGCGCCTCGTTCAGTCTTGTGGCGCGGTCTCCATCGCCCTGCGATTTGTCGGGGTGGCTCGAAGCCATCAACTGGTGGTGACGGGATTTGACCTCCTCGGGGTCGATCCATGCGGCTCGAGGTAGACCGAGTTCGGCGAAGTGGTCGCTCACGCCGAAAAACTCTCGCCGCAGGAGCAATGGGCCACGGCATTGGGATTCGTGACCTTGAAGCCGCCTTTCTGCAGGTCGTCGCTGAAATCGAGTTCCGACCCGCTCACGAAGAGCGCGCTCTTCGGATCCACCACTACGCGCACTTGATTCGATTCGACCATGATGTCACGGTTCGCGGGGCCATCCACCAGATCCATCTTGTATTGGAGCCCCGAGCAACCGCCGCCGATCACAGCCACGCGGAGCGCGCCTTGGGGACGACCTTGCTTCGTCAGGAGCGAGCGCAAACGATTGCTCGCGGCATCCAGGACGCGGATGAGTTTTTCGTTACCGATGCGATATTGGACGGCTTCCATGGGAGCTTAAATAGGCACGCCTTGTCGGAATCCGCAAATCAAAGGGTGTCGAAGACCATGCCGGGATCAGCCCATTCGCCCGGGAAGCCGTAATCAAACGGAGCCGCTCCCCAGAAGAAAGGGTCGTTGAAATATGGATGGCGGTCCCATTTGCTTCCGCCGAGTTGATTGCGCTTCGAGGCCTCGTAGTAGCCGACTGATTGTCCAAGGTAGTTCACAAGAGTTGAACCCACACCGGCATTGGAGAGTTGCTCCAGCTGGGCGGTGGTGAATTTGTAGGGTGCCTTGGTGCTTTTCAGGTAGGCCACGATGGCTTTGTCGGAAACCCCAGCCTTTGCCAGACTCATGATGTCGTCAAAATCCAGCACGCGTCCTGCCTGAACACGCTTTTGGGTGGATGCCGGGACGCCTTGTTTCGCCATTTGAGCGGCTATGCCTGCAGGTGCCAGCGCCTGCTGCGAAGTCGCGCAGGAATTCAAAAAAACAGGAAGGACGATGATCGAAAGAAGGACAGGGATGAATTTCATTCTCGACTGTGAATTCTCACAAGCGTTTCAAGGTTTGCACGGCTTTTTTGCGATAAACAAAAATGCCATTGACGCTCTGGTTGTTAGTTGGCATTTTTGCCAAATAAATGATGGATTTGAAAACAGCCAGACGCTCCGCACATGATCGGTCTACTATCGTCAAGGCGATGGCCCACCCCACACGCCTTCTTGTAATGGAGGTGCTCACACGGGGTGAAATGTGCGTGAACGATCTCACGACTCTTGCGGGATGCGATGTCACTACACTTTCAAAGCACCTTTCGCTCATGAAGCGAGCGGGTTTGTTGCAGTCCGAAAAGCGCGGGGTGAGTGTCTTTTACCAGATCGCCTGTCCGTGCTTTCTCGAGTTCTTCCGCTGCATCGACCTCATCAAACTGAATCAAAGCCTGCAGCAACGCTGTGAGGCTTGTTAGACGAACCTTATCATTGGCAAAAACACCAAATAAAATCTTATGAAATCCAGCACCTTCGTTGCTTCACTCAAACAAAATCCCACACTCAACCTCAGATTCGTGCTGCCGGATGGCGGGATTGTCCCTGCGCACGCCCACATCACCGAAGTCGGGCGTGTGGACAAGACCTTCTTCGATTGCGGAGCCACCTTCCGCAAAACCTCGTTTCTCTGCCTGCAAGCCTGGGTGGCCGACGACACGGACCACCGTCTCCCGGCTGGAAAACTGGCGGACATCATAGACCGGGCCGCTCCGCTCTTTCAGGGGGAGGATCTCGAGGTGGAACTCGAATACGAAGACGGGCTCATTTCGCAGTTTCCTGTCGAATCCCTCTCTGTCGATGGGGAGTCTGTTGTTGTTTTTCTTTCCACGAAACACACGGATTGCCTCGCGAAGGACATCTGTCTCGCTCCTGCACAAGAATCCGAAGGCTGCTGTTCCGGCTCCGGTTGCTGCTGATTTTTTAAAACATGACCACCAAACCTCTTGTTCTCATCCTCTGCACGGGGAATTCCTGCCGCAGTCATATCGCCGAAGGCATCTTGCGAGCAGCCGCAGGCGATCTCATCGAAGTCGCCAGCGCGGGTTCAAAACCTGCCGGATATGTCCACCCCAAATCGATCGAAGTCATGCGCGAAATCGGCATCGACCTGAGCAGTCACCATTCGAAGCATCTGGAAGAGTTTTTAAACCGCCCGGTTGATACCGTCATCACCGTGTGCGGCAACGCCGATCAAGTTTGCCCGATGTTTCCCGGCCAGGTCAGGCGCTACCACTGGGGCTTCAGTGATCCCGCCCATGCTGTTGGTTCCGAGGAAGAGGTTCTTGGCGAGTTCCGCCGTGTGCGGGATCAAATCCGTCTCGTCTTCGAAGCCTACGCCGCAGGCCTCCGCCAAGGGCAGGACCTCGCGAAATGAAGCATCTCGACGCGCTCCGCAAGTTTCTGGCGGAATTCCTAGGGACTTTCGCTCTCATTTTCGCAGGAACGGGAGCGATCGTCATTAACGCCGAATCCGGCGGGGCGATCACTCATCTGGGCGTGGCGCTCACTTTTGGTCTGATCGTTTTAGCCATGATCTACACTCTCGGCGATGTTTCCGGCGCGCACATGAATCCCGCCGTGACACTGGCCTTCGCCGCTGCAGGTTTGTTCCCTTTTGCCAGCGTCCTCCTCTACATCGCCGCCCAGGTGTCCGGCGCCCTGCTGGCCAGCCTGACGCTCCACTTTTTATTTTCTCAAAATGTAACTCTGGGCGCCACATTACCAATCGGCTCGCTCATGCAATCCTTTGTGCTCGAGTTTATTTTGTCTGCGATCCTGATGTTCGTCATCCTGAATGTCTCCCACGGGGCCAAAGAAAAAGGAATCACCGCCGGGATTGTCGTCGGAGCCGTCATCGCGCTCGAAGCCCTCTTCGCAGGCCCCATCTGCGGAGCCTCCATGAACCCCGCTCGCTCACTCGCCCCAGCCATCGTTTCTGGAAATCTCCAGCACCTCTGGATATACCTGGTGGCCCCCGTCCTCGGAATGCTGGTGGCGATTCCGCTCTATCGACTAGTGCGCCACTCCTCAGCGAGCTGATTTTTTAGACAGAATGAACAGAATTATCAGAATGGGCTCTGTAGCAGGGCCCGTTCGGTGTGCAAACAATTCATTCTCTGTGCTCTCTGTGTCCTCTGTGGTTAATTCTGCTGAATTCCGGACAAGTCCAATTCGTCCATTTGTCAACCCACCCACATGCGGTGGGGACTTCTAAAGCGTCGAGGCTTTTTGCAGCGCTTGGAGCGATGCCATGGCGCGGCCTTCGTTGAGGGAGGCTTCCGCCAGGTTCCATCCGGATTGAAGGTCGGGGGCGGTTCCGGCAACGACCAGGGCGGCGGCGGCGTTGATTTGGACGGCTTGGCGGCGTGGGCCGCGGTCAGAGCCATCGAAAATCGAGAGCAGGATTCTTGCGTTTTCGGCGGCGTCGCCTCCGAGGAGGGCTTCGGGGGCCATGGCGGTGATTCCGACATCTTGCGGATGGATTTCAAACTCGCTGAGAGAGGCATTTTCGAGGGCCATAACCATGGTTTTGCCGAGTGGCGAAACTTCGTCGATTTGGAGGGCGTTCGGTCCTGTTCCATGGGCGGCCCAGGCGCGGGTGCGCTTCAGTTTTTGAAAAACTCCGGCGTAGGTTTTGATGAGATCGGGATTGAAGACTCCCGCGAGTTGGAACTCGGGTCTGGCAGGATTTAGCAGGGGGCCGATGATGTTGAAAATGCTGGCACTGCCGCGTTGGGCGAGAAGCTTTCTGACCGGGACGACTGCTCGGAATGCGGGATGGCAGGCCGGTGCGAACAGGAAGCAGCAACCGGCCGCTTCCAAGGCAGTGGCTAGGGCCTCCGGGGGCAGGTCGATTTTCACGCCGAGGGCTTCGAGCACATCGGCTCCACCGGATTTCGAGGTGATGCCGCGGTTCCCGTGTTTGATGACTTTGGCTCCGGCTCCGACGAGCACGAACATGGAGGCGGTTGAGATGTTGAAAAAGCCCGCGCGGTCTCCGCCGGTGCCGCAGACATCTATGCAGCCTGAACCTGAGAACGGCAACTTTACAGCGCGCTCCAAGAGGACTTCGACGAAGTCCGCGATTTCCTCCGCCGACTCCCCGCGTTTGTGCAGAGCCTGCAGGAAATCCGCCCGCACCTCGGTGGATTGCCCCTCATCGAGGAGCAAATCACAGGCCGATTGAATCTCGGAGAAGGTGAGGGAATTTCCCTCATCCGCGCGTTTTGTGAGCTGCGGGAGTGTCATTCCCAAGCGGGTCTCAGGGCACTTTGACCGGTTTGAGTTTCCAGATGTCCTTCGCGTATTCGCTGATCGTGCGGTCGCTAGAGAATTTGCCGACGCGTGCGGTATTGAGCACGGCCATTTTCGCCCAGCGGGCTTTGTCTTGGAATGCGGCGGAGACTTTTTCCTGCGCGTCGTTATAGGCGGCGAAGTCCGCAAGGCAGAGGTAGGGATCGTGGTAGATCAGGTTGTCGCGAAGCGGTGTGAGGATGTCGCGGCTTTCGTTGCCTGTGAAATAATCCGAGCCGAGCCAGTCGATGATGGCGGCGAGTTCGGGGTTTGCTCGGTAGTAGTCGCCGGGGTTGTAGCCCTTGGCGAGGAGTTCGTGCACTTGCTCGACGGTGTTGCCGAAGATGAAGATGTTTTCTTCACCGACTTCCTCGAGAATTTCGACATTCGCGCCATCGAGTGTCCCGATTGTGAGCGCGCCGTTGAGGGCGAGTTTCATGTTGCCCGTTCCCGAAGCTTCTTTTCCGGCGGTTGAAATCTGCTCAGAAAGATCGGCGGCGGGCACGATACGCTGCGCCAGCGAGACGCGGTAGTTCGGCATGAAGGCGACTTTGAGTTTGTCTTGAATGCGGGTATCGGCGTTGATTTTGGAGCCGACGGCATTGATCGCCTTGATGATCCGCTTGGCCATTTCGTAGCCAGGAGCAGCCTTGGCTGCGAAAATGAAAACGCGCGGCGGGATGTCGAGATCCGGGTTCTGCAGCAGGCGGCGGTAGAGCGCGAGGATGTGCAGGAGATTCAAATGCTGGCGCTTGTATTCGTGAAGGCGCTTGATTTGCACATCGAAGAGCGCCGTCGGATCGACCTTCACGCCGCACTCGTTGAGGATTCTTCCGGCGAGGCGCACCTTGTTGGCGTGCTTGACGGCCATGAATTCCTCGCGGAATGAGGCGTCATCGGCCAGGGGTTCGAGTTTGCGAAGCTTGTCGAGGTCGCGTTCCCAACCATGTCCAATGTGGCGGCAAATGAGGTCCGAGAGACGCGGGTTGCAGGCCACGAGCCATCGGCGGGGTGTGATGCCGTTTGTTTTGTTTTGGAATTTGTTCGGATAGAGGGCGTCGAATTCCGGGAACAGTTGATCTTTGAGGAGCTGGGTGTGAAGGGCGGCTACGCCGTTCACGGAATGGCTTCCGACCACGCTGAGATGGGCCATGCGGACCATTTGTTCGTGGCCTTCCTCGATGAGCGAGAGGGTGCGTTTTTTGTCCGTATCGCCGGGCCATTTGGCTTCGACTTCATCAAGGAAAGTTTTGTTGATATCGAAAATGATCTGCAGGTGGCGCGGCAGGACTTTGCGGAAGAGGCTGACACTCCACTTTTCGAGAGCCTCTGGCATGAGCGTGTGGTTCGTGTAAGCAAATGTGCGGCGCACGATTCCCCAGGCTTTCGGCCATGAGAGTTCTTTTTCATCGATGAGCAAGCGCATGAGTTCCACGACGCCGATGGCAGGATGGGTGTCGTTGAGCTGGATGGCCACTTTATCAGGGAAGTTTTCCCAGTCGGTGTTGTCTTTTTCGAAGCGGCGGATGATGTCGCGCAGTGAGCAAGCGACGAAGAAGTATTGCTGGATGAGGCGAAGTTCCTTACCGGCTTCGGTGTGGTCGTTCGGGTAAAGGACCTTGCTGACCGTCTCAGCCATGTTTTTTTGCTGCACGGCCTGCTCGTAGCCGCCGCGATTGAAGGCTTCGAAATCAAACTCCTCGGGGGCCTTGGACTCCCACAGGCGGAGGAAATTCACCGTCTCGGTGCCGTAGCCGGGGATCGGAATATCGTAGGGAATGCCGATGAGCTTGCGGAAGTCCGACCACACGCTGCTCGTCTTGCCAAGGCCGTCGGTATGCGTCTCGACATGTCCGTAAATTGGGATTTCCTGCGAGTGCTGCGGACGAATGATTTCCCATGGAGAGCCATATTGAATCCAGGCGTCGGGGAGTTCCACTTGGTATCCGTTGCGGAATTCCTGTTTGAAGAGGCCGTATTCGTAGTGGATGCCATAGCCGACAGCGGGGAGGTCCAGCGTGGCGAGGGAGTCGAGAAAACAAGCGGCCAAGCGGCCGAGACCGCCGTTGCCGAGGGCCATGTCGTATTCCTCGTCGCGGGTCTCCTCGAGCGGATGGCCGAGATTTTCTAAAGCTTCCGAGACTTCTTTCAACACACCGGCGTTGATCATGTTGTTCACGAAAAGCCGGCCCATGAGGAATTCCATGGAGAGATAGTAAACCCGGCGCACATTGCCTTCCGAATGGACGGCCAATGTTTTCATCATGCGTTCGATGATGACTTTTTGAATCGCCTTGGAAGTGGCGATCCACCATTCGCGGCGCGAGGCGGATACGGAATCGCGGGCGAGGCCGAATTTCAGTTGGTCGATGATTTCCTGTTCAAAGCTGATTGATTTGTCCTTTTTCATAAAATTCCCTGTCCCCTTTGTATTTGAGGAGTCTTTTTCGGCGAGCAAAAAGTCGTTCGCCAAAGTGCCAATTTCGACACACCCAATGGGGACCTATCCGATAAGTTCTTCGAGTTCGGCGACTCGCTTCGAAAACAAATCCAGCGTGGCTTGCACGGGCGCGGGAGTGCTCATATCCACGCCGGCTTCGCGCAGGGTTTCGACCGGGAAGCGACTGCCACCGCTACGGAGAAATCCGAGATAGCGGGTCGCGTCGCCTGTTTCCAGAACTTGGGTTGCTAGTGCCACGGCGGCCGAGAGGCCTGTGGCGTATTTGTAAACATAGAACGCGTTGTAGAAATGAGGGATTCGTAGGCACTCGAGCTCCAGTTCAGCATCGATCGCAAAACGCGGGCCAAAGTAGTCGTTCAAGAGCTTTCGATAGATGCCCTTGAAACTCTCCAAAGTCAGCGCCTCGCCTGCCTCCTCGGCTGCATGGGCCTCGCGCTCGAATTCGGCGAACATCGTCTGCCGATAAAGCGTGCCCCGAATATCGTCGATCTGGCGGTTTAAAATAAACGCCTTCATCGCGCGGTCATCGGTCGTTTTCAGCAGATGCTCGGTGAGGAGCACCTCGTTGAAAGTGGACGCCACCTCGGCAAGGAAAATGGGATATCCGTAGTTCTGGTAAAGCTGCGCTCCCCGCGCATACCAGGTGTGCATCGAATGCCCAGCCTCGTGCGCGAGCGTGTAGACATCCGAAAAAACATCCGCCTTGTAGTTCATCATGATGTAAGGCGGGCTCGTGAATGTGCCGTTGGAAAAGGCCCCGCTGCGCTTGCCTTTGTTCTCGTAGCGGTCGCACCAACGGCCATCGAGCAGGCCGTGCCTGAGGGTGTCTGTGTATTCGGTCCCAAGCGGGGTGAGGGAGGACATCACTCGTTCCACGGCTTCATTCCACGAGACATTGGTCTTCACATTGCCGACCATGGTCACATAGGTGTCGTAGTGGTGGATCTCCTCGAGTTTCAGCACGCGGCGGCGGAGTTCGAAATATCGGAAAAGCGCATCCAGATTGCCCCGCACGGTCGAGATGAGGTTGTCGTAAATCGTCGTGGGCACATCATCGGCGAAGAGTGCGGCCTCCCGTGCCGAGGGATAATTCCTGGCTCTGGCGTCGAAAACATCCGCCCGCACCGAGTTCGCAAGGCTGGATGCCAGCGTGAACCGATGTTCGGAAAATTCTTTGTAAAACTGATGGAATGCCGCCTTGCGAACGGAGGGATCCCGTTGCTGAAGAAATGAGGAGAACGAACTCTGGGTGAGTTCCCGTTCGTTGCCATCCTCGTCCTTCAGCTTTCCAAAAAGCATGTCCACATTGGTGAGCTGGGAGAATGTCTCGCTGTGTCCGCGCACGGCGGATGAGCCCAGCGCCAGCAGGCGTTCCTCCGCTGCGCTCAGGGTATGCTTTTTCCGGCGGCGCAATTTGCGGAGCGGGATTGTCCAATCCGCAAGAGCGGTATCCGCCAGAAAGGCCTCGAATTTTTCATCAGGGATTTCCTGAATCTCAGGCGAGATGAAGGAAAAAGCCTCGCCGACCCGCACCAGCAGGCTGTCCAGGCGGGCCTCGCGGGATAGAGCCTCGGCATTTGAGCTGTCGCCGGAAACGCTCAGGGCCGCGTATTGGTTCAGTTGCTCGACAAGCAGGTCGATGCCTTTTTCAAATTCCAGACACTTTGCCAATCCGGCAGCCGACTCGCCCAAGCGTCCCCGGAATCCAGCGACTTCCTCATACGACTTCTGGAGTTTCGCAAAATCCTCCTCCCAGCCTGCATCGTTGGCGTAGAGGGGGGTAAGATCCCATTTGTCGGATTCTGGAATTTCGGTGCGGAGTGGCGTGTGCGCGCTGGACATAAGGCCGCAAACCTAGCACGGGCTTGCGAAGCTGCAAAAGTCCCGAATGTCGATTTGCTCAGGAGAGAAATTTCAACGCCCATCCCAGCCAGAACGGGATCGTGAGAAGGCTGGCGAGAGATGTGGCAAGGACCACCCGCAGAGCCGTCGGCATGTCGCCGTCGTGCATTTTTGCCAGAACCACCGGAAAGACGGCGCTTGGCATGGCGGATTGCACAACAAGCACGGTCCGAAGCGCGGGATCCAGAGGCAGGAATAGTGCCGCGCTGAGAATCAAAACCGGCAACAGGCCAAGGCGAAGGACGAGCGCCAAAGTGATCGTATCCCAACCACTGCGCAACATGCCGGGCCTCATGTGGTCGGCCAGCACGGCGCCTGTCACCAGCAATCCGACAGGCACGGCACACACACCAAGCATGTGCCAAGCGCCATCCACCGCCTGCGGAATCCACCGGGCCGCACCCATAGCATTCAAGGCAATGCCGGCGGCGACGGAAACAATGGGCGGGCTGAGGAGGATTTTTTTCCAGTCGCCCTTGGCTTGACCGCCGGGCATGAGCGTAACACCGAGCGTCCACATGGCGATATCCACCCCCATGTTGAAGGCAAGGAGGACGCCGACGACATCTCGGTCGAAAAGTGCGAGGCAGATCGGA
Organism: Terrimicrobiaceae bacterium; assembly: GCA_044369905.1. GTDB lineage: Bacteria > Verrucomicrobiota > Verrucomicrobiia > Chthoniobacterales > Terrimicrobiaceae > UBA967. The sequence goes on along the minus strand of JBILWM010000024.1, from coordinate 17,513 downwards.
AGCGGGATGTAGCCGTAATTCTGAAGACCTGCGACGGAGGCGAAGGTGCGGTATTTTTTTGTATCCCGCAAAAACAGTCGCCCGCCGAGGAGGCAGACCAAATAACCCAAGGCCGGCACGAGGAATCCAAAGAGCGGCGGTAAAATCCAGTTCGCCGGGCGCTCGAGTGCCTCGTTGCCGATGATGACATCCAACGCCAGACAAGGCACAAACAGGTTCACAAGCACGCCAAGCAAGGAGCGGTCGCCCTCCTCGGTGAAAATGCCCGTGCGCCGCAACGCATAGCCGGAGGCGATGACCAGAAACACCGGCAGGACGAGATGCAGCAAATTCGGCGACGCGCTCATTTGTGCTCGGCCTCCTACTCGCAGAGTTGCCTGAATGCGACTTCGTTGAGCACTGGGACGCCGAGTTCCCGGGCCTTCTCAAGTTTGCTCCCGGCTTCGTCGCCCGCGAGAAGGTGGGTGGTCTTTTTGCTCACGCTGCCGGTCACTTTTCCACCCAATCGACGGATTGTTTCAGCGGCCTCCTCCCGTGAAATGGAGAGCGTTCCTGTGAGGACCCAGATTGTGCCTTCAAGGCGGTTGTCACTCGGTGCGGATGGTGCGTCCGCCTCGCCAAAGTTGAGGCCCGCCGCGCGCAGCGATTCCAAGAGACTGCGGTTTTCTTCGCTTTGGAACCACGCATGGATGGCGGATGCCATGATTTCTCCGATGGAGTGGATGGTCAGAAGCGTTTCCTCGCTGGCGTTGGCAAGGGCGTCGAGTGTTTGAAAGCGGCTGGCGAGATCACGGGCGGAGGTCACGCCGATGTGCGGAATGCCGAGGCCGTTCAGGAGTCTCCAGAGAGGCTGCTTGCGACTCTGCTCAATGGCTGAAAGGAGGTTTGCGGCGCTCTTCTCGCCCATTCGCTCCAGAGCAAGTAGGGATTCGCGGTCGAGGGTGTAAATATCGGCGAGGCTTTTAAGCAGTCCGGCATCGACCAGTTGTGAGACGAGTGCTTCGCCGAGACCTTCGATATCCATCGCTTGTTTCGAGGCGAAGTGTTCGATCCGGCGGCGCAACTGCGCGCCGCACGAGTAGTTCGTGCATTTCCAAGCGACGCCTTCCTTCGAAACATGGCCGCCACAGGATGGACAGGTTCCAGGCATTTTAAAAATTTTCTCAGAGCCGTTGCGGAGTTCTTTTTTGACCTCCACGACGGCCGGGATGACTTCGCCGGCTTTTTCGATGAGAACTGTGTCGCCGATGCGGATGTCTTTTCGTTGGATTTCCTCTTCGTTGTGGAGGGTCGCGCGAGAGACCGTGCTGCCAGAGACAAAGACGGGCTGGAGCTCTGCAACTGGGGTGAGTGTGCCGGTGCGGCCGACTTGGATGGTGATGTCCAGGAGCTTGGTTTCGGCACGCTCGGGTTCATATTTGTAGGCGATAGCCCAGCGGGGGGCTTTGGCGGTGGATCCGAATTCGCGGCGCAGGGCGAGGCTGTCGAGTTTTATGACTGCGCCGTCGGTTTCGTAGGCGAAAACATGGCGCATGTCGCCCATTTGCTGGACAGCACTGTTGACGGAATCCTCGTCCGAGCCTTCGAGAATCTTCTCCGAAATCGGGAGTCCCCATTTTTGAAGTTTGGCAAACATCTCGCGCCCTGTGGCGGCTTGCTCACCGGTCCATGCGCCTGTGCCGTAAAAGACAGCCGCAAGTTTGCGGGAGGCAGTGATGGCCGGGTCGAGTTGTTTGATGGATCCCGCAGCAGCATTTCTGGGGTTCGCAAAGGGAGGCAGGCCCTCCTCGTCGCGTTCGGCGTTCAGGCGTTCAAAAATGGACTTGGGCAGATACACCTCGCCGCGAATCTCGATCTGCGAAGGAGCCTCGCCATGGAGCCTGTGCGGAATATTGGAAATGGTGAGGACATTTTGAGTGACATCATCTCCCTTCACTCCATCTCCGCGTGTCGCGGCGCGGACGAGGCGTCCGTTCTCGTAGAGCAGTGAAATGGCAACGCCATCGACCTTCGGCTCCACCGTGAAGTGGATGGAACGACCTTCGGCAAGTTTTCGAACGCGGGTCACGAACTCGCGAAGTTCCTCTGGCGAGTAGGTGTTATCGAGGCTCTGCATGGGCACGATGTGCGAGGCCGAAGAAAATTCCTCAAGAGGCCTGCCGCCGATCCGGCGGGTGGGGGAGTCCTCGCTGGCGAGTTCGGGATGGGCGAGTTCGAGATCAGCGAGTTCGCGCAGCAATGCGTCGAACTCGCGATCCGAAATCTCAGGTGCCGCATGCTCGTAATAGAGGCGGTTGTGGCGCTCGATCTGTTCCCTCAGTTCCAGGACTCTTGTGGAGGCCCGGGTGGAAGCATGGTCAAACAATTCCAACGGCTCGGAACTTGGCTTCGACATGGCGGAAGTGGCGGTCTGGCGAGCAGGCGTTCTCGATTTCAGCGGCGGAGAGGTGCGCGGAGACGGTTGGCTCCTCGGCGAGGTTCTTTGCGAGTCCGCCCTTGTCCTTCCAGGTTTTCATGGCGGCGCGCTGAACAGCTTCGTAGGCGTCTTTGCGCTCCATGCCTTTTTCGGTGAGCATGAGGAGCGCGGACTGGCTGGCGTAGAGGCCGCCGGTGAGCTCCATGTTGCGACGCATGTTTTCAGGATAGACGATGAGCTTGGAGACCAGCTTGGTGAGCGTCACGAGCATGTAGTCCAAAAGAGTGCAGCTATCTGGAAGGATGATCCGCTCGACCGAGCTGTGGCTGATGTCGCGCTCATGCCAGAGGGCGACATTTTCAAGGGCGGCCATGGCATTTCCTCGAATGACGCGGGCGAGACCGCTCAGGCGCTCGCCAGTGATGGGATTGCGCTTGTGCGGCATGGCGCTGCTGCCTTTCTGTCCCTCGCTGAAATACTCCTCCACCTCGAGCACCTCGGTGCGTTGCAGGTGGCGGAATTCCGTCGCCCAGCGATCGATGCTGGAAGCGATGAGGGCGAGATTGGTCATGAACTCGGCATGGCGGTCGCGCTGTAAGATCTGGGTTGAAAGCGCAGCGGGCTTGAGATTCAGCCGCTCGCAAACGATCCGCTCGACCTCGGGATCAAGGTGGGCGTGGGTTCCCACAGCTCCGCTGATTTTTCCGACTCGGATGCGCTCACGCATCTCGCGCAGGCGCTCGAGGCTGCGGGTGAACTCATCATACATGAGGGCCATCTTGAGGCCGAAGCTGATCGGTTCGGCATGGATGCCGTGGCTGCGGCCGATCATGGGAGTGAATTTGAATTCGTTGGCACGGACTGCCACGGCCTCGCGCAGGGCGAGGAGGTCTTTTTCCAAAATGTTGCAGGACTCGAGCATTTGCACCGCGAGTGTGGTGTCGAGCAGGTCGGAGGAGGTCAGACCCTGGTGAATCCAGCGAGCCGCCGGACCCACGCGGGAGGCGACATCTTCGATAAAGGCGATGACATCGTGGTTCGTGCGTTTTTCAATTTCGCGGACGGCATTGATGTCGAAGGCGCCCTTGGCGCGGATCGTGGCGGCGTCCTCCTTCGGGATCGTGCCGAGTTCGGCCATGGCCTCGCAGGCGAGGGTTTCAATTTCGAGCCAGATTTCGAGTTTGCGCTGTTCGGTCCAGACGGACCTCATGCCGGGCAGTGAGTAGCGTTCAATCATGATGAAGGCGCGTATTTAAACCCGAGGATTCACTCTGGCGCAATCCGCGCGTCAAAAATCGCTGGAATTTGAATCATTCCACTTGTCCTCGGGCCAAGCAGGGCGGATATAAACTCCATGTTGAAGTTCCTCTGCCTCACCTCTCTCATGCTCTCGCTCGGTCTCGTCGGTTGCAACAACAAGGAGCGCTGGGCTAAAAACAATGCTGCCGCCCAAGCCTGGCTCGCCGCCAATTTCCCATCCGGTCACATGCGCATCGCAGGGAACTGGACGCCTGAAGACGAAGGCTGGGGTGAGGCGAAATTTCAGCAAAGCGGTAGCCGCATCACGGGAACAATCGGTCTCTACACCGTCGAGGGCCATGTGAAGGGCGAGGATGTTTATCTGGTCATGTCCGAAAATGGCTGGGCCTACTACTCTGCGGTTTTGAAGAAGAAGGGGAACGCCCTTGTCGGCTTCTACTCGGATGCCGTGCCTTTCAGCACGAGGGATCAGGAAACATTCGTGCTCACCCGCTCGAAAAACTGACTCTACATCAAGGGACGGGATTCGTGAGCAGCCTCTGCCCGGCCAATTGCGGCCAGAGATTGGTCGAGCCGGAGGCAGCTTTCAGACTTCGAGGGCCTGACCACGGTGCGTGAACAGCAAAGAGTGTTTCCGCGAGGAAGTAGGCAGGTTCGTAGTAGTGCGACCTTAGCCGGCAGAAAATCTTCCATGATGCCTCGCAGTCGTCCCGCAGGGTAATTCCGTTCTCGATGAGGAATCCCATCGCCCAGTCCCACTCGCTGCGAGTGATGCCTGGATCCTGAGCCGATTCGTCAGACTCCGCCTGGTGGTGGAGGATTGCGGATTCAATACGCCAAGTGCTCATGCCCTGGCCGTCAATTCGGGCATTCGTGCGGGCAAGCTCGCTGAGTCGGAGCATGTGGAGTGTGTCCGCCCCCTCGGCAATCAGTCGCACAAGCTTCAGGTCCGGTTCCTCGCGCGTCGCCGCGAGACGGATCGCGGCGGCATCCAAAACGCTCAGAAGTGTAATGACCCAATGTCGGTTTGGAATTGGTGAACGGAAATGATTCAGGATCGAATAAATGTAATGCGTAACGCGCAGGCTGCACATCCAACTGATCAGCTTTTCGCTGGATGTCGCGTCAACCGAACCCTGGATGAGTTTGAGACGGACAAGAAACTCGGGGCCCCAGGACGGTTCGCCGCAGAGCAGTGCGAGTTCGCTCATGGTGGTCTCCCTCGCTGTGTAGGCCGAGTAGAGGGTCAGCAGGTAGCCGATGAATACGCAGATCACCGTGCTGCCCATGAATGCCGCTACAAACACCACCGCGAGTCCCCAGGGTCCGAGTGATTCCGTGATGCCCAGTGCCGTGAGTCCTGAGCCTGCCTGACTCAGGGCTTGAGAGAAAGCAAGGCCGGTGATGCCGTAGAAAATGAACGCAAAGGCAGCCACAAAAATCCCGAGAAAGACTGCCAGAAAAAATAAAACGGTTGAGGGGCCTTGCACAGCGAGAAACCTGTCGAGCATCTCGTAGTTCCTCATCCGTGAAGCGCAGAAGTGGAAAAAGATATACATGCCCTTCGAAAGCCACCTCGTCAGCAGGCTCGATGTCGGCCTTGGCACAAGCATGACTCCCACAGCCGCAGCGATCGCCGCCCACAGCAGCCAGATGCCACCGAGTAGGGAGGCCAAGCGCACTGCGGCATTCATCCAGCCCTCCGCCGGGCTGGAAGCAAGAGCAAACGGGAGCAGGCCTGAAACAAGGATGGCGTTCATTTTTTAAGAAACTCAAAATATCGCCGCCGGATCACGAAGAAAACTTCATGAGCCTCAAGCGACGACATTGCAATTCGCTGCAGAATGGCCTTATCGTGCTCGCACCATGATCCCTCTGCTCATCGCCGGCGGTTCCATCATCAGCACACTCACAGCTCCTGAGTTGCCTGAGATGAAGAACCACACACTCAACGGAACGCCCGTCAAAGCCCAGGAAGTCGTCTGCCGCACACGCTGGGGAACGCCCATGATGCCTGACGGCAAGGGAAGCTACAATCTCACAGCGGCGCCAAACCCCATCTACATCCAGCGCAGTCTCATCCAGCCACCGAAGACCGATGCCCCGATCTACAGGCCGGGCGCACCCTATGTTTTGCCAACCCAGGCGGCGCCTGCGGACGCCCAACCGGCGCTTCCGAAGTAGTCGGGCAACAAAGTTGTTTCGATTGCGCCAAGCGGCGCGGGCACTCGCACATTGAACAAACAGACCACACCCGGGGTATTCAGCATCCACTGGTTTTCCCTGCTCAATGCGGTGTCCTTCCAGCTCATCCTGGGAGCGCCCATGATTCTTTATGCCAAGAGTCTCGGGGCCTCTTCGACAGTGATCGGTATTCTCGCGGCATTCACCCCGTTGATGACCGTGCTTCAGTTGCCCGCCGCCAAGTATCTGCCGATCTATGGCTACAAGCGCTTCGTCTTAATGGGGTGGGGGCTTCGGACCATTTTCATTTTTGTCGTAGCTGCCGTGCCGTTGTTGGTTTTTTTGGATGAAGTGGCAAAAATCGTGCTGCTGGTCGCTTCGCTCTTTGTTTTCAATTTTCTGCGCGGCATAGCATCCACCGCCTGGATGCCATGGATTGCCGCTCTCATACCCGAGGAAGAGAAGGCTGTTTTTTTATCGCGCGACCAGATTTTTATGTTCTGCGGATCCCTGATCGCACTTCTTTGCTCGGCATTGCTCATGTCCGGCGATGTGTCTTCCATGGAATACGCGCTCGTCTTTTTGGTCAGCGCGCTGACCGGCACAGGCGCACTTTTTTTCATCAAGCGGATTCCCGATGTTTGCGGCAGCGAGCAGATGAGAAAATCCTCCCAAGCAGTCCCCTGGAAAGAAATCCTGCTCTATCCGCCGTTTTTCTCGCTCCTCGTTTTCAATCTCATTTTCGTCATCGTCGTCGGAAGCCTGGGAGTCTTCACCGTCGAGTATCTGCACGAATTCCCGGGGTTCAGCGTATCCGCCGTTCTTTACATGAGTGGCGTTTCGTTCGTCGGTGCGCTGGCAAGCCTGCCATTTTTGGGAAGGATGCTCGAGCGTCTCGGCGCTAAACCCGTCCTCACCCTTGCACTCATCCTCTTCGGTGGAGCGATTGCAGGTTGGTTCTTCGTGGCAGCCGGCGTCATCCCCTGCAAATGGGCCACCATCTGTGCCCTGAACTTCGTCTGCGGCGTCGCCGGAGCAGGATTCAATGTCGCCAATGCAAAGATCATCTTCGCAACCATGCCGGTCATGGGACGCAATCACTTCTTCGCCCTCTTCACAGTGATCAGCAGCCTCGGCCTCGGCGCCGCCCCCGTCGTCTGGGGCATCTCACTCGACTTCATCGGCACCTACGAAGCCATCACCGGCTCCCTCCACTGGAAACGCCACAGCATCTACTTCGCAGCCCTCTTCCTGCTAAACCTCGCGACCCTCCTCCAAGTCCGCCGCCTCCGCGAGCCGAAGCCTGTGTAGGATTCTTTGCAAGCGCGTGACGGTCGTATCTAATCGGTGCTTAGCATTCATGCGAACATTCCCGTTTGATCGCTACCGACAATCTGGATCGAGTAGCCCATTTCTCGATATGCCGCCGTGCGCTTGCGATACATCTGCGCTGTGAGCGGGTGGTCGGGTTCCACATAGTCGTAGATTCGCACAGACTTCTTCGTTTCGGAAAACCTGTGAAGTCGTCCGGCATATTGGATCAATCGGCCTTTGAAGGAGATCGGCATGGCGAGGAAAAGAGTGTCGAGTTCGGGCATATCAAATCCCTCGCCGAGTAAGGAGGCGGTCGCGAGAAGCGCGAATGGTCGTCCATCGGACGCCATCGAGCGGAGATTGGCAAGAGTGGCCGTCCTTAGCTTCTGGTTGGTTGAACCATCAATGCGGTAAATGCTTTCCTCTGGCCATTTCTCTCGCAGCAAGGATTCAAGGGCGTTGAGGTGTTCTTTGCGGTCGCTTAGTAGGGCACAAAATCTTTGCTCTTCGAAAGCGGCGGCAACATCGGATGCGATAGCGCGATTTCTTTCGCCGGATTGAATGAGATGTTCCCAGATTTGATGAATTGGTAGGCGATCCTTCTCTGCAGGGAGGCGTAGGGAAAATTCCCTGACAAACACAATTCTCGACTGCTCCTCGGAATAATCGAGATCAATTCGGTGCCGGATGGGACCGCATTGGAGAAAGAGGATTTTTTGTAATCCGTCTTTTCGATTGGGTGTGGCAGTTAATCCCAAAATGTAGCGGGCTGCGCAGCGTTTCATCGCAGCTTCGAAAGACGCCGCTGGCACATGATGGCATTCGTCGATGATGACATGTCCATACCTTGCAAGCAGAGCCTCGGGGAACTCCGACCGTGCGAGCGTGGGGAACATTCCTAGGGCCACGGGCGCATCGGGGTAGCGCGCTTTGCCTAAAATATGAATCTCGTTTTTTGAGAGCCCGAGAAATTTCTGAAGGCGATCGCTCCATTGATCGAGAAGCTGTTTGCGATGAACCAAAATCAATGTGGGCGTTCTTCGGCGGGCAATGGCTGCGCAGGCCATCACGGTTTTTCCAGCGCCCGGAGGGGCGACAAGAACGCCCTCCTCATGCCCCAACATGGCATCGACGGCGGCATTTTGGATGGCTGTAAGAGTCCCAATGAAGGAAAGATCACCCGTTGCCGGATCAGGTCGCTTGTCGATGATTTCAACCTTTCCGCCTGCCTTGGAAACAAGCTTTTCGATGTCATGCAGGGTTCCTCTTGGAAGCACCAACTTGTCCTCATGCTCCTCTCCGCAGAAGATGAATCGCGGAATGTTTACTGTTGGAAAACGAAGTCGCTGTTTTTCATAAAAGAGCGGATTGGCGATTGTCCCGAGGCGTTTGAGCGCTGCGCCAAGACTTGTTGGCAGATCAGAGAGAGGAATGGCGATTTGCGAATTTCTAATCAATTTCAGCGTTCTTTTGAAATCCCCTCGTCGAACGGCTTGTGGAATCACATTCAATGCGCTCTCGTCAAAATTCAGCGATACGGTCTCCGTGGTTTCGATGTCTTTCTCGGGACTGCAACTGGTTTCAAGAAGTCGCTGCAATTCGGTTAAATCGATTTTTTGGAGACTCGCCAAATAGGCCCACTGATCGGAAACAGGCGCAAAATTTTCATCCAGAAAAAGTGTGTGACCCGATTTCCGAGGCTCCTGCTGGAGCGGTAGCGCTATGAGATTTCCGAAACCACCTTTGGGGCATGTATCCTGATTTGGGAAAAATCGATCGTAGGTTGAGAGCTTCATTCCCCGGTGAAAAGACGAAGCTCGAGCTACAATCAGCGTTCCAAGCCTGCGCGCCAGGACTGCTGGCACAGGACTCGCAAAGAAAATCCAAGCATGACCGCCGTTGCCTGATCTCGAACGCTCTATCCCAACAGAAAAACCCATTTGCTCCGCTGCACGGCGGTATGCCTCAATATCCTGCATCCACCCATCGCCATCAAAATCCGCTGCCAGAAAAATACAACTATCGTCCTCGCGGATCGCGTAGGTTCCAATGGTGTGGCGTCCGATGAGGTGCGAGTGAATTGCCGAATGATCGAGCGGTGGAAAATTCTGGTTCGGGCAATCAGAGCATTTCACGCGCGGCTTTTCACAGACTCCATGAACCCATTCATTACTACAGGCTGGCGAATACCCTTTTGAGCCCTTTTTCCGGTTGATCCAAAGTTTCGGATACACAGACCGGCGCGCACCAAAAAGGCTCAGGAACAAATCGATCTTTTCTTCATTGGTGCCCGGCGTGCCTTTGCCGAGAGGCAACTCAGGAGATTCCGCTGCACTCCGAATTTCGCGCATTTCAGCAAGCAATCCCTGCCTGCGAGCTTCCAGATCATGAAGCTCCGCCTCTATTTCTTTGATGCGATCTATCGAAGTCCGCATTTGTTAGCGGGGAAAGCTTTTCTCCAGATTTGCGTTCTGGTCGGCGGGATTTCCTCAAGCGGTTTGCAGCGCTTCGGGGTGACTTTTTGCTACTGCTAGCAAACGGAGGGCAGCCCCGCTGGGTTTGCGGGTTCCATTTTCCCAGGAAATGGCAGTGACCTTTGGAACATTGAGAAGGGCTGCGAACTGGGTCTGCGAAAAGCCGAGAGATGCCCGAGTGGCACGAATCTGTTTTGGGGAAATGGCTTTGATTGGTTGTGGAATAGTAATATGAGTTTCCCTTACAGGTTCTGTTCCAACGGCAAAACCTTCGGCTCGTGAGATAAGAGCCTCGAAATTCAGGCTTATGTCTTTTGGTTTGGTTTTCATCGGTTGTATTGAGTTTTGATTGATTCGACCGCGGATCGTAGTCGGGAAAGTTGCGCCGCGCTGATAGTTGTGCGCGCGGATTTGGTGTATAGCATGAACAGGACGAAAATACCGCGATTTGGCAGCCAAAGATAAATAACTCGGGCTCCACCGCTTTTTCCGCGACCCGGGAGGCGAAATCTTGCCTTGCGCAGACCTCCAGATTGTTGAATGAGGGCGCCGGATTCAGGATTGGCGGCAAGTTCCATCTGAAACTCCCGAAGGCTTTCCTCATCGGCCACGCGCAACACTTCCTCAGTGAATGCCTGAAGCTCGATAAAGCGGAAAGTCATGACTCGAAGTTATACAACGTATTAGCCTTGTCAAGTTCTACGACACGAACCCTCCGCTGCTCAGATCGGTGAAAATCAGGATGCTTCGGAGCTGCGTTGTCTTGCGAGTTGGCGGGCTTCCTCGACGAGTGATGTCGATTTTTGCCACACCTCCAGCAGCAGGGATTCCAACTCGCGAAGGGCAGGATGAGGCGGCAGGAGACGGCTTCTGCGACCGATGCGGCCGACGGCGTTTTGGTAACGCCAGAGGAGGTCGATATAGTCGCTTCGCCGCGACATCGGCACGAGGATTGGTGGAAAGCCTGCGCCCAGAACCGGGAGATTCGCAATCAGCCGAGCCATGCGTCCATTGCCATCGAAGAAGGGATTTCCTCAACAATACAAACATCGTCACCAACATAGACATCTTGGCCAAGCTGAATATCAAGAAGTGAACCTTTTGTGCTTATCTTTCTCACGGCCTACCTATTCGCTGGCTTTGACTTGGATAATCGAGGTTTGGACGGCATGGTCGGAAGTTAGCGGAGTATTCAAGCCGCCAACTCGGTGTAGTCCTTGCTGACAGTGGCGGTGATCTGCTTTTCCTTTTTTTGGAGTTGGCGCAAATCGCAGGTGGTTTGGATGTTGAACCAGAATTGGGCGCTTTGCTTGAAGAATTTGCCGAGTTTGAGGGACATTTTCGGCGTGATGCAGCGGCGACCGAGCACGATTTCCTTGATGTTGCGCGGGCTGATGCCAAGGGCACGAGCCAGGGCGTTTTGGGAAATGTCCATGGGAATGAGGTAGTCCTCAAGGAGAATTTCACCGGGCGTGATGGCGGGTTTCATTTGGAAAATTTTGCAGCGTCGAGACAGTTGCTGATTAATGTTGTCGTGATTTTACCGCTCAAGCAAATTTCACGACCAGACGCCGTCCGGTGGCGCGGGCGACTTTTTCCAATGTCGAGAGTGTGAGATTAGCCGGATGGCGCTCGTAGCGGCAGATGGCACTGCGCGTGGAGCCTATTTTGCGGGCCAATGCTTCTTGAGTCAGTCCTGCGCTCTCCCGGGTCTTGGCCAGAAGTTGGCCGAGTTCCCACTCTGCCTGCTCACTGTCGTAGGCGGCGGCGAACTCCGCATCCTTCTCATTTCGCTGCGCAATGTAGCAGTCCAAGTCATCAGGTTTCTTTGTTTTCATAAATTTTCTTTCGGGTTTCGGTTATTTGGATTTCCTGCTGCGGGGTCTTCTCCGTCTTTTTGGTGAAGCCGTGCGCTAGGACCAATTTGTCCGTGCCTTCCATCCAGCCCAGCAGGCGGAATATGTTTCCGGCGAAGACCACGCGCACTTCCCAAAGATCGTCCGTTGCCACCATCTTTTTCAGGTAAACGGAAGGCGCTGGGTGTGTCAGCCTGATCGCGGAGAGCGTCCAAAGCACCTTCGCCGCCTGCTTGGCATCAAGTCCATCCAGATATTCCGCTACGGGGGATTTCCTTTCCGCAGACTTGAAGAAATCGATGACAATCATGACGCCTATGTTGCTTTAAAATGAAACAAAGTCAAGAAGTCGCTAACCATTTGCCCCCAGAACGGCATTCGCAAAGTGGAGCCAGCTGGTCATGTGGATTCGACTGTTGCGGCCGGATCAGTTCGCTTATGAGGTCGAAGCGCCAACGTCCTCGTTGGCATCTTCCACGGATTCGTCGTTCTTCAAGATTGTATTTTCGATGAGCTGACGGGGGCGTTGGCGCGCCCGAGGCTTTTGATCAAATCGTTCAATTTGATGCACGCAATGCACAGAAAGCATGAGGATTTTGCTGATTCTGCAAATCTGGATTTGCTAAAACATTTAATTTGAGCAACCTGATTAATTATTTCTTTAATGAATTCCCGTGAAGGCACGGGCTTCCTCACGTTTCTCCTCAGGGAGAAGGTCAATTAGTTGGCCGTTTATGATGCGTAATTTGTCGAAGTCCTGTTGTTGAATAGCGCGATTGCCTGATTCAATGAGAAGCGATGCTTGTGCCTCATCATTGAGACGAGATCGTTGGTGGCAGAGCGAATTGAAATGCTGAATCAAAAACTCAGGCTGTTTGACTAAAATCCCAAATAAAAGAGTCCGTAATTCATCTGTTCTTTGTTGAATGGATTTGGGGTTTGTTGCTTTTAGAAATGCGTGCTCCTGAGCTTTTATTTGTTCGATTCTAAAGCGATCACGGTCATTGCCATGTCGAGATATTTCGAGTTCACAAGCATCTCTCATCTCCTCATATTCTTTCTTAGCTTTTACGATGCGCTTGCCACTCGTCAGTCGGTCAATTTGCTGGGCAAGATCACGCTTTCTATCCTCAATTTTGTAGCGGTCATCCGTGGCATCATTAAGAGTCAACTGGGAAGCCTTGTCACCGACCTCCAAAATAGCCGACTCTAAACGCTTCAATTCTTTGGCTGTCTCATACTGCTCATTCTCCGTTGCTTCATTGAGTTCATCATCGAGACGTTGTTGGAGCAAGTTGAGATGGTGGCCCAAATTTGAGACATCAACCTGTCGCTCCTTAGGGTTGAAAACTTGAGCAAAATCTTGGCCAGTCGCATTTACATATGCTTCAACCTTAATTATTCGTGATTGATCCATCTCGAAAACCAAATCAATCTCTGTTCCCTTGGGGACATCACGTGTAATTTGGTTACCTGTGATGAGTAAAGTGCCAATTTCTTTTGCTGATTCTGGACCAGAATCAGCGGGACCTTCGCGCACGATTATTCTGATTGCATCATCAGAACCTCGAATAAGTGTGCGGGAAATAGTTGCTGAGCGCTTTTTCCTTGCTGGAAGGAGTGAGTTACGTGCAAAAACACTTTCTAAAGCTGTGCTACCATGTTCGTCTTCCGAATCAATCTCAACACAAATGTCCTGTGGCAATGTCTGGCCTGCTACAGAATACTTGCCATGCGCTACTTGAATTTCGGAGAGGTTGTTTGGAACTTGATTGCCGGTTGCATCAGTTGTTCTGAACTCAAACACATTGTAGGCGTCTTGTTCCAATGGTAAGTCTTCAAAGATTCTGCCAGATAGTTGTTTATTCCCGGAATCAAATCCACCGTCAGCGCGAACGATTCGATAGGTAATGCCTGTGAATTCACCTTCAATTTTTGCCGAGAATGGTATTTCTGTTTCTCGAGTTTGGCGTTCGTAAACAGCTTTAATACTGAATTTTGGCCCGTTATTCGCCCCCTCCTCGTTAGCTGCCTTACTTTGTATTGATTGAGTTCCGGCAAAATAAGCGGCTCCCACAACTATTGCCGTCGATGGGTCAATGTCAGTTACAACAGGAATGTTCAAAAGTTCGCCAACGCGTTGTCTGACGAGCGGCACCAATGTAGAACCTCCAACCATCAAAACAAAATTTAGGTCACTTGAAGAAAGGTTGTTGCGCGTGATGATAGTTTTGATCATTTCAGCCGTCTTATCAATGCTTGGTTTGATAAGGTTTTCAAAATCTGATCTTGTTATTGGCAACTCGATCGTGTGTTCGTCATCAATGTCATCAGCAACATCTATTTCAACTACCGACGACAACTTGCTTGATAGTTCAATCTTCGCTTCCTCAGCTTTGTGGAGGCAGATGCTCCACAAATTATTGCGCTTACCGCCTTCGCTTTTCATCTGATTTGCCAAGTCTGAAAAGTTGCCAACGCTTTCCAGTTTTGGAATAATGAGGCTTTCAACAATTGCGGAATCGAAATCTACGCCGCCAAGGAAGTTGTCACCTTCGTGATCAAGGATTTTTAGTTCTCCATGTTCGGTGCGAACTAGCGCAACATCAAATGTGCCTCCACCAAGATCATAAACAAGCCACTTGCCTTCAGGCATTTCTTTCTCTTTACGCTTATTTGCATACGCCAGACTTGCTGCAATTGGTTCTTGCAGAAGAATAACTTGCTTAAAACCCGCTTGTTCAGCTGCTTGCTTTGTCGCGTTACATTGAATCGTATCAAAACTGGCGGGAATGGTTATCACAGCAGCGTCAACAGTCTGACCCGTATGGACGAATCCTTTGAGTTCTTTAAGCACCTCTGCCGATAAATCGATAGGTGTTCGAGTTTGCCCAAGTGACTTAATCTTGAAACTTTCGGATGTTCCCATCTTACGCTTAAACCGGCCTTTAACATTGGCGGGGTCTTTTTCTTGGTATTCTCTCGCCTTTTCGCCAACAATTACTCGGTCTTTGCGATATGCAACCACGCTTGGAAGAGAGTCCTTAAAACCATTGGGATTTTTAAAAATCTCAATCTGACCCTTCACAAATCGAGCTATGAGAGAGTTTGTTGTGCCGAGGTCTATGCCAAAGTTAATTGTTTCCATGGAAGTGATGAATGTTAGAGTTTTGGTTGTTTAATTTGCTGGTGTAGAATTGCTTGCTATGACCACGCCTTTTTGAATGATGCGCGAGATTCCCTTATTGGATAGCTTGATGATAGGTTTTAACACTTCCGTTATAAAAAGCCCTTCATGTTTTGTGCCAGTAATCGTTGCTTCGACATCGGTTCTGGTAATCTCATATTTTTGATTAATGGGATTTTCAATAACAAATTGTGCCTCATCTGAGTCAAAAGCTTCTTTTATTTTTTCTAAGGGGCGACTAAACTTGGATATATCGTCAGTTTTTGAAAGTCGGCGCTCCAATTCGAAAACTTGATTGAGCACTGTAAAAACGGGTTTAGGCACTTCTATAGTGGTTTTCATTCTTAAATAGTTTTAATTAATTTTGTGTTTACGACTGCATAAGTTGAATAAATTCAACAATTTTTTCGATTATAACGGCATTCCAAACCTCTCGGCGGTCTAAGGCGAAATTAATTGCTTCAGGTTGTTTTGCGCTGACATGGACATTCCCTTGGTAGTCGGTAAATGACAAAGCCGAGTAAGGAACAATAAGTTGTTTTTTCCACCATAAGGAACCCGTCTCACACTTAATTCCATCTCTTGTAAGTAACAATGAGCCAACTTGGTGCTCTGACTTTCCGGCAACGATTTTTTCAGCAATTCCAATGACCAGAGCTGGAATAATCTGGTGACTTATCGCAGTTAATATCTCAGAAAAATCTTTTTTTGCTTGTTCCTCGCTGCGAAACACTCGTTTACACTCTATTGAAATATTTCTTTCTAAACTACGAGCTTGGATTAAATACGATGTGCTTGTCGGTATTCCATTTGTGTATTGCTTAAAAATGCCAAAACGAATGCCATTAATGCTCTCGGCAGGAATTTTTGAATCATTATAGCGAATGAAGGCCTTGTTTATCTCAATCTCATCGGAACGAATTTTTACTACAATGTTCCAGCGCGCGGTCTCTGTTTCTTGTTTTTTTCGTTCTCGGGCGATATCTTCCAAGTCAGATTTGTCTTTTTTTAGCTGATCAACTAAGCTTGTATCCACCAATAACTGTGATGCGGCGTCGACAACTTGAAGTGCTTGATCTGTAAGGCCATGATCATTATGAAGTTTAAGGCAAAGTATTCTTAATGCTCGCCCTATTTCAGTTCTGCCATTTTTGCACTCCTCCGGGAGCGCATTAGTAAGAGTTACAGAGAACCAAGACATCGGTTCAGTCGTTTGCTTCCAATAGTTTATTCCTTCAGATTTGCTCAAGCTTTCGACATAACCTTTGATCTGGTTTGCCATAGTTTCCAACCACTTGTTGGCGCCTCTGAAGTAGTCAAATGCGTCCACGGTTGGAAGACGTCCTGAGCTGAAGGCTTGAACCAATTCAGCATCATTCAAATCAAGAGCCCGACCCAGCAATGCCTCGAAACTTGTTAAGAATGGAGCATGAATAAATTCAAAAAAGGCTTCTTCACTTAATGACTTGTCGCGTAGCTGCCAGTAAGGAGGTCTTTGGGGTTCTGGCTGCGCCGAAGGTGGCGTGAAAAAGGCAAAAAAGAGAGGGTCGCCATGAGAAAGAAACCTGTTCAGCTTAGGGCACTGGTAAATAATCCAATGCCACAGTAGCTTTCGAGGTTCCTTTATGTCGTCAAGGTCATCCAAAACTTGACGCACTCTTGACTCTACAAGTTCCACTCCCTCCAGCCAGTCCGCGTGCCCATCATTTGCTTGAATTTCATGGATGGCTCGCTGTATTAGCTTACGCAGAGCCGCCCCCTCAGGCATCTCAGTTAAGGGCCCTCTCACAGCGAGAATATCAAAGGGATTCAGATACCGTTCGTAGGGATTTTTGCAGGGAGGTATGCTCGCTGCAAAACAACGGACTTTTTCAGATAGTTTTTCGAGTCGCGGTGTTATTTCTTCCAACCCTTTCTCAGAGAAAGCGTATCCAGGTTTACGGTGGAGTGCTTCACAATAAGAATCAGCAGCATCCAGCCACTTGTTTAGTTTGCGAAAAGCTAGAGCGGCATTACTGGGATGGCAGGGATCGTTATTCAATCGCGCAGATTTGAGAAATGCATTCTTGGCTTTCCAAACGCCGGTTGATTCGCCTGAGTTGATGTGAGCACGGCCCACCTCGTTAAGCCAATGAGAGCTATCTGGCAGCAATCGAGCAAGGGTTTCACTAACTTCAATCCGAAGTGCTTTATCGCCCAAATTTTCTGCACATAATGCTAGACCTTCCCAAGGTTTTGTTGACTCAGGTGAAAG
The DNA here is from genome assembly GCA_044369905.1 of Terrimicrobiaceae bacterium. Classification (GTDB taxonomy): domain Bacteria; phylum Verrucomicrobiota; class Verrucomicrobiia; order Chthoniobacterales; family Terrimicrobiaceae; genus UBA967. The sequence goes on along the minus strand of JBILWM010000024.1, from coordinate 568 downwards.
TTCTATAGCTGCTCGATATGCATCCCGCGCCTCTTCCCAATTCTCGAGATTATCATGGCACAAAGCCAAATTAAACCAGGCAGCATAATTTTTTTCATTGTCCGCTAAACATAGTTCATAGGCATCTTGTGCCTCATCAATGCGTTTTAATTGAAAAAGCGCAAAACCGCGTTTGAAATGCAAGTCGTCGTTAACATCGATTTCTGCAGCCTCGTCGTATGCTTGCAAAGCTTGCTCCCATTTCTTCGCTTTGTAGAAAAGGTCGCCGAGACTTTTTAGTTCATCGAAAGACTGTTGAGTCATCGGTGGTCGTAAAATTGCCTTGCCATGGGTTGCATAATCAAAATTCTTATCAAAGTATAAATATGCAGAACAGCAAAAAATGTTTACTGCCGCGTATCGGCGCATTTTTACTCATTCTGTCACAAAAAAGGGCTTGATCGGGCGCATCTCCGATAGTTGCAAAAAAAGCTGGACTACAATCCGATTTGAGAGCAAAGAGGGGCCATGCAATGGCCGATCAAAGTTCAGGGACGTGAAGTAGGTGAGGAAAAAGTGCGCTGGCTCA
>JBILWM010000192.1:0-3106 GCA_044369905.1 Terrimicrobiaceae bacterium | reverse complement strand
ATAAACAGTTTGATATTGAGGTATAAAGTTTTCAAAAGGCCAATTGCCGGCACGAATTGCCATTGCTTCATTGAGTACGTATTCGGAGTGATCAGGATCAATGATGGATTGTGAGTCTTGCCAAAAGGAGAGGCTTGCGAGAGAAACTGACAAAACAGAGATGAGTAGAAGAAGAGCTTTCCAAAGTCGATTAAGGTTTTTCCATTGCCAAATTTGCCATACAACAAAGGCGAAGGCAACAAGCAGTACTAAGACAAATGGTCCAAAACCTAACCATAACCGATTTGATAACACTACTCCATTGATGGGGTCGTGCATTTCAATACCGCCAACACCCAACGCGATTGCAGTAATAGCAAAAAGATAAGTTACATTGTCAAATCGATAGTGTTTAGTCTTAGAGATGAATAGCGAGACAAAGCCCAATATTCCAATAAGCATGGCAGTTGCAAATATGAGTTTATCCCACGACTCTGATTTACTTCCTGCGCGAATGAGTTGAAAAACAAGAGTGGAAGCGGCGACTGTTCCAAATACTTTGCTAAAGAGAATAAATACTTGATCACTATCACTCAAAAGTAAATTGCTTCGTTTAGACATTAATTGTGCCTTTCAAAATTTATTCTCTCCACTTCAAACATTGGTGGTGTACGTCGCACTTGCCCATGGATACTTAGTATGTACTCACCCAGAATTCCAAAGAAGAGTAATTGAATGCCACCGAAGAGAAATATGGAAACAATAATGGTTGGAATCCCAACAGGGGCACCTTCACGATTGATGATGAAAGCGATAAATGTGGCGATGGCCCCGAGAAATCCCAGAATCGAGAAGAAAAATCCTGAAAGTAGAGCAAGACGTGCTGGAATTCGGCTCGTTGAAACAAATCCATTGATTCCTTGATCAATTAGGTCAATAAATGAATTTTTTGAGCGTCCACGTTCACGGCGTACCCAGGTATAGGGAATCGAACTTGATTTAACGGCAGTCTGTGCAATTAGACCTCGAATATATGGATATGCGTCGTCAACAGCGAGAATTGATTGGATGACGCGACGATCAGCGAGAAGGAATTCACCCGAGTTAAGTGGAATGACTGCATCAGCAAAGCGGCGAATTAAACGGTAGTAGGTTCCTCGAAGTTTGCGCATGATCCATGACTCTTCGCGATTTGCTCGAACTCCATAGACGACTAGATCCCCAGATTCCCAATTGGAAACAAATTGTGGGATGACAGATGGAGGGTCTTGAAGGTCTGCTGGAAGAAGTGGAATGACAGCATCTCCGGTGGCACTTTTCATCGCGTTCCACATATTTCTAAAGGGTCCGACGTTTCGGCTATTAGAAATCACTTTAACGTTCTTGTCCTTGGCTGCGAGCTCTTTGAGGTGAGACAGGGTCGCATCTGTTGAGGCGTTATCAGCAAAGATATGTTCGTATGTGTACTGCGGAAGTGATTGTGTGACAACCGCTTTTACCGCTTCGTAGCACTCACGCACATTGCTTTCTTCGTTATAGCACGGAGTGATGATGGAAATCTTCTTCATTTCATCATCTCCTGATACTTAGTGATTTGCTGATCGAGTGCTTCAAGCGGGGAGGTCTTCGCTGCTTGAAGTTCCCACTCTATGCTCCACTTTATTGAATCTTTGGCATCAAGCAGGTTTTCCCAGGCTAATTCTTCACGGGCGCGCTCCGAGGAGAGCCAAAGCAGAGTTGATTCATGGAGAGAGTCCTCTATGGGACGGTGATACCAGCCTGGGTTATTTGGCCAGAATTGGCAGGCAAGATCTGACATCTGGCCCACGGTTAACTTTGAATTTTCAGAGGGGCCGAAGTTATAGGCGCTGGAGAGTTTCTCATTTTTGAGAATTTTCGAGGCAATGGCTAGATATCCAAAGAGCGGGTCAAGGACATGTTGCCATGGACGAAGAGAGCGAGGATTTCGTATTGCTACTTTTTCATTTTTCTTAAAGCCGCGAATCAAATCAGGGATGAGTCGGTCTTCTGCGTGATCGCCACCACCAATGACATTTCCTGAGCGAGCGGCCACAATCTTCTTTGATCCTGAGATTGTTGCAAGATTTTGCCAGGCGGTCACAACCATCTCCGAGGCAGACTTACTCGCGCTATATGGGTCAGTTCCACCCAGGGGTTCATCTTCGCGATAACCATCAGACTTTTCGACATTTTTATAAACTTTATCCGTTGTAACTGCAACAACTCCGAGAGCTGAGTCAGATTCCAAAGCAGCCTGAAGAACGTGGGCTGTCCCCATGACATTAGTTCCGAAAGTTTCTATCGGTTCGCGATAGGAGCGACGTACTAAAGGTTGAGCTGCCATGTGAATGATTACATCGGGCTTGGTTTTAGCGATAAAACGAGTGACTTTCTTACGATTATTGATGTCGATATGTTTTTTTTCAACGAAATCTAGCTTCTCTGTACGCTCATAAAGTGAACCAGATTCAGCAGGCAGAGCCACTCCAATAACTTGGGCCCCCGCGTGATGAAGAATTCGACTTAGCCACGCGCCTTTAAAGCCAGTATGCCCAGTGATGAGTACTCGAACGCCTGAAAAGTTCTGGAGATTTACTCCCGACTTAGACATGAATCGTTACCAATTCTTCCAAGGTGCCTTTGAAGTGCTCCACAGTTCATTTAACTCTTGGGTTTCGCGATAAGTATCCATGGGTTGCCAGAATCCAGTGTGTTGATAAGCCATGAGTTGGCCATCCTTAGCGATATTTTCTAGCGGCTCTCGCTCAAGTACACATTCGGCATCGAGGTAATCAAAGACCTTCGGCTCGAAGATGAAGAAGCCTCCATTTATCCACTGTTCTGCTTTGGGTTTTTCGGCAAATCTTTTCACTTGATTTGCAGAATCAATTTCCATCGCGCCAAATCTTGAGGTGGGCCTAACAGCTGTGACTGTTGCTAGCTTTTTGTGGCGGATATGAAAATCGAGAAGTTTTGGAAGATTGATATCTGCTAGACCATCCCCGTAGGTGCAGAGAAATCTCTCACCTTTGACATGATCTCTAATTCTAAAAATTCTTCCACCAGTCATTGTGTTGAGACCAGTATTTGCTAAGGTGATTTTCCA
>JBILWM010000171.1:0-3107 GCA_044369905.1 Terrimicrobiaceae bacterium | reverse complement strand
ATCTCTGGCCTTCAAAACCACTCCCCAGAAAGAAGCCCGACGCCTCAAACATCTCTTCGCGCAGGCAAAAAACCTCGGCTTCGACCTTGTTCCCAATCAACAACATGTGACTTGTTAGTTAGGAGGATGGTTTTGTCGAGGGGATGATTGTTCTGGGCACCTCCGACGAGCGCTGGCTCAAGAATGTCTACAAGGCCTGCCGGAAACTCGTGGTCGTCGACGAGGCTCCCGAGGGGCTTCCTGCTGTGGTCAGCGCCAACTTCGAGGGCGGACGCCTGGCGGCGCAATACCTCTGGGAGCGCGGCCACCGCTCCTTCGCCCTCATCACAGGTGAACGGCCCAACCTGAACTTCCAACAACGCATCGATGGCTTTCAATCCTGGATTGCTGAGCAGCTCGATGCCGAAATCAAAATACCGGTCTTCAAAGGCGACGCATGGACGGACGGCGGCGCCTATGCGGCCCGCGCGATTCTCGCCAGCGGCCAGCGCCCGAGTGCCATCTTCTGCACAAACGACCACATGGCCATCGATGCCATGAAGGCGCTCCAAGAAGCCGGTTGCCGTGTGCCCGAAGAAATCTCGGTCTTCGGCTTTGACAACATTCTCGTATCGGCCTACGCCACGCCCCCCCTCACCACAGTCGCCGTGGACAAAACCCAGATGGGCCGCGAAGCCGCCCGAATGCTCGTGGAAAAACTCAAATCCGCCGACCGACTCCCCGCCCTGCGCAAAGAAATGCCACTCAAAATCGTCGAGCGCGCCTCCGTCCAAACCTTAAAAAACTAACCCCTCAATGAAAGGCTACTGGCGTTGCGATCTCATCGACAACCAAGCCACGCCTTGCGCTCTTGCATCTAGGGTAGGGTCGGCGCGCCGTCGCTGACCCATTTGCGCGGCAACGCCGCCATCGCATCACGGCTGAAAAATGGGTCATGCGGGACAGCCCGCGCTACCGCGCGGAGCGCGTAAATACTTGGAGGGTCAACTTTTGCCTTGCTCGCGCCCATGCTCGCTGCGCCCTGCGGGCCATCTGCGATGTGCTTCCTCCGCCCCGCCCGGGGCTTCGGTTGGCTTGACCCAAGACTGAACCGCTCCGCCACCACGCCGCGCGTTCCCATCACGCCGCGCTCCCCAATTTGCCAAAATCGTCACATTCCTCCCGTTGATTCCATGACTCTCTTTACCGAATCCTGCCCCCATGCCGTCTCGCAAGGCCACGATTCACCAACCGCACGATAAGCTCTTCCAGGCCGGTTTCCGCATCCCGGCCAACGCCGCAGCGTTTCTGCGTCAGCATCTGCCACCTGCTGTGGCATCTCGCGTCGAGTGGTCGAAGCTCAAGCACCTGCCAGGCAGTTTCGTTGACTCCGGCATGTCAAAAGCCGAGAGCGACCTCCTCTTCAGCGCGCCGATTGATGGCTGCGCCGCGTTCTTTTACATTCTCTTCGAGCATCAGCACAACAAAGACCCCTGGATCGCGCTGCGCCTGCTTCGCTACATGCTCGAAATCTGGCGCGAGTTTCTCGCCAAGAATCCCGGCGCGCTGAAATTGCCAATCATCCTGCCCGTCGTGCTCGCGCAGAACGCCACGGTATGGGAAATCCCCACACACTTCGCCAGCCTCCTCGACCTGCCCGCCGAAAACCCCGAGGGCTTTCGCGACTTCATCCCCGACTTCACCTTCCGCCTCATCCAGCTTGCGGAAATTCCCTTTGATCAAATCCAAGGCACGAATGCTGGCATCATGGTCCTTCGCACGCTCAAAGCCAGTCAGCTTCGTCTCCTGCTCGGGTCGGAAGTCTGGGACGAAGCGCGCCTGTCGTTGTTACCGGACGATCTCTTCCGGGCGTTGCTGCTCTACATCCTCAACGCCGCCGACATTGACAAAGAAACCTTCCGCCATAAATTGACAGAAATCCAAGCCACCAAACTCAAGGAATCCGCCATGACACTCGCCGAACAACTCCACGAAGAAGGTATGCAGCAGGGTATGCAACAAGGAATGGAGCAGGGAATCCATCGCGGTCAGGTTGCTGCGCAACAAAAAGACATTCTCGAGGTCTTGCTGATCCGCTTCGAGCGAGTCCCCGAGGGGCTGCGCGAGGAAATCGAGTCGATCGCCGATTCCAAAAAACTCACGCACCTGCACCGCGCCGCTATCACCAGAGCCGACCTCGAATCGTTCGCGGCAGAGCTCTAGGCCCCGCGCCCTGCGCTCATGCATCTAAGGTAGGGTCTGCGCGCCGTCGCTGACCCATTTGCGCGGCAACGCCGCCATCGCATCACGCCCGCCGCTTCGGTTGGCTTGACCCAAGACTGGAAAGCTCCGCCACCACGCCGCCACCTCCTCGACGCCCTCACGCCGCTGCGCGGCTGAAAATTGGGTCATGCGAGGACGATGAACCCTCCCAAGATACGAATCGCGCTACCACGCCGCGCTCCCCAATTTGCCAAAATCGTTACATTCCTCCCGTTGATTCCATTCCTCTCTTTGCCGAATCCTGCCGTCATGCCCTCTCGAAAGGCCACGATCCACCAACCCCACGACAAGCTGGTCAAATCGACCTTCTCGGACCCCGACAATGCGCGGGCCTTTCTGGAAGCTCATCTCCCGCGCAAACTCGCCCGTCGCATCGATTGGAAGTCGCTGACGCTTTTGAGCGGCAGTTTCATCGACCCCGAATTCGCCGCGAGCTCGAGTGACCTCCTCTTCACTGCAAAAATCGACGGTCTGCCCGCCTTTCTCTACATCCTCTTCGAGCATCAAAATCAGGAAGACCCGCTCATTGGCCTTCGCCTGCTGACCTACATGGTTCGCATCTGGAACGATTACCTACGCACCAATCCCGGCGCCACAAAACTCCCACCCATCCTGCCGCTCGTCCTTGCGCAGGACAACAAACCGTGGAAAAGCTCCACCCGCTTCGCCGACCTCATTGACATCCCCGAAGGGGCAGGGGAGGACATCAAAAAACACATCCCAGATTTTGAATTCCAGCTTGTGGAGCTTTACCGCATGCCGTTTGAGAAAATCCTCGGCACACCGATGGGCATCCTCACCCTGCGCGCTTTGAAAGCGGAGAAACTCCAAGCTCTGCTGGACGA
>JBILWM010000170.1:0-3132 GCA_044369905.1 Terrimicrobiaceae bacterium | reverse complement strand
AACCTTGATCGGTGTATGGGGTTTCCGGAAGATCGGGATAGGGCATCGGATCATGCTCGGCGTAAGGCGTCGAGCGGGCCACGATCGTGGAGATGACATCCTTGCGTGCCGAGACGCTGCCGGAGCCGTCATTCACGAGAACGGCGGCGCGCTTGCCCTTTGCAAAGGCGGTCCAGTTCTGGGCGGGCTGCTCATCGCCATCGGCCTTGCGGGTGCTGCGTCCACCGATCGTTTGGCTGACCCATTCGCCCTCCTTGATGCCGGTGGGCCACTCGAGGCGCAGGATGCTGCGGGGTTCCTGCCAGTTGATGCGCAGTCGCAGTTCCAGTGCCGGCTCGTTGGCGCGCGCGACGACATCGAGCTGGACCGATGAACGATTCCATACGGCGCTGTGGCGGACGATCGTGGTCCACGGCCCTTGCTCGATGACCTTGCCACGGCCGAGTGGAATAGCGTTCGCTTTTCCGTAAAATGACTTCACGCCATGGGCCCAGGTGTCGCTGTGATCGGGGAGGACGACGAGGCGCACGGGGTTTTTCGGTGCGGGCAATGCCTTGATTTTTTTCGGTGCGGCGGCGACTGGTTCGAGTCCGATATGGAAGGTGCTGTAGCCCGAAGCCGGCAGTGGAAGGCGCGCGCAGAGTTTGCCCCATGGCATGAGATGCGGGCCGAAGTTGGAATCGGCGGCGAGCCACTGGATCGGAATGCGTCGGCCGTCGGTGGAAACAAGATGGGTGATTTTTTCGCGTCCGTGCGGCTGGGTGAAAGTATCCAGCGTTACTTCTACTTCGCGGGCCCATGGGAGCGGATTGAAGGCAAAGAGCGTGTTGCCGCCGAGGTGACTCGTGTTGATGCGGCGGGCCATGCGATGGACGGCATGCCGCAGGGTGTCATCGGCGGCATCGATCGCCGCGCCGAAGCGGTTGCGTGTCTCGGCCGAAGTCTGGATCGTGCAGGTTCCGGCGAGGATGTCGTGGAATTGGTTGAAGAGAAGCGACCACCACGCGGGCTCAAGCGACTTGTCGATGTCGGCGCATTGACTTGCAGTCTCCGCCGCGACGAGACGGCGTTCGGCGTTGCGGTTGAGCTGCTTGATGTCGCCCCATGCGGCGTAGCATCCGCGCGCGTGGTGCTGGAGTTCGCCTTCGTGAAGCGGGAGATTTTTGGCAGCGGGCGATGCGAGGACTTCCGCCAGATATTCGCGCACGGTGCTGAACTTGAGAACGGGCAGCGTCGGGTCCTTTTGCAACTCGGCGATGCGGGCGAGATGTTCCTTGGTCGGCCCGCCGCCGTGATTGCCGATGCCGAGCCAGAAAATCCCATGATCGAAGCCGGGTGAGAAATGCCGCTGCCAGTGCTCGCGGATAATTTTCTCCAACTGGTCTGCCGTGGTCGAGGGCTTTTGCGAATACTCGCCCGGCACGCGTTGACAGATGACGCGCGAGCCATCCGCTGAGCCCCACCAGAAAAGATCCGGCACATCGGGCGCCTCGTGTTTTTGAGGTCGCATAAAGACATAGGCATCAAAGCCAGACTGCTTGAGAAGCTGTGGAAAACCACCGGCGTGCCCGAAGGAATCGACATTGTAACCCGCGCGAACGCGACCGGCCTCACCGAAGCGTGAGGTGAAATAATTTCCGCCATAGAGCGAGTGGCGGCAGATGCTCTCGGTGGAGGGCAAGTTGCAATCGGGTTGCTCGATCCATCCGCCGATCGTCTCCCAACGACCAGCCTTCACAAGGCGATGGATCTCCGCAAAGAGCCGGGGATCGCTTTCCTCAATCCAACGGTAAACCTGCGCCGAGGAACGAGTGAACTTCATGCGCGGATTTTCGCGCATGCGGTTGACCGCGCTGTCGATCGTGGTCAGTGCTTCGGCTGCGCCATCGCGTGTCGGCCAGAGCCAGACGGGATCGAGGTGAGCCTGGCAGATGAGATGGAGTGTGGGTCGGGTAGGCATGGTGGAAAGGGATCAGTCGTTCACGAAGCGCGCGCCGGGTTGGACGCGGTGGAGTGTGTGGCCAGGGTTGTTGCCGACACTCACACCGGGATTGGGTTCATCCACGAGGATCGCGCCGATTGTTCCACAGAAGAGATTCCCCTCGACGATCACATCGCGCGCACCGCGTTCGAACTGCATCGCCGCCTTGGCCTCGGGGCCGGTGTTGAAAATGTTATCGCGCATCAGCACGGGGCCGTATGCAGCATCCTTTTCCCAGACCGAGAAATAGATTTCCGGATACGACTCCCAATCGCCGGTGCGGTAGGTGCGCCGACCGGTCCACGGGCCGGGTCTTCCCTTGGTGGTGTTGTCGGTGAAGATATTTCCCTGCAGGATCAAGTTCTTCGGCTGATTGATCCACGAGCCGCGGCCACCGTTGCGGAAGGTGTTGCCGACGATGGTGACATCCTCGTTGGAGCGCTCGACGCTGATGACACGCGAGCCGTTGCTGCCATCGATGAGATTGCCGGTGATGGTCGAGTTCTTGCAATGCTCGGCGAGAAAGAAGGCGCCCATGCGCGACCCGAGAATGTGGTTCTGGGCAAAGACGATGTCGCGGCTGCGCATGATGTCACCAAGCGCGCTGATCTTGCAACCGCTCACGCGGACATTGCGGCAGCAGACAAGATCGAAGCATCCCTTGCCGGGTCCCTGTCCCGTGGGTGCATAGAGTGCCATGAAGGTCGCGAAGAGATTATGCATCAGGCTCACGCCCTTTCCGGAGGCGCCATCGAAGCGGACGGGCGCGCCTTGGAATTCTTCACTCACGCGAATGAATTCGGGTGTCGATTCCACGACGAAGTATTGGAGCCCGCGCACGATGTTGCGCGGCAGGTCACCGCCGTAAAAACAAACCGAGTGATGCGGCGTGCCGGCGGCGCTGACGGGAATGGTCGTGGCCGCGTTGTCGAGAAAGACTCGGTCGTCGCCATCCTCCATGCGCACTCCATCGCGAACGAAATCATTGAGAAAATAGCGTTTCGCCATCGCTTGCTCCGCCGGTGAATATTCCTCCGGCCAGACCATGATCTGCCACAGCATCCCGTAGTCCCACATGAACTTTCCGCTCTCGAGAAAGGTGCAGGCTTCGAGCGTGACATTCTCCGCGTAGGTGGCGACTTCCGATTCGG
>JBILWM010000084.1:0-11217 GCA_044369905.1 Terrimicrobiaceae bacterium | reverse complement strand
CCGGCGTGACCGGCACCGATGACGATGACATCGTAATTTTTTGGATAAACGAAGTCGCTCAAATTACTGATCCGTAAGGCCGTGCTCGGCGAGCTTCTTTTGCAATGCCTCTGGGCTGAGCTTGAAGCTGTTTTTCAAAATAATGTCCCCTGCGACAAAATTGTCGAAGGTCCCGCGCACCGCGACATTTTCGCCTTCGACGATAAAGGAGGTGGCATTCGAGAGGTTTCCATTCCAGTCGGCATGGTAAACCGTGGCTTTCGTGTCGTCATTCGCCACTGTGACCACGGAAGAGGGAATGAAATCCGCGGAGAAGACTGCCTTCACATCGGGCGTTGTGCGGTTCGGCAACTGCATGTAGGCGGTGAGAGGATCACCCTCCTCATCATCGGACTGGGTTACTTGCCCCACACGGCCGTAAACGCAAATGCGCATGCCGTTGTATTTCTGAAGCGCTTGGGTTTCCGAGTTCGCAAAATCATTCACGATCTGCGCGAGGGTGACAAATCCGTCAGGCGGCAGAGGAGCAAGCGGAGACTGGCTGAAAGCGGCAACTAATGATGCACACAAGAGCACAAACGAGAGGGTGATGATCTTCATTTCAACTGAAAACATGGAGCATGCCGCCGCATTGCTCAACGCTAAAACCTCATGCACTCTCCCGCCAGCGAGCCTCTGCGCGCCAAATTCCACTCGCAATCACCTCCCGTCCGTGCGATGAGAAGTCTCCTTACTTTACAAATGACACTCTCAAAATCCACCAAAGCCACGATCATCCCTTTTTTGGCAGTCGGCCTCTTGGCCCTCCCCGCTTGCAAACCTCCAGCTCCCGCCGAGTCGAAACCACAGGCCGAATCCACACCAGCCGCCGACCCCGCCGCGCAGGCTGTCGTCGAAAAACTCAAGGAAGCCGGCGTGGACGCATCGGTCTCCACCGACGCCTCAGCACCTGCTCCTGCAAATAACAAACCCATCGAACTGCCCGAGGTCGTTGCCACAGTGAATGGTCAGAACATCACCAAGCAACAGCTCCAGGAGCTCTTCAACGCCGCCCTCCAAGCTTCCGGAGCGAAGGTCGAGGATCTCAATGCCCAGCAACAACTCGGCGGTTACACTCAGCTCCTCCAGGATTTGATCATGGACAAGTTGGTGGCCGAGGCAGCCTCCACTGAGAAAGTCAGCGATGCCGATGTCGATGCCGAACTCGCCAAAATCAAAGGCCAGTTCCCCGATGACAAGGCCTTCCAAGAGCAGATCGCCCAAGTCGGCATGACTCCCGATAAGCTCAAGGAAAACATCCGCACCGGCCTGCAACAAAGCCGTTGGATGAAATCCCAGGTGAAAACCCCGGATGTCACCAACGAGCAAGCCAAGACCTTCTACGAATCCAACATCAAGGAATTCGAACAACCCGAAACCGTCAAAGCCAGCCACATTCTCTTCATGGTCGATCCGGACGCCCCGGCGGATGTCGTAAAGCAGAAGGAAGAAGCCGCCGCAAAAGCCGCCGAGCGCGCCGCTGCCGGCGAGGACTTCACCAAGCTCGCCAAGGAACTCTCCGAAGAACCCGGAGCCTCCGAGTCCGGTGGTGATCTCGGATTTTTCCCGAAAGACCGCATGGTTCCCGAATTCGCAGAGGCTGCATTTGCACAGAAAGTCGGCGATATCAGCAAGCCCGTGAAAACCCAGTTCGGCTGGCATGTCATCAAGGTCACCGACAAAAAAGCCGCCGGCACCGTGCCATTCGATCAAGTCAAGGAACAGGTCGTCTCCTACCTTAAATCCAACAACCAGCGTGAAGCCGTGCAGACCGTGCTGAACAAGCTTAAGGAATCCGCCAAGATCGAGACCTTCCTGCCTGCGGCCAGCTAAAGCCCGCATGGAGCAGATACCGGGAAAACCCGCAGCAGGCGTCATCGGACTCGGCATCATCGGAAGCCGGGTCGCAGCCTGTCTGCGGCGCGCAGGGCATCAAGTCTGGCTCTGGAACCGCACCGTGCGGCCGGAGCCGAACTTCCTGAGCTCCCCAGCTGAGATCGCCGAGGCCGCCCGGCACATCCAGATCTTCGTCTCAAACGGCGAAGCTCTGCACTCTGTGCTACGCGCCATGCTTCCGGCCCTTACCGCCGAGCATGTCATTCTGAACCACGCCACGGTTTCCCCCGCCGACACCCTCACCGCCGCAGAGATCGTTGCGGAAAAACACGCCACCTTTCTCGATGCCCCCTTCACCGGCAGTCGAGACGCCGCCGCCGCAGGTCAGCTTGTTTACTACATCGGCGGCGACCCGCAGGCCCTCGAGCGTGTGCGTCCGCAGCTCGAAGCCTCTTCGAAGCAGATTCTGGAAATCGGAGAAATCGGCCAAGCTTCGGTCGTTAAAGTCGCCACCAACCTCATCTCCGCAAACGCCGTCGCCTCCCTCACCGAGGCCCTGGCCCTGCTCGATCGATACGGCGTGGAACTCCACAAACTCCCCCTCGCCCTGGAAAACAACGCGGCCCGCTCCGGCGTGATCGACCTCAAACTCCCCTGCATGCTGGGAGCCGACTTCGACCCACGCTTCTCTCTCAAAAACATGTTCAAGGATGTCCAGATCGGCCTCGCGATGGCCGAGGAAAAAGACATCGAACTCCCCGCAGCCGGCTCCTTCGCAGGCATCGCCATGGCGGGCCTCCAACGCGGCTGGGGCGACGAGGATTTCTCCGTCATTTCCCGCTTCTACGATTTTCCCGGCCAGGGCCACACGCTCCCCGAAACGCCCGCGCCAAGCACCTCCGCTCAAGCAGAAGAAGCCACCCACGAACCCGCCGGACTCAAAAACCTCTGGGGACTCCTCCGCCGGAAAAAATGACCCCCTCGCCCGCGTCAGGTTTTTTCGAAGTCCATGGCCGCGCCCGCTTCCAACTCAGCGGCCCCGACGCCACGCGCTACCTGAACGGGCAAGTGAGCATCGACATCACGCGCCTCAAGCCTCTCATCGCACGCCCCGCCTGCCTCCTCACGGCAAAAGGAAAACTCTGCGCCCTCGTGCAAATCTGGCGCGACGGCGACCATCTCCTCGTCGAATGCGACGAATCCCTCGCCGAAGCCGTCCATGCACGCCTTGAGCGCTATCTTATAGCGGATGACGCCCTCCTCGAGCCGGTGTCCGTGCCATCTCCGCTCCACCACATCTTCGGAATCGAGCCGCCCGCCGGAGCCCTCCGCATCAACCGCACAGGCCTGCCCGGTTTCGACACAGTTGAAAAACCCTCCGACCTCACCGCCGCCACGCCCGCACAACTCGCCCTTCTCCGGATTATCCACGGCCAACCTGCATGGGGCCTCGAAATCACCGAAGACACCCTGCCGCAGGAAGCCCGCCTCGAAGACACTGCCGTCGATTTCGACAAGGGCTGCTATGTCGGCCAGGAAACCGTTTCCCGCCTCAAGAGTGTTGGCCGAGTGAACAAGCGCCTCCACGGCTTCGTCGGCACTCTGCCCGCCAACCTCTCCCTACCCGTCCGCCTTCATCCCGTTGGCCAGCCCGAGATCGTCGCCGGACACCTCACCAGCGCCGCGCTGCATTTTGACATCGCACAAACTGCCGCCCTCGGTTATCTCAACCGCCAGTTCGAAGATCTCGAGCGCTTTGGCGTCAGCGATGAGCAAGGCCGCCCGCTCGGCGAAGTCGAACGCCGCGCATTCCCGATCCTATGAAATCCTTCATCGCCCTCACGCTCGCCGCGCTCCTCTGCGCCACCACCGTCCGCGCCGCCACACTCGGCCCGGATGTCGCCGTCCTCCAAATCCAATTCCCCAAGGAAAAGCAGCCGCGCCAAGTGACCATTGGCCTCTACGACGACTCCGCGCCCTACACCGTCGAGAATTTCAAAAATCTCATCACAAAAAAATTCTACAACGGCCAACGCTTCTTCCGCGTCTTCCCCGGCTCGTTCATCCAAACCGGCGACCCCGCCAGCCGCCGTGGACAAACCGACACCACCGGCACCGGAGGACCCGGCTACACACTCCCCGCCGAAATCCGCCTCAAACACGAAAAAGGCGCCATCGCCATGGCCCGCCTTCCCGACAAAATCAACCCCGCAAAAAATTCCAACGGCAGCCAATTCTATGTCTGCCTCCAGCCCCTGCCCAAGCTCAACGGCCAATACACCGTCTTCGGCACCGTCCTCGAAGGCCTCGACACTCTCGAAGAAATCAGCAAGGCACCCACAAACAGCAACGATTTTCCCTTGCCCAAAATCACAATTAAATCCATTGTTCTCACCCCTCGCGATCAGGCCTCGCCCACAAGGTAAGCCAACCGCAGGAAAAAAGGGTAGATACCGAAGTGGCCAAACGGGGCGGACTGTAAATCCGCTGGCTTACGCCTTCACTGGTTCGAATCCAGTTCTGCCCACCACCTCTTAATCAAGAGGTTACGCGGCGAATCGCGAGCGCGATTCGAATCGTCCGAAATTGCCAGAAACTGCCAGTTTTTGCCCCTTAACGCAGGTTTTACTGGCAACAGATTTCATGACTTTGAAGCCTGTTTTTTACACAGTTTTTTCATCACGCCGATAATGAAACTTTCATCCATCGGCTCCCAAGAAAAGTTCTCCCTGCCGCGACCTACTCCGAAAGCCGGTGACGCCAATAGTCCGGATCGCGGCTGTGATGTTTGAAAGCCAGAATGCGAAGGTGATCCGGCCAGATGCGGTAGTATACCGCAAATGGGAAACGCGGCATCAGATATCGCCGCACCCCAGCCTCAATGATGCTCCAACGTTCCGGAGCATCCAAAATCGCACCCACGGAGAGCTCCGCCGCATCGAGAAACTGTCCACCAAGCGAGGGAACCTGCTGCTCGTAAAACCGAGCGGACTCGATCAGTTCCGCTTCGGCACCGGGGTGATAAATCAGGCGCATCCGACAGCACATCGCGCAGCCCGCATCACCTCTTCGTGGGGGCGACCCTGCACCACACCGGATGAAAGCTCCTCGTCACGCCGAATAGCCTCCGCCAAAGCCTCACGATCCTTTGATGCCTCCAGACCCGCATCGATGCTCTGCCAGAGGGCTTGGGCAAGAGACACTCGTTCGGAAATCGGCAGCGCCATGGCTTCGACCGCAAGCTGTTGAGTGGACATATCAGAAAATTAGTCTTTCAAGACACTTCGGTCAAACAAACGGGGTTGAGGAATTGGGCCGAAGCGGTTTTGTCGGAGATACAACGACCCTCGGATTTACGAACCAGCGCGACGGGGGATTCCCTTGGAATGGAGTTTTGCAACCGCTGGAGTAGGTGGACTACAATCCGGACGCAATCATCGCGGCGGGATAACGCTCCGCATCTATGCCTGCTCGATAGCAGACGCCGCCTATGCGGGAATTCTCCTCGACCGGCGTTGAACACACGACGCATCATCATTGGCGTATTTGCTCCCCGCGTGATTGGTGGTAAACGGAGCCATGGATTTCATCGATCTCAAGACCCAGTATCTCAAATTCAAGCCCGCCATCCACGAAGCGATCGACCGTGTTCTTGAGCACGGGCGCTTCATTATGGGACCCGAGGTCGAGGCGCTTGAAAACGCCCTCGCCGATTATGTGGGCTGTCGTCATGCCATCACGGTGGCCAGCGGCACGGATAGTCTGGAAATAGCCCTGCGCGCGCTGGAGATCGGGCCGGGCGATGAAGTCATCACAGTTCCCTTCACTTGGATCAGCACGGCGGAGGTGATTGCGCAGGTCGGCGCAAAGCCTGTGTTCGTGGACATTGATCCCTTGGATTTCAATATCGCCGTTGAGCAAATCGAGGCGGCCATCACTCCCGCCACGAAAGCGCTTTTGCCCGTGAGCCTCTTCGGCCAGATGCCGGACTACGATGCCATCAATGCCATCGCATCGAAGCATGGCATCACCGTCATCGAAGATGCCGCGCAGAGTTTCGGAGCCATGCGACACGGAGTGAAAAGCTGCAATGTTACTCAAATCGCCAGCACGAGCTTCTACCCCGCCAAGCCGCTCGGATGTTACGGCGAGGGCGGTGCGCTGTTTACAAACGACGACGACCTCGCTGTGAAAATGAAAGCCATCCGCACGCACGGTGGCATCCGCCGCCACTACCACGACCTCGTTGGAATGAACGGTCGTTTCGACACGCTGCAGGCCGCCATCATGCTCGCCAAGTGGCCCGGCTTTGCCGCCGAGGTCGAGGCCCGCAACCGCATTGGCGCCCGCTACTCCGAAAAACTCCGCGATGTCTGTGCGACACCCGCCATCCGTGACGGGAACACCCATGTTTACGCCCAATACACAATCCGCGTGCCAGACCGCGACGCCCTCGCCGAGAAGCTCAAAACGCTCGGAATCCCCACCGCCGTTTACTACCCGAAGTGCCTCCACGAGCAACCAGTCTTCGCTCCGCTAGGCTACAAATACGGAGACTTCCCCGCAGCCGAATCCGCCTCCCGCGAAGTCCTCAGCCTTCCGCTCAATCCCTATCTGACCGAAGAAGACCAAGACCGCATCATCGCCGCCGTCAGGCAGGCTTTGCGGGGTTGAGGCAAAGCCTGAAAAAAGAAACCCCGGACCCTGCACCGTCGCAAAGGACGGGAGAAGGGCACCCGGGGTGCACGCAGGCAATCTATGAGGTTCCGGGATACTGCTCAAACCAATTCCCGTCGCACAGATCGGACCACATCGGCATGAAAAACCAGAGCGGGCGCATTGTCGCCGAACCAAAAATTTGGACGATCGTCCAAATTTTTGGTTCGCCGCTTTTGGAGACTGTGAGGCAGTGGGTGCAGTGGGTGGTGGTGTTTTGCGGTTCGTTGCGGTAGGACTTGCGGATCTGGCTCAAGGATCTTTTTTTGAGTCGGCGCACTATGCTTGCTGTCCTATTAAAACGCCTTGTTTCGTTGCTTGTGGTTTTGTTCTGCGTTGTGTCGATCACTTTCCTTTTGATCCGGGCGTCGCCGGGCGGGCCTTTTGACGGGGAGAGGAAGATTCCGGAGGCGATCGAGAAGCAACTTTTGGCGAAATACAAACTCGATGGTTCGCTGTGGCAGCAATACACGGGCTACATTGGCGATTTGTTGCGCGGGGATTTGCGGCTTTCCACGAAGTATCGCAACCGCTCGGTGAATGAAATCCTCGCGCAGACATTGCCGGTCACGCTGGCGCTCGGGGGAGCGGCCTTTTTGCTCGCTACCTTCGCTGGGGTTTGGCTTGGAACGCTGGCGGCGATGCATCGCCAGACTTGGCGGGACTTCGGAGCTGTGTTTCTGGCGCTGGCGGCGATTTCGTTGCCGTCTTACATCATCGGCCCGCTTTTGATTCTTGTGTTCGCCCTCACGCTCGGCTGGTTGCCGGCAGGGGGCTGGGGTGGTTTTTCGCATTTGATTCTTCCCGCGCTCACGCTGGCTGCTCCAGCGGCGGCGGTGATCGCGCGTCTCATGCGCGGGAGCATGGTGGAGACGCTGCAGATGGATTTTGTGCGGACGGCACGAGCGAAGGGCCTGAAGGAATCCACCGTCGTCTATCGCCACGCGTTGCGCATCGCGATCCTGCCCGTGGTTTCGTATCTGGGGCCGCTGGCTGCGCACCTGCTCACGGGATCCATCGTCGTCGAAACCGTTTTCAATATCCCCGGCGCGGGCGGATTTTTTGTGCACTCCATCCTGAATCGCGATGGATTCCTCCTTGGCGGGATGGTGATCGTCTATTGCGCGATGCTGGTTTTTTTCAATCTCCTCGTCGATCTGGCCTACGGGTTTCTCGACCCGCGAATCAAATCCCATGCTTGATCCGCGCGTCTTTCAGCGAGTCCGAAAAAATCCCGCCGCCGTGCTCTCGGCGGTGTTTCTGGCATTCATGGTTCTCGCCTGTGTCGCCGGGCCATTTTTCATGCCATCCGCTCTCGGCGAACCCGGTCCGAACCAATACGCGCCGCCCTCGTGGGATCATCCCTTCGGCACGGATTTGAATGGCCGCGACTTGCTCTACCGTGTTCTGACCGGTGGCCGTATCTCTCTTCTGGTCGGCCTGTGCGGCGCAGTGGTGAGTCTTTTCATTGGCACCGCCTGGGGGCTGGTTGCGGGTTATGCCGGTGGCCGCACCGATGCGCTCATGATGCGCTTCGTGGACATCCTCTACTCGGTGCCGCGGCTGATTTTCATTTTGATCGCGATCAATGCCTTCAATGCCGGGCTTCAAGAGTGGGCGAACCGCGAGGGCCTCGAGTGGCTTGTGGAGTCGTCCCGCATTGCGATTTTGATCCTCACGCTGGGTTTCATCGAGTGGCTCACAATGGCCCGCATCGTGCGCGGCCAGGTGCTCTCGCTCAAGGAACGCCAGTTCGTCACAGCAGCCCGCGCGCTCGGGCAGTCGCATGTCAAAATCCTCAGTCGTCACCTGCTGCCGAATCTTGCCGGCATCATCCTAGTTTACCTCACCCTCACGATTCCGGCGGTGATTATCGATGAGTCGTTCCTGAGTTTTCTGGGGCTTGGAATCCAGGCGCCGCAGGCAAGTTGGGGTTCGCTCCTGGCTGATGGGGCAGGCGCGATCAATCCTGTCCGCAGTTTCTGGTGGCTCCTTGTTTTCCCAGCGGCCTCGATGGCTCTCACGCTCCTCGCGTTGAACTTCCTCGGCGACGCCCTGCGGGATGCTTTCGACAGCAAGGCGCGGTGAGGGGGGGCTATTTTATGATGATGAAATCGACGCTTTTGGGTGTGGTGGCGTTTTTTTCGGAGAAGATGAGGGACTGGGAGGGGTGCTCGTCGAGTTCGCGGCTGGCGACCCAGAAGTAGTTTTCGGGTTCGGCTTGGCCGGTTTTTTGGGCGAAGACGATGATGA
Source organism: Terrimicrobiaceae bacterium (assembly GCA_044369905.1). Classification (GTDB taxonomy): domain Bacteria; phylum Verrucomicrobiota; class Verrucomicrobiia; order Chthoniobacterales; family Terrimicrobiaceae; genus UBA967. Next base: position 2,373 of record JBILWM010000084.1, on the reverse strand, counting down.
TGTATTTGCCGGGCTGGATGCCACTCACAGAGGCGACGCCGTTTGAATCGGTAATGGTTTCGCGCCAGGGTGGCGGCAGCGAGGATTGGAGGCGCAACATCATTTCGGAGGCGCCGCCGACTGCCGGAGTGCTTAAGACATCGGCGACCATTGCCTCGGGATAGATGAGAATGTTCGCACGGGAGACCGCGACGGGGCGGTTTGTCGTGGCGTCTTCGTAGGTCACCCATGTTCGGATTTCATCCGCCGCTTGTGGGCCTCGCAGGGTCACGCTTGCCTCGAGTAGCCCGCGTTCGAGTTCGGCGCGTGACACGGCTGGTTCCTCCTGCCGCTGGATGTGGGATTGCGAATCGACCAAGAGCAGTCCGAGAACGATGGAAACCGCTCCCAACAACAAAACAAGGACCACTAACAGCACGACCCGTTTCTCGACACGCCCGGTCCGTTCTTGTTGCCAAGGAACCGGCGGTGCGGGAATTTCGGGTTCGTAAGAGGCGGGCTGGTTTTCGGCGGGCTGGGCGTCATCGCCAGCGTCGGTGGATTTTGCCACCAGTCCGACCACGGATGAGAGCGGGCGCCAGTCCTCCCAGCCTTCGCGCCAGCACAGATTCTCGGGGGCGTAGCGGCCCTCGCGAAGCAGGCGTTTCACATCCGCTGTCTCGTATGGGCCTTCCTGTGCGTCATTGTGGAGGACAAAATAAACCATTTGATCGGGGCGAGACTTAAGCAGATCGCGTCTGAAATCGCCAATGCGAAAGACGGCTACTGCCCGTTCAGATCGTGCCTTCGTGCGCTGCCTTTTTCGAGATTGGCTCCCGTCTGGCTTGCACAGCGGCGGCGAATCTTTATTTTGACCGTATATGAGCGATAAAAACTACGCGCATCCCGAGGCCCTCGTCACCACCGAGTGGGTTGAAGGACACCTTGCGGATCCACATGTCAGAATTGTCGAAAGCAACGAGGACATCCTGCTCTACGATACCGGCCACATTCAGGGCGCGGTGCATATCGACTGGCGCTCGGATTTGCAGGACCAGACGATCCGCGACTACATCACTCCGCAGCAATTCTCGGCGTTGTGCGAACGCAATGGCATTTCGAACGACACGACGGTCATTTTCTACGGTGACAAGTCGAACTGGTGGGCCTGCTACGCGCTTTGGGTCTTCCGGTTGTTTGGTCACACGAAGGTGAAAATCATGGACGGTGGGCGCGACAAGTGGGTCGCCGAGGGACGGCATCTCACGCGCGCTGTGCCGCATTTCGCGCATGGCCACTACACGCCACTCGAAACCCGCTGCGATGCGGAGATCCGCGCGTTTTACGATCAGGCCCTCGCCCAGAGCCGTGCAGGCATGGCGCTCATCGATGTGCGGTCGCCGGCGGAATTTCGCGGTGAGGTCACTCACATGCCGGAGTATCCTCAGGAAGGCGTTCTGCGCGGCGGTCACATCCCCGGCGCGGCCAGTGTTCCTTGGAAGATGGCTGTGAAGGATGACTCCACTTTCAAAGGCGTGAACGAACTCCGTCAGATTTACGAGGACGAGGCAGGGCTCCAGCCGGGGCAGGATGTCGTGGCCTACTGCCGAATCGGCGAGCGTTCGAGCCACACTTGGTTCGTTCTCACCTACCTCCTCGGCTACAAAAATGTCCGCAACTACGATGGATCTTGGACCGAGTGGGGCAACCGCGTTGGGGCTCCGATCGAGAGAGGCTAGGGAACGCTGTGTATCCCGGTAAGCTCAATCAAATCATCGCGCTCTTCGAGTCCTTGCCGGATGCCGAAAAGCGCGAGTCACTCATCTCGTATGCAGCCGCCGCCATGAAACAAGGTCCGCGCGACGGGGAGACCTTCGATCTGGAAGACATCCGCAAGGACGAGGAATGCACCGACACGGTCGGCGTGTTTTTAAAAGTCACGCCACAGCGCAACTGCGCCTTCCGGATCACGCTTGGCCCGCAGGTGCAGACGCTCACGAAGGCCATGACGGCGATTCTTTGCAAGGGGCTGGATGGCCTGACCCCCGAGGAGATCATGGAGGTGCCGGCGGACTTTGTGCCGAAAATTGTCGGTGCGGAACTTGTCCGCCAGCGCAGCCAGACGGTGTATTATATTCTCACCCGCATGAAGGGTGTCGCCCGCGTGTGGTTGAACCGCGAACGCTCTGCGGTTCCGCACGGGGGTTGATGCGGAGGGTTTCCTGCGAGGAATTGACCACAGAGAACACGGAGAACACAGAGGTTTTTAACCCAAGTTTCGCAAGAATCTCAAAAAAATAGCGCCAATTTGGCAATTTCGCGATCAGAGGTTTTGTAAGCTGTTTATTATCAATGATCGTGTTTTTCAACTTTCATTTGTAGTGCCTAAAATTA
>JBILWM010000169.1:0-3184 GCA_044369905.1 Terrimicrobiaceae bacterium | reverse complement strand
GATCGCCGATGCAGCCGAGGCGGCTGGCCTTTTTTATCCGCCGGATCCCAGTTCTTTAAAAATTTCGACCATCGGCGGAAATATCGCCAACAACTCAGGCGGCCTGCGTGGTTTGAAATACGGGGTGACGCGTAACTATGTCATGGGTCTGGAAGTCGTGCTGGCAAGCGGCGAAGTCGTCTGGATGGGCAACAAGTGCGTGAAGGATGTCGCGGGCTATTCGCTGAAGGATCTGTTCATCGGATCGGAAGGCACTCTGGGCATCATTACCAAGGTTCTGTTGCGCCTGATCCCGAAACCCGCTGCTCGCCGCACGCTGCTCGCCTCGTTCAACCGCATTGAGGACGCGGCGGAAACGGTGACTGATATCATCGCGGCGAAGATTATTCCCTGCACGCTGGAGTTTCTCGACCAAACCACCATGCGTTGTGTGGAGGATTTCGCCCGCATCGGCCTGCCGACGGATGCCGGAGCCTTGCTGCTCATGGAAACTGACGGCCCCGCTTCGGTGGTCGATGAGGAGGCGCGCCTAATGTCGGAGATCGCCCGGCGCCATGCTGCGCTCAATGTGGTCGCAGCCGCTGATGAGCAGGAGGCTGTCCGCCTTGCAACCGCGCGCCGCTCGGCCTTCTCGGCCTTGGCGCGGATTAAACCAACCACCGTTCTCGAAGATGTCACCGTGCCGCGCAGCGCTTTGGCCGTGATGGTGCGCTCGGTCGAGGACATCGCCCACCGCCACAATCTGGTCATCGCGAATTTCGGCCATATGGGTGATGGCAACCTCCACCCGACCATCCTCACCGATGAGCGCAACGAGGAGGAAATCAAACGCGTCCATGCCGCCATGCACGAGATTTTTGCCAAGGCGGTGGAACTCGGCGGAACCATCACTGGCGAGCACGGTGTGGGTTTGGCGAAGAAAGCCGAAATGAAACTTCAGTTCAGCGATTCCAGCATCGCCCTGCATCAAACCCTCAAGCAGGCGATGGACCCGCAGGGAATCCTCAACCCCGGGAAAATTTTTTCTCCCGCGAAATAATGTCAGCCCATCTCAAACAACTCGATGGCGACCTGCTCCAGCAGTGCATGCATTGCGGGCTCTGCCTTTCGACCTGCCCGACCTACATGGAGACAGGCATGGAGCGCCACAGCCCGCGCGGGAGAATTTCGCTCATCCGTGCGGTGCACAGCGGGGAATTGCCGCTGGCTCAAGACTTCGGGGACGAAATGTATCAGTGCCTCGGTTGTCTTGCCTGCGTCAGCGCCTGTCCCGCCGGAGTCGAATACGGCCCGATGTTTGAAGCCGCCCGCGCCGATGTCGAAGCATCCGGCGCCCTCGACCACCCGGAGCGCAAATTCTGGCGCTGGCTCACACTGCGGCAGATTTTCTCCCATCCTTGGCAACTCCACCTGGTCGCCCGCCTGATCAGATTCTCACAGGTCACACGACTCGATGTTCTCTTCCGCAAAACCGGCCTGCTTGGCCTGCTGCATCCGAAGCTCGCCGCATTGGAACCACAAACCCCGCGCATCTCGCAGAAATTCTCCGATCAGCTGATCGAACCCAAGGAATCGCCAACCACTCCTCGCCGCAAGGTCGGGATGCTGACTGGCTGCATTCAGGACATAGCATTTGCCGACATAAACCGCGACACGGTCGATGTGTTGCTGGCAGCGGGTTGCGAAGTCATCACGCCTCGCGAGCAGGGCTGTTGCGGTTCGCTCCATGCCCACAATGGCGACTTGGAATCCGCCCGGCGTATAGCCTGCCGCTTGATGGATCTTTTCCCTCTCGAACAAGTCGATGCCATCATCAGCAATGCCGGCGGATGCGGCAGCCACCTGCGACACTTCAGCGGTCTGTTTCCCGAGAGTTCGGATTTGCAAAAAAAGGCCGAACTCTGGGATTCAAAAATTCGCGATGTCCATGAATGGCTCGTTGAAATCGGCTTCAAGCCGCCTGCCGCAACGCAACCCGAGCGCACGACCTACCACGACTCCTGCCATCTTTGCCACGGGCAGAAAGTTTCGGCCCAACCCCGCGCGCTCTTGCAATCCCTCCTCGATGGCAACCTGGTCAACCTGCCCGAGGCCTCCCTCTGCTGCGGCAGCGCCGGCATTTACAGCATCACACATCCCGAAGAAGCCGAACGACTCGGCCGCCGCAAAGTGGAAAAAATCCTCTCCACAAAAGCCGACTGCGTCGCCGTCGCCAATCCCGGTTGCCACCTCCAAATCCAGCGCGGTCTCGATGCAGCAGGTTCCTCCGTAAGGGTTCGACATCCGGTTTCGATCTTAGCCGAAGCTTGTCGCCAGTCTTCAACCAAGGCTGAGGTTGCCACGCTATAGACGCTCGTGGTCGATGGCTCCCGCTTCTTTTGAAGTAGCGGATTGGTATGTCGGTATCAGGAAACTGGGACTCCTGTGGGATCGACGACTTGGATTTTGAAGCCTTTTATCGAGCGGACATGCGGGGGGGCGGTGCCGGGACAGACGAGATAGTTCCGCCCCTGCGGGTGGATGGCACGGAAGGCGGCCAGCGAATCGGCGTCGAATGCATCGGGATTCCATTTGCACTCGATGGCATCGACGGTATCCCGGTTGCGGGGGATGACGAAATCGAGTTCGCGACCGCGTTTGTCCCGCCAGTAGAGAGGCGGCGTGTCGGGAAGGCGGGCTTGGATCGTTTCGAGAACCACATGCTCCCAGAGATCGCCGAGGTCGTCGGGGCGGAGGGGATTCCAACCCCGCACGAAAGACACGAAGCCGGTGTCGAATCCATAGACCTTGGGTTGCTTGACGAGCTCCGTGCTGGAACTGCGGTGGAAGGGCCGCACGCAGGTGGCGGCATGGGTGGTCTCGAGGGCGCGCAAATGGCTTTCCACAGTGGCCCGGGCGATGCCGAGTTCCGAGGCGGCTTTGGAGACATCGAACTGGCCGCCGCTTTGCCGCAACACATATTCGAGGAAGGCGGTGAAGCGGTTGATATCGCGAAAACCGAAAAGTCGCTGGATGTCGCGGGCGAAAAAGGAGTCCATCCACTCGCGATAGAATGCAGGGCTTTTCGATTCGGCCAAAAGCGCCTGGGGCAATCCGCCGTGAAACAACCGACGCTCGAGTGTGGTTCCGAAAGCGGCCAGTTCCTCCAGAAGGATGGGCAAGAAGTGGACGGTGCGCTTGCGAC
>JBILWM010000023.1:0-36144 GCA_044369905.1 Terrimicrobiaceae bacterium | reverse complement strand
AACTCCTCACCACCGAATGTTCCTCCGGCTTTGCCGAGGGCCTGCGCCTGCTCGTCAACGAGGCCATGGTCCAGGAACGCTCCGCCGTTCTGCAAGCCCGCCCCTACGAGCGTTGCGAGGATCGCCTTGGGCGTGCCAATGGATTCAAACCTCTCAGGGGAACAGAAAAACCCCTTGCCAAAACGAACCCAAAAAACCTAGAAAAACACCCGTCAAAGGTGGTGCACTTTGAAGTGACCACAGGTGGTGCATTTTGAAGTGACCGCTGACACTTGCCACATCCGCATCTGTGACGCTCGAAACGGCGATCCAAGATGTCGCTGAGCTGAGGGCGGGAAATGGTGCGGAGCAGTCGCGGCTGTCGTTTGCGCAAGATATCCTTGCCGTCAATCGATTGAATCTTGAAGCCGCCAATCGGCGGATCATGGATGTTGATATTGCCGAGGAGAGCACAAGCTTTGCTCGGTTCCGCATCATTCAGGAAGCTGGTTTGGCCATGCTTGCCCAAGCAAACACATCTCCCGAGAGCCTGAGCAGGCTTCTGGAATAAAAATAAAAAAAGCCTAGCCAAGGCCTTCTGAAAATGGAGGCCTTGGCTTTTTTTATTTCTGATTGGATGCAGCGAAGCACCACTCGGCCCAAATCTCGCGCAGAGCTGCATCAAACCGCGCCGATTGTCCTGCCTGGTCGCAGAGAATGCTGCCAGCGACTCGGCTGCGGAGTGACTCGCGGAGTTGGCTGCGGAGGGCTCTGTCTTGCGCGAGAGTGACGGATTTTTCAATGTAGGCGTCTTCGTTTTCTGCGCTCCATTCGGCATGGCCAATGGCGGTGAGCAGGGAAAGTCCAACGCGCGCTGCGTGGCGGTCGCCGGTGAGCGTGACCACGGGAACGCCCATCCAGAGGGCTTCGCAGGTGGTTGTTGTGCCGTTGTAGGGGAAGGTGTCGAGGGCGACATCAACGCGGTTGTAGGCGGCGAGGTGGTCTTGGGTGGCGGCAAAGAAGCCTGAGATTTCCACGCGATCTTCGGTGATGCCGGCTGAGGCGAGGCGCTCGAGGACATTTTTTTTCACCTCGGGATCGTCCAGATAGACGCTCTTGGTAAAGAGGCGGGAGTTGGGCACTTGGGCGAGAATTTTTGCCCAGACGGCGAGTGTGTCGTCGGTGACTTTCAGGAAATTGTTGAAGGATCCAAAGGTGACGGGCGAACTTTCATCCGGCATGGCGGGCGTGGGGGCGTCGCTGGGCGCTTCGTAGGTCCACGCGCATGGTGAGAAGCGAATGAGCTTCTCCGTTGCGAACGCATCCGCATCGCCGCTTGGGTCGGTGATGTCATCGACGAGACGGTGCGTGATGGCTGCCACACCTGTCGTATTGGGATAGCCGAGGTAGGAAACCTGGACGGGAGCGAGGCCTCGGGCGAGGAGCGGCAGGCGGTTCATGGCCGAGTGGCCAGCGAGGTCGATGAGGATGTCGGGCGCGTCACGCTGAATCAGAGTGGCGGCGGCGTCATCCTCCACGCCGTTGAGATTCGTCCATTTGCTCGTCAGCCTTCGTAGTGCCGCGCTCGTGGCGTCCTCGGTGTGGTGACAGTGGTAAAGCAGCGTCTGCACGCGCGAGGGGTCGAGATTTTGGAGCAGTGGCTTAAGAAAGAAGGCGACCGAGTGATGTCGCAGATCCGGTGAGATAAATCCAACCCGGAGTTTTTTATCGGGCTCTTGGGGATTGAAAAAAACTTGAAATTCATCTTTCACGAAGAGTGCTCCAAATTCCTTGTGCGCCTCGAAAACGCTCTGGCGATCCTCGCGTGGCAGGTAGTTGAGCAGCATGTTGCGGGCGCTGAGCACGCGGGCGTTTTGCGGCTCCATCCACAGAATCGAACTGTGCAGGTCGAGCGACTCCTCGGCTTTGTAAAGCCGCTGCAGACCAAGTGCGCGCGCACTGGAGGCGGCGACGAGGAAGGGATCAAGTTGAAGCGCCTTGTCCAGACACTCCATGCCTTCGGCGATGTGGCCCGGTTTTTCAAGAAGAGACAGACCCAAGTTGTTCCAGGCGGTGGCCATGCCGGGATCGATCTCCGTGGCTTTGCGGAAGTGCGGTTCGGCGGCGGCAAAACCATTCACCACTGCTGCAAGCTCTCCGAGAAGTTCGTGGGCGCTGGCATTTGCTGGCTGGATTTGGGCAAACTTCCCGAGGGACTCCAAAGCCTCATGAGGCAGTCCCATTGCCCTCTGGCAGCGTGCCAAGTTCTCCCACATCTCGGCCATGTGTGGCGACTTTTTGAGAGCGCGGACAAGGTGTGGTTCCGCCTCGGCGAATCGGCCGAGATCCGCCAGTGCCATGCCAAGAAACATTCGGCACTCAACTGATTCCGCATTGAGTTTCCGTGCCTTTTGCAAAAGCTCAACAGCCTCCTCCAAGTGACCCCCGCGTTGGAAGGCCATGGCTCCCGAGAGATACCAAGCATCGAAATCCTTCGGGCACTCACGCCGCACCTTGGCATAAATCAACTCCGCCTCGTCGTGCTGGTGGGCTTGGTGAAGCGACAATGCCTCCTCCAGAAGGTTGGTTCTTTGTTTGTGGTTCATATTGTGAAAGGCGGTCGTAATGTGAGGAAACCTAAAAGAGGAATGCTATATCGACTCCCGACCAGCTAAGTTCAATCATGCTGCGGCAGGCGTTTCCAGTCTTGGTAGAGGCGCCAGAGGAAGAAGAGGGCTATGGCTGACCAGAAAATGCTCCAGACGGGGATGAATCGGTAGGCGTAGTCGCTGCCGTTGTAGAGGTGCTTCATCAAATCCATGAAGAGGCCGCCGACGAAACCGCCCGCAACCGCGGCCACGGAGCGCAACAAGGCGTTTGCGGAGCAGAATTGACCATAGCGGTCGAGCGGGAGCACGCGCATATACATTGGCAACATCATCGCTTCCGTGAGCACCTGAAAGGGCAGGTTGACTGCGGTGATGCAAATCGAAACATAAAACGCCGTCATGGGTGCGAAATCAAAGAATAGCCAGATCAGGCCGAGCGGTAGGAAAAACAAATTGATCACCTTCACCCAGAGGAGCAACCGCAGGGGGTGGAAACGGTCGCCCAGCGCGCCGGCCGGGTAGGTGAGCAGCATATTCATGAAACTCACGGCGCCGCTGATCATGCCGATCTGTGCGAGATCGAGGCCGATGGATTTTTGCAGGAAGACATTGAATACGCCGAGCGTTCCGGCTATGGACCAGAATGCCGTGCAGAGGAAGAGATTCCAGAAGTAGGGCTTGCTGTAGCACTCGACCATGTAGATTTTCACCTCGGCTATGAGGCCGGTGCGGCCCCCCTCGGCTTCCGGAGGCGGAGGATATTCCCCCTCCTTGACCTTCCAGCACATGAGCCCCATGCCTATGGCATAAACAAGGGCGGCGCCGACATAGATTTCCGTCATGTGGGATTCGGCGTATTTGAAGATGAAAAATCCAAAGATCATCGACTCGAAGCTGGAGACGATGCGGAAGAGTCCCAGGAAACGCCCGAGGAAGTTGTGCGGGACAACATCGTTGAACAAATACCAAAAAACCGAGTTCACAAACATGTCGAAGAATTTGAACCCGACCATGAAAACGCCGATGCAGGTGATGGTCACGGCGGAGACCGAGATGCCCCAGGAATCAGGCAGGATGCTGTGGAGGCCGCGTCCGATTTGTTCGGAGAATCCCAGCAACAGCAGGCAGGCGGTGAGGAAAGGCAGCGTATAAAGAATGAAGGGAATTCGGCGTCCCATCGGTCCGCGGTGGCGGTCGCTCTTGAAGCTCACCCACGGGCAAATCGTCATGTTCAAAATGCCCGGCAGCGTCACCATGATCAATGCAATCGCCCAGTTCGGGGCATCCAGTGAGCGGAGTTTAAGGGGAATGATCGCCGGATTGAGCGACTCCATGACTTGAAAACAAAAATCGCCCCAGAGCAGCCATGCGAAGAGGGAGACGAGACCCATCTTCGTGTAGGTGAGGGTGCCGACGCTGTAGACGGTCTCTTTGCTGGAGGAGTTCGACGGTGGGTTTGGATCTGGTGGGGTGCAGGGCTGGTTCATCAAAAAAGGCGTTCCCGCTTTTTGGCCAGATATCCCTTCCGGTGTCGAGAGGCAAATTGAGATTTCCGTGGCGCGAGCCGCTCGCGCCGGGGAATCAAGTGGCGGCGGGCTCTTCCAGCGTTTCGGGTTGGAGGTTTTCGGCGGCTTGGGCGATGGCGGCGGCTTCTTCGCTGGCGAGGTTTTCGGATTTTCCGAGCGCCTTGGCAACGCTCTCGGAGGATTTTGAACTGTCGTCGGTTTTGCCGCTGAATTTCACGCTCACGAGTTTGCTGACGCCGTGTTCTTCCATGGTCACGCCGTAGAGGAGGTCGGCGCGGGAGATGGTGCGTTTGTTGTGGGTGATGGTCACGAACTGGCTCTGGCCAACGAAGCGGTCGAGGATTTTGATGAAGCGGGTGATGTTAGATTCGTCGAGCGGGGCGTCCATTTCATCGAGCACGCAGAACGGGCTGGGCTTCACCATGTAGATGGCGAAGAGGAGCGAGACGGCGGTCATGGTGCGTTCGCCGCCGGAGAGGAGCGTGACGCTCTGGAGCTGCTTGCCAGGAGGCTTGGCGATGATCTCGATGCCGCTCTCGAGCGGGTCGGAGTCGTCGGTGAGCAGGAGGTTGGCGCGTCCCCCGCCGAACAACTCGGTGAACATGAATTGGAAGTTCTCGCGGATTTTTTCGAAGGTCTCGGCGAAGAGGGTCTTTGTGGTGTTGTTGATCTTGGAGATGACTTCGAGCAACTCGGCCTTGGAGGTCACGAGGTCGGCGTTTTGTTTTTCGAGGAAAATGTAACGCTGCTCGAGTTCGTCGTATTCCTGGATCGCGTCCATGTTTACCGGTCCCATGGAGTCGATGCGCTCGGTGAGTTCGGCGACGAGTTCCTCTATGCGGTCCCACGGGATGCCTTCGCCTTCGGCGGGAACGGCTATGGCTGGGGGGGCGGTCTCTTCGGTGGATTCTGCTCCTTCGGCGGCGGGTTGTTCGCCTTCTTGCGGCTCGGGTTTGCGCTGGCTGCGTTCGCGGAGGGCAACGATGAGGGCGTAGGTGTCCGGCTCGAAGGCCTCCAGATCGAGCTGGTAGCGTTGGGAGACATGGGTGCGGATGTTTTCCTTCCGCATTTCGGTCTGGGCGGCCTTCACCTCGATGCGGCTGCGCTGCTCCTGGAGTTGGGCGAGTTGCTGGCGCGCGGCGCGGAGGGCGGATTCGATGGCCTCGGCGCTTTCGCTGACTTCCGAGCGCTGCGCGAGAACGGCGCTCAGGCGGGCTTCTTCGGACTCCAGTTCGCTGCGCCATTCGCCGATCGAGATTTCGAGGGATGCATTCTCGGCGGCGAGGGATTCGATGCGGCCTTCGTAGTTCGAAATATCGAGGCGGCGTGCGTCGAGGAGTTCGTTGAGTTCGACGATGCGGGCAGCCATGGGCCCACGCTGGCGGTGGAGGCCTTCTTGCTGCTGGCGCTCGGTGGCAACGCGGACGCGGATTTCGTTGAGGGCGTCGGAGGCGGAACTTTCCTTCTCCCGGACGACTTGAATAAGGGTCTCGGATTCGCTGCGGGCAGCTCGAAGGGAGTCGATGGCGCAGGTCGCCTCGGCGATGCGGCCTTCGAGTTCGCTGAGCTGGGCGAGGCTGCCTCGCAGTCCTTCCTCAATGCTGGCGGCTTCGCGCTGGAACGAGGCCCGCTTTGCTTCGACATCCGCAAACTGGCGTTCCGCGTGGCGGCGTTCGTTGTCGGTCGAGGCGGTTTCAATCTGTGCGGCCTGCATGGCCTCGCGCGCTTGCTTGAGGCGGTCTGTGGCCTGATCCATCGCTGACGCCGCTGCGGCGCGGGCGGTAGCGAGGGATTCGATGCGCGCCGTGGCCTCGGTCAAAGAGGTCTCAAGCTCTGCGATGCGGATTTTGCGTTGGAGGGTGGATTGACCGCTGTTCTCGCCGGACTGGCCGCCGTGGATGATGCCGCTGTGGCTGATGAAGCCTCCATCCAGCGAGGCAAACGCGAACACTGGATTCTCTGAACGCAGGCGGAATGCGGCTTCGAGGTTCTCAACAATGAGCACCTCGCGGAGAAGGTGGCGGGCCAGATGAGAACTGTCGTCGTCACCCTTCACGCAATCACTCGCCCGGCCAAAGACGCCGAAGGGGAGGGGTGGTTCAGGAGCCAGTGAGGTTTCGGGAGTCTGGCTGAACAGGCGGGACGCCTGTTCTCCCCTCCCAGAAATCCATGAGGCGGGGATCACGGCCGCTCGGCCGAGTTTCTTGCCGCTGAGAGTGGCGAGGGCTGCCTCGGCGATTCCGGGGTCTTTGAAAATGACGGCCTGCAGCGCGGATCCCAGCGCGGCTTCGATGGCGGGAATGAGGCGTTCCTCGACTTGGATATGCTGGGCGAGCGTTCCCTTGATGGCGCTTTGGAAAAAGTCGGGATTGTCGAGGCCTTTGAGAACCGCTTGTGTGCCTTCATCCAAGCCTTCGCCCTGTTCTTGAAGCTGGCGCAGGACCTCCAGGCGGGACTCGAGGCCGGCGGCTTCCTTTCCCGCTGTGTTGAGGATAGCCTCGGTATTTTGGCGTTCGTGCTGGGCGTTCTCGTGGTCAGCCATCGCAGAGGCGGTTTCAGCTTGGGCGTGCTCGAGCGCCAGATGGGTGGCATCTGAACGGCGTTTCAGATCTTCCAGGTTTGCGGAAATCTCGGCAGCGGAGCGCGAGGCGGTTTCGATTTCGTTCTGGAGCAAATGGAGACGCGTTTCGCCGGATTCCCGGCGTCCGGTGGCGGCTGAAATCTCCCCGCGCAGCGAGTTCAGGCGCGCCTCGGCGCTGGAGAGTTCGGCCCCCTTGGAAGCGAATTCCCGCTCCGCTGCGATGCGCTCCTCGCGCACGGAGGCGAGGCGGGCGGTGTGCTCATCGAGCGTCTCCTGGTGGGTGCGGAGGCTCTCGATCATTTGCTCGAGTAGGCTGTCCGTCTGCTCGATCTGTTCCTGCTGTGTGCGGATTTTTTCCTCGGCTTGGCTGATGTCGAGGCGGTGGCGGTCGATGAGGGCGGTGGCTTCCGAGCTGCGTTCGTGGTTTGTGCCGATGCGGTTCTCGGCTGAAAAAATGCGGTTGCGCAGGGTCTGCATGCCGTCGCGGATCGTTCCCGCCTCGGCCTCGAGTTCCTGCAGGCGCTGGCGGAAGTCCGAGAGTTCGGACTCTTGCTGGGAGATTTCGACCTCATGGACCTGGCGGGCCTCCTCGCCTTGGTTCAACTGGTTTTTCAGAGTCTCCAGCTCTTCCGAAAGGTGCCGGTAGTTTTTATGGGAGATGTGGGTGTCGAAAATCCGGAGGTCGGAGATGATCGACTGGTAGCGGCGGGCCTTGGCTGCCTGGCGTTGAAGGGAGCCGATCTGGCGCTTGACCTCCTTGATGATGTCCTGGACGCGCACGAGGTTAGACTCGGTGTATTCCAGCTTGCGGAGGGCTTCTTTTTTCTGGGCCTTGAATTTCGTGATGCCGGCGGCCTCCTCGAAGATCGCACGCCGGTCTTCCGGGCGGTTGCTCAAGATCTGGTCGATCTTGCCCTGCTCCATGATCGAGTAGGCGCTGCGGCCCACGCCGGTATCCATGAAGAGTTGGTGGATGTCACGCAGGCGGCATGCAGTTTTGTTAATGAAATACTCGCTCTTGCCGTCCCGATAGACGCGGCGGGTTATGCGGACTTCGTTCCACTCGGTGCCGAGTTCCTTTTCGCACTCCGCGAAGGTCATGGAAACCTCGGCCATGCCGAGTGCCGGGCGGCTGTCCGTGCCGCTGAAAATGACATCCGACATCTCGCCGCCGCGCAGGGCTTTTGCCGACTGCTCACCGAGCACCCAGCGAATGGCGTCGAGGACATTCGACTTGCCGCAACCATTCGGGCCCACAACGGCTGTCACGCCCCGGTGGAAGTTTAGGACGGTTTTTGCGGCGAAGGATTTGAAGCCGATGATTTCCAGAGATTGCAGATACATGGGATACCGGTTAGAAGTGCGATCAGCCTAAAAATGCTGCTTGGCTGCGCAAGGAAAAAATACCACATCCTGTGCAGTCGGCTCCGATAAACCACAATATATAGTTTTTTTCTATGAATGATCCCCGCGTTGCCGAATTGCTCGAATTTGTGCGAATTCCCAGTGTTTCAGCCCAATCCGTCCATGCTGCCGATATGGTGCGCTGTGCGGACTGGCTCGTAGCGAAACTTCGGCAGATCGGTTTGGAGGCTGGCAAGGAGCCCACGCCGGGAAATCCCATCGTGCTGGGAAAAACGCCGCGCGATCCTTCGAAGAAAACCGTCCTCATTTATGGACACTACGATGTTCAGCCGCCCGAGCCACTCGAGCTTTGGACATCGCCGCCTTTTGATCCCGAGATTCGCGACGGAAAAATCTACGGACGCGGTGCCTCAGATAACAAAGGGCAAATCCTCGCGCACATTCTTGGAGTCGGCGAGGCGCTGGCGGAGGGGCCACTACCAGTGAATGTGATTTTTTTGATCGAGGGTGAGGAGGAGGTTGGGAGCGAGCATCTGCCGGACTTTTTGGAAAAACACCGGGCCGAATTGGCCTGCGATGCCATTGCCATCTCGGACACCGGCATGGCAGCCGATGGGTATCCCACGCTGAGTTACGCCTTGCGGGGCATTGCGGCGATGGAGGTCAGGGTGTTCGGTCCCTCGCATGACCTGCACTCCGGCATCTACGGCGGCGCGGTGGCGAATCCCGCGACGGCGGCGGCGCGCCTCATTGCCAGCCTGCATGACGCGCAGGGCCGCGTGGCGATCGAAGGGTTTTATGATGATGTCCAGCCCATGCAGGACTGGGAGCGCGAGGCCGCAGCCGAGTCGCCTGTGAGCGACCAAGCCATCGCCGAGCAGGCGGGCGTGAGCGAACTTTGGGGCGAGGAGGGCTATTCCTCGGTCGAGCGCATCGGGGCTCGTCCTACTGCGGAAATCAACGGCATCGGAAGCGGCTATCAAGGCGAGGGGAGTAAAACTGTGCTTCCCGCAGAGGCTTTCTTCAAGGTCACATTCCGCCTCGTGGCGAATCAAAATCCCGAGACCGTGCTGAATCAGGCGCGGCGTCATTTTGAAAAGCACAAGCCGCCTGGTGTGAGGCTTGAGATCATAGAAGGACACGGTGGTGAGCCGTTTTTCCTTAATCCCAAAGGCGCGCAGGGTGTCGCCGCATGTCGCGCTTTGGAAGCCGTCTTCGGCAAAAAACCAGCCCTCACGCGCGAAGGCGGATCGATTCCCATTCTCGCGGATTTTCAAAAAATCCTCGACCACCCGGCGCTGTTGCTTGCGCTGGCGTCGCCCGACTGTCGCGCCCACTCGCCGAATGAGAATTTCCCTGTGGAAAATTTCCTCATCGGCATTCAGCTCAACAAGGAGCTGCTAAAGGAACTCGCCCGTTAGAAATTCCACATCTTGCCCTTGGCAGCATCGGTGAAGACCTGCGGGCTGTGGAGGTAGGATTTCGGGGGATTCGGGAGCGGGCCGTCATCCAGCACAGGAAGATTTTTGCCGATCGTCTCATCCCAAGGCTGGCTCTTGGCGATATTCAATGGAGCGCCCTTCGGCACAATGGCGAAGACCTCCTTGGCGGCGATCAGCGGCATACGCACGCAACCGAGGGTCGCAGGTGAAGGCTTCATGAATCCCCAGTGGATGCCGTAGGCTGGCTTGAATTCCATCCAGTAGGTCATCGGATATCCTGCATCAGGTTGGCTCACGCGACGGCGGTGGGCTTGCTTAGAGTATATCTTGAAATCACCCTGTGGCGTTGGGCTTGCTGATTTGCCGACTGTCACAGGTGTGGCGATGAGGACTTCATTTCCCTCGACCACATACAAACGCTGCGCTCCGGTGCTGATTTTGACTTTTATCGCGGAGGGATTCTTCGGGGTTTTGTCCGGCGGGTCGAACTTGAAGGAGTGTGAGTGGGATGCGGTTCTTGTGGTTTCACATCCGGTGAGACCAAGGATGGCCGTGGTGGCCACTGTGGCAATGAGAAGGCGGAAGGTGGATTTGATCATGGGATTTGGTGATGTATGAAGCGGCAAAGAACCATCCCGTCAAGCCATTGGGGCGTTTTTTTGAAGTTCCAGTCGCGGTCCTGCTGCTGGCTGCCAAGGGTTGATGCGAAAGTCGGAGGCAAGAATTTGTTCCCTCCAGTCGGTGCAGAGCGCGCACACGGCTTCGATGTCGAGGTTCATGTGGACTGGCCCAAACGGGGCGATGTTTTTGATTCCCAGCGCGAGCAGTCGTGCTGCGGGATGGAGCCTCCGGCCATCGGTTGGATGCCATGGCCGGGCGTGTTGTTTTTTCAGATGCACAAAGGCTCCTGCGACTTGGATGAGGCCTTTGAAGTAGAAGTGATTTTCGTCCCGGCATTCAAGCCAGAGATGTTCCAAGACATCATGGGCCTCGTAGTAGTCACCCCGGTTGAAGCACTCGAAGTAGCCCGCATAGCAAGGATGCAAGCCGCCGCTGTGCGAGGATTCGAGTGATTCGACAAAGGCTGAGATGCGCTCGTGCTTCGACATGGCGTTACTCTTCAAGAAGGGCGCCGAGCCCGGCCAGCGTGTCTGCGTCGAGCTTGCCTGTTTGGGGTAGGTTTTGGGCTGACTGCCATTCTTTGATCGAAGCGGTGAGCGTCGCATTGGGCAGGCCATTGTGTGGTCCGGCGTAGAAACCCGATTCCGCCAATAGACGCTGGGCATTGCGAATCGCCTCGACCTGCGAGGCGGAATCCATCGCAGCGAGCGGTCCGCCCTCGAAGATTGCACTGATCTTCGTATACTCCGGAGCCGGGGCTGGTGCTTTGACTCCGAGCGCGTCGAGAGTTTGCTGGTTCAGAGAGCCGGTGACCTTGAGATTTTCGGCGAGCTGGAACCTGCGGATGGCCGCACTGGTGATGCTCCCCGCCGATCCGTCGACGCGTGCTTTGTAATAACCCAAGCCCGCAAGCCGCGCCTGCGCCGCGCGAACTGTCTCATCCGCCCCCAGCGGGCCGACGGTGAGGATCAGAAGTAAAAAAATCCACCTCACGCAAGGACGCGATGTGGGGGCTTGTTTTTTACTGGAATAAGTTCGCACGGGAGGTAACTAATTTGATCTGTTTGTGGCGTTCCGTCGAGCATCTGGAGGGTTCATTTTTCGAGCTGGATTGGGAAAATCGAATTCGGCTCGAGAGCTTTTGCCGTCAGAGCCATCTGGGCATCCCTCGCACTCTCCGCGCAGGCGATCGGGCCATCCGGGATGGATGCTGCGATTTTGAGAAACTCATCCGCATAGCGCGAGGAAGCTGTGGGCCACGGAGTGGGGTTGAGCGGGGTTTTAAGGAAATCCTCAAGGCGGGGGTTCCAAGTTTTGCACAACTCCCAAGAGGTCGGCGAGGGATGCGAGAGCACTTCCAACTGCGCGCGTCGGCTCAGGCGGCTGAAGGCCACAGGCCCGTCCGCATCGAAGCGGAGCGCGGGAAAGATTTCTTGGAAGGCCGGTGGCAGGGCGGCTCTTGCGGAGGCTGCGAGCGCAGATTGCCGTTCAGCCTCGGCCTGCGCATCGAAAAGCCCGGGAGGGATCAGGATTTCTTGGTAGAGTTGCGGAAACCCAAAGTCGAGCGCGGCGAGATCGGGCATGACGGATGGAATGGCCCGGGCGATGAGGGGCGTTCCCGCCGCCGCGGCCTCGACGAACGCCATTCCGAAGCCCTCTTGAACGGAGGTGTGGATGACCGCCTCGGCGATTTGAAGGAGATCCGCCACGCGAGGGGCTCCGGGCTTGTCGAGTAAGCCGAAATGCACGCTCCAATCATGCCGCATCGCAGCCTCTTTGATGTCGTTTGCATAGCCGGTCTCATCGAGCGAGAATTGTCCTGAGGTTGTCGCCAGAATGGCTTCCGGCCTGAGCCAGCGCGTGAGGAGGACCGCCTCGAGAAGGTTTTTCCGCCGAAGAAACCGCGTCGGATAGACCCAAACGGGAGCATCGGTTTTCAGCTCTTTCGCAACCCACGCGCGAGCGGCTTCGACATCCGCCGTGCTTGATGGGGAGGGCCTCAAGACGGGGTTGGGCAAGTGGAATGCCCTGTTAGGGAAAAATCTCTCGAGCGTCTTGCAATCCTGGAGATTGATGCCTGCATGGACAGCTCGGGCACCGGAGGCGAAGAGCAGTTCCGCCGCGCTGGAAAGGTCGCCGAAGCCGCAGCGTTTCAGTTCCTCCCAGCGTGCCCAGCGGCCGACGCACCAAAAATCATGGTGGTGCAAAACAAGTGCCGCGCCTGTTTTTCTCGAAAAGTCGAAGATCTCCCGGCAGAGCATGGCATTTCGAGCCAGTGCAGGGTTTTGAAACCAGATCAGCGTGCGTGTGGGGTCGCGGCCCTCCATCGCACGGGAAATGGCTTGCTGGATGCTTTTTGAGATTCTTTCGGGGGTGTCCTGCTGGTTGGAAAAGTAATCGCACGCCGGCTCATGGATGAGGACAGCACGGTCCGCGAGCCCGCCCAAATCGGGCTCTTCGTCAGGCGTCCCTCCGCTCAGCAGGATTACTTTGAGCCTGTCGCCTGCTGCCGCCGCGATGGCAGGCAGGGTCAGCTCCACAACTCGTCGCACACCGCCGGGACGCCAGTGGTAGTGAACCACCATGAGGTGATCAAACGGAAAGGCTGGCGTGCTCATCGATGCAGATTAGCAGTTCCGCAGACTTGCTCAATGCCGCGCAGCCCTTGAGAGTGTGCCCCGTTTTTATGGCGGATTTCTACCAGCACGGCACGATTGCAACGCTTCATCGACTCGGAAACCCCGACTACAAGCGCCTTGAGGAGGAGATGGACATGCTGGCTCAGGAAACGCCGCTTGCACTTATCCTGCCCTGCCATGCGAGGGATTTGCAATCCCCTGTCCTCGCGGACATCGTGGCAGAACTTCGGGACGCTCGGTTTTTAAGCCATATCACGGTGGGCCTCGATGGGGGAAGCCGAGCTGATTTCGACACGGCCCGCCGCCTTTTTTCGGACTTGCCGCAGAAGGTCGCGATCCTTTGGAACGACGGTCCCCGCATGGCAAACCTTCTTGATCAAATGGAACGCGCAGGGCTTGATCCCGGGCCGATGGGGAAGGGGCGCAATATGCGGCTCTGCATTGGGCAGGTCCTCGCCGGCACAAATGCCGCCGCCGTTGCCATCCATGACTGCGATATTCTCCATTACAAACGCGAGCTGCTTGTCCGCCTTTGCTTCCCTGTGCTGCATCCCGAGATGGCATTCCATGTCAGTAAGGGCTTCAGTGCCCGGTTTTCCACGCAACTGAACGGCCGCGTCATGCGGCTTCTCATCACTCCGCTTCTCCAGGCCATGGAGGATATCGAGGGCTTCGCCCAAACGCTCGGGCCGCTCCAGTTTTTTCGCTATCCGATCAGCGGCGAGGTTTGCCTGCACCGTGGCATTGCCGAATCCGTGCGCTTCGCCTCGGATTGGGGCGTGGAAACCGGCATGATGGCGGATGTCTTCCGCACGGCCGCCATGGAGAAAATTTGTCAGGTTGATATCGCCGAAAGCTACGATCACAAGCATCAGCGTCTCTCTGAATCCGACCCGCGCGCCGGCCTCAACAAAATGGCATGCGATGTCGCGCTCTGCCTCTTGCGCACGGTCTCTGCGGGATTTGCATCCTCTTCTGCGAACCCTTTCGACGGCCTCAAAGAAAAATACCTGCGAGCCGCAGGGAGGATGCTACGCTTCTACGCCGCCGATGCCCGCATCAATACTCTGCAATACGATGCCGAACTCGAGCAGCGCACTATCGAGTTGTTTTCAGGCAGCATCGCGCGGGCCGTCCAAATGCACCTTGCCAATCCCCGCACGCCAGCCGGCGCGCCATCTTGGATTCAAATCGAATCGAGGCTACCGGGCTTTGGCGTAGCCTTGTGTGAAGCCGCCGCCAGGGATGCCGGGCTGTGAAATTTCCGTTTGGAAAAACTTTCCCCGAAAATCCGCTTGCCAAAATACGGTAAATCCCTAATTTGCCCGTCCCGCTGATTCGGGGGCTCAAGAAAAATCCTCAATCGCTCTTTATCATCATGGCAGCACAAAACAGTCAGAAAATCCGGATTCGCCTTAAGGCATTCGACTATCGCATTCTCGATGCCTCGGCCTCGGAAATCGTCGAAACAGCCAAGCGGACCGGCTCCAAAGTCACCGGCCCGATCCCGCTTCCCACACGCATCGAGCGCTTCACCGTCAACCGCTCCCCTCACGTTGACAAAAAATCCATGGATCAATTCGAGATCCGCACCCACAAACGCCTCCTCGACATCGTCGAGCCCACTTCCAAAACGGTGGATGAGCTCCGCAAGCTCAACCTTCCCGCCGGCGTCGACATCACCATCAAAATCTAATCTAAAGCCATGAGCATCGGACTTCTCGGAAAAAAACTCGGCATGACCCGCATCTATGATGAAAAGGGCCGTGTTACTCCTGCCACCGTCATCGAAGCCGGCGGCAACCACATTCTTCAGGTCAAAACTCCTGAAAAAGACGGCTACTCGGCCGTTCAAATCGGCTACGGCGAACAAAAGCCCCAGCGCGTTGGCAAGGCCATGACAGGCCACTTCGCCAAATCCGCATCGACCCCGAAACGGTTCATTCGTGAGTTCCGCCTTGCGGACGGCGAAGCCGCACCAGAAGCGGCTGCGCTTCCCGTGACGAACTTTGAAATCGGCCAGTTCGTTGACATCATTGGCCAGTCCAAGGGCAAAGGATTCCAAGGCACCATCAAGAAGCACAACTTCGCTGGACAGCCTGCCAGCCACGGTTCCACGATGCACCGTCGTAACGGCGCTATCGGCAACCGCTCGACCCCCGGCCGTGTTTGGAAAAACATGGGCATGCCCGGTCACATGGGCGACGAGCGCATCACCGTTCAAAACCTGCGCATCCTTCAAGTTCGCGGAGAAGAAGGCGTGCTCGTGGTCGCAGGGGCGATTCCCGGAGCCATTGGCTCGTTCGTGGTCGTTCGCCCGTCCAAGAAAAAGTCCGTCAAAAAGTAAAAAAATTTCCCGGAGTTGGTTCGGGGTTTTCATAGCAAGGTGCCCGTGGAGGAAACTCCACGGGCACTCTTGTTTTCAGCGCCCATTCAGGCGTGAGCCCTGTTTGGATGCTCTCTCCGGCGTTCACAGTGACGCCGCCACAGCACCCCGCGCGGCAGCGCGCAAACCCTGGGAGGGTCGACCTCCGGCTTGACCCAAATATTCCCTCGGAAGCCGGCGAATCACTCCCGGACACCACCTCGTCAAAAAAAGGCCCATTGGCCAGAAGTCACGATCAAAACGAGTCTCCATGCGGTCCTCCCGCCCGCATTCATCTGGCGCGTCCGCTCCGGGTTTCATGCGATTCAAAGTCGTGTTTTCGGTTGCGTGCTCACGGTGCGCTGCCGTTTGCAAAACTCCTCCACTTTTTTAATCAAAAACCGCCCTCTCCAGCCTGAATTTTTGAGAAAAAACGAAAAAAGTTGGCCCGGATTATGCTCCTAAGAAACCACTATATATTGTGGTTGGCAGAAAAAAATCCACAACATAGAGATTTTTTTTGACTTTTTGGGGTTTGAAAAATAAAAAGCACACCCACTTGCCCGCGCATGCCGTAGATTGCATGCGGAAAGACCCGCCAACGCAGTTTCAAACTCAATTATTCATTTAAAAATGCCTACCACCACCATCACACTCGGAGACCGCCAGTTCATACTGGATCGCGACAAGGCCGAAGCCGCATTCGCCGCCAAGCGCGTCATCAATGGACGCCAAACGATGTTCTTCAACATCCTGCCCTTGAAATACACCTGGGCCTACGACCTCTACAAAAAAATGAAGGCGAACCACTGGGAGCCCGAGGATGTGCCGATGCAGAAGGACTGCGAGCATTGGCGCGATACGAGCGGCACGATCTCCGATGTGGACCGCTGGATCATCAAGATGGGCATCGGCTATTTCTCCGCAGCCGAAGGCATCGTTGGTGACAACATTCTTCATGTCATCCGCGAGGCGGTCACAGCTCCCGAACTCAAGCTGGTTCTGGGTCGCCACGCGCAGGAGGAAAACATCCACGCCGACTCGCTGGTTTATATGATCAGCTCGCTCGGCATCAATCCGCACGAGTGCGAGGCCATGTTCGAGGATGTGAAGACGATCAAAAACAAAACCGATTTTGTTGTGAGCAACAGCCGTGCGCTCCGCCGCGACATGGATTTGACCGATCACGAGAACAAGCTCGCGCTGGCGAAGAATATTTTTCTTTTTGGCCAGTGCATGGAGGGAACGCAGTTCTACGGCCTGTTCGGCATGGTGCTCGCGCTTTACCGCCAAAACAAATTTCCCGGCATCGGGCAAATGTTCAGCTACACGCTGCGCGACGAGTCGAACCACATCGAGCTTCTGCGCCAGCTCTTCCAGGACCTCGTGGACGAGAATCCCGAAATCTGGACTGAAGAATTCCGCGAAGAGTTGCGCTCGACAATGGCCGAGGCCATCTCGCTGGAAAAGCAATTCATCCGCGACTGCCTGCCGGTCGCAGCCGTGGGTCTCACGGCCGACGAATTCTGCAGCTACATCGATTACATCGGCGACCGCCGCCTCGTCGGTGTGGGCCTCGAACCTCTCAATAAAAACCTCGAGAACCCGCTCCCATGGCTCTCTGAAATGATGGAGATCAGAAAAGAGACGAACTTCTTCGAAGGCCGGGTGACAGAATACCGCCGAGGCATTGATCTTGCCGGCGTGAGCGACGACGAACTCTAAAAAAATCCAACCCCAAAAAAGAAACATGCCTCGACACCTCTCACTCGACGAAGACATCGCGCTGAAGCGCCTCGTCACCATGCCGCGCGACCAGAAGCCCGACTTCTCCTGGCGCGAATCCATCGCCACCCCGGCGCACCCGCTCACGGGAATCACAGTGACCCGCACCAATGGCGACGAACAGTCGTTCAACCTCTCTGATGTCGCCGATGAAATCGGAGCTGCTCTCACCGACCTGCTCTTGTCGCGCGAGGAGAAAAATATTTTCAACGAGCAGAACCGCGGCTTCGTTGCGAATGTGGCCCACTCCGTGGCTCTGAGCCTCGCGGAGCAAGCCCAGAAGGGTGGCTCGCTGCGCCTCTCCGAGCATGACCTCTCGCTCCTCATCGAGAAGGCGCTCATCGAAAACGACGCACACGATGTCGCAAAGAGTCTCGTTTTCAAGCGCTCGATCCGCTCCGGAGACGCTTCCGCGCTCGCCATGGAGTCCGAGCCGATGAATGTTCGCCTGATTCGTCGCAATGGTTCGGTGGTTCCTTGGATGGAGTCCAAGATTGAATCTGCCTGCCGCCGTGCCTTCCTTTCCATGAAGGAAAATGCCGAGGCGGCCGCCTCGATTGCCCGTGGCGTCAGCGACCGCGTCCGCGCCCGCGATTCCGCCTTCGTCCACATCGAGGATGTGCAGGATCTCGTGCAAGAGGAACTGATGCGCCAAGGCTACTACAAGGTTGCCGAGAGCTACATCCTCTACCGTGCCCAGCGTTCCAGCCACCGCGAGGAAGTCGTCAAAACCGAAGCCGAGGCCGAGATTAACGACATGCAGGAGTCGCTCATCATGGTCGTTCAACGCGATGGCCAGAGCGTTCTCTGGGATGGATCCGAACTCCGGAAGCGAATCCAGTTTGCAATGATCGGACTCGATCTGAACCTCGACGCGCTCCAGATCGAGCGCGAGCTTCGCCGCTCGCTTGCCACCGAGGTGACCGAGGACATCCTGAAAAACACGGTCATTCTCAACTCCCGCACGCTCATCGAGCGTGATGCGGATTTCGCAAAATTCGCGGCCCGCATCATGCTCTCGTATATCTACGAGGAAGTCCTTGATTGGAAAATCCAGCGCGATGGCATCGAGGGCCTCCGCGATGCGCACCGTAAGGCTTTCAAGAGCTACCTCCGCACGGCTGTTAGCATTGAGCGTCTGACGCCGAAACTTCTGGGCTATGATCTCGACGCCCTTGCTGACGCCATCGATCCAACCGCCGATATGGATTTCGATTTCCTCGGTATCCAGACGCTCTACGACCGCTATCTCATCATCGACAAAACCAAAAAAACACTGCGCCGCTTGGAGACTCCGCAATTTTTCTGGATGCGTGTCTCCATGGGGCTCTTTTTGGACGAGCCTTCCAAGCGCGAGGAGTGGGTCGTGCGTCTTTACAATCTCTACAAGAGCCGTCGCTTCTGCTCCAGCACGCCGACGCTCTTCAATTCCGGCACCCTGCACAGCCAGCTCTCCAGTTGCTACCTCTACAAAGTGGACGACTCGATCGAGTCGATCATGCAGCGCGGCATCGCCGAAAACGCCTACCTCTCGAAATGGGCCGGCGGCCTCGGAGGCTCATGGACAGCGGTTCGAGGAACCGGCAGCTACATCAAGGGCACGAATGGCGAGAGCCAGGGTGTGATTCCCTTCTTGAAGCTCCACAACGACCAACTCGTCGCCGTCAACCAAGGCGGCAAGCGTCGCGGCTCAGGCTGTGCCTACCTCGAGACCTGGCACAACGATGTGGAGGATTTCCTTCAACTTCGCCGCAACACCGGCGACGACCGCCGTCGCACGCACGACCTCAATACCGCCAACTGGGTTCCCGATCTTTTCATGAAGCGCATGGAGGCTCGTGAGAACTGGACGCTCTTCCGCACGAACGAGGCTCCCGATCTCCATGACAGCTATGGACGCAAATTCGAGGAGCGCTACCTCCACTACGAGGAACTGGCCCGCCAAGGCAAAATCACGGGCAAGGAGGTGCCTGCCATCGATCTTTGGAAGCAGATGCTCAAGATGCTTCTCGAGACCGGTCACCCGTGGATCACATTCAAAGATCCCTGCAACCTCCGCAGTCCGCAGGACCACATCGGAGTCATCCACTCCTCGAACCTCTGCACAGAGATCACTTTGAACACCAGCGAGGATGAGACTGCCGTCTGCAACCTCGGTTCGGTTGTGCTCAACTCGCATCTCAAAGCAGACGGATCGCTCGATCACGAAATGCTGCGCGAGACGATCCATGTCGCCATCCGCGCCCTCGATAATGTCATCGACATCAATTTCTACCCGACCGAGGCCGCGAAGCGCTCAAATGTGAGGCACCGTCCGATTGGTCTCGGAGTCATGGGTCTCCAAGACGCACTCTTCATGCGCAATGTCAGTTTTGCGAGCCAGGAGGCGGTTGATTTCAACGACGAGTTCATGGAGGCCATCGCCTACCATGCGTATTCGGCATCCAGTGACCTCGCAGCCGAGCGCGGGCCATACAGCAGTTTCCGTGGCTCGAAGTGGGACCGTGGTTTGCTCCCGCAAGATACAATCGACATTCTCGAGCGCGAACGCGGTGTCAAAATCGATGTGCCGCGTGGCGGTCGCATGGATTGGTCGCCAGTCCGCGAAAAAATCAAGAAGCAGGGCATGCGCAATTCCAATGTCATCGCGATTGCCCCCACGGCCACTATCTCGAACATCATGGGCACGACGCCTTGCATCGAGCCGAACTACAAAAACCTCTACGCAAAGGAAAATCTCGGTGGCAAGTTCACCATCCTCAGCACGGAGTTGGTCCGCGACCTGAAGAAGATCGGAAAATGGGACACCCGCATGCTTGAACAGATCAAGTATTTCGAGGGCGAGCTTGGCAACATTGAGGACATCCCAGCCTCGATCCGCGAGAAGCACCGCACGGTCTTCTCGATTCCTTTTGACTTCGTCATCGATGCCGCCGCGCGCCGCCAGAAGTGGATCGACCAGTCCCAATCCGTGAACCTCTTCATCGGCGAGCCCGATATGAAGATCGCGAGCCACATGTATCGCCGAGCCTGGCATACGGGTCTGAAGACCACCTACTACCTGCGCACGCTCGGCGCCTCCAGCATCGAAGGCCCGACCACAAATGTGAAAAAGGAACTTCGCGGAGTCGTTGCCGGGCCCAAGCCCGAATACACCGCCGAGGAGAAAATGGCCTGCTCCATCGAAGCCATGCGCAACGGCGGGGAATGCGAGGCCTGCCAATAACGGCAGGCCCTCTTTAAAACCAAGCACGAACAACTCAAATCCACATCAATGAGCACACCAGAACTTCCACTCGTCGGCATCGTGGCCAACCTCGATCCAGAGGATGTCAAGGCCCTCGCATCCTTCGGCACTTTTGAAACAGCAACACCGGGAACGGTGGTTATTGAACAGGGGATTTCCCACGGGAAACTTTTCCTGATCACCAATGGCGTGCTCCATGCCCGCCGCAACGACCAAGGCAATGATGTGCTACTCGGTCAAGTGCTGGAGGGCGAATGGATGGGCGAGGTGGATCTCTTCGACCCCTCCGAGGCTGTGTGCTCCGTTGTGGCTGTCGATGAGTGCCAGTATTGGGTCATCACACGCGACAACTTGGAGGAGTTTATCAACAACCATCCCTCGGCAGGTATTCTCCTGCTGATCGGTCTCTCCACCACCTTGAGCCGCCGCATCCGCGAGGTAACCCGCAAATTGGCCGAGCAGACCGAGCTCAACAAGGTGCGTGCGTAACTCATGTATTGAGTCTTCCCCATGGTTAAATCAATAGCACTTGCCATCCTCCTTGCTTCTTCGGCTCTTCACGCCATGGATTCAAAGGGGGCCTTGGCCTGCCTGGAAGCGCTTCCGGAAAAGTATCGCAATGGAGTTCTGAAGCTCTCCGCCGATAACGCGGACCCTGATCCCGACATCTGGTATGTCTCCGCCCAAGCCGGGCGTGATGACAAGGGCATGCGCAGCATCCAAGTCGCCTCGGGGCAGATCATTTCGGATAAACCCGCGCTCGGCCTGCGGGAGATTTTTTCCTCCGCCAAGCCGCTCGACCTCTCCATGGTCCAACTCGACTCGCGCGAGGCTTTCGATATCGCCCAGCAATACGCCGGCGCGAACGGAAAACAGATCGGCACTGTAAGCTTCGTGCTTAATCAGCAAGGTAGTTCATCCGTGCCCATCTGGTCGGTCTGGTGCTATGGGCCAAATGGAACCTACTTCGGCGAGATGCAGCTTCTCGCCACCGATGGCACCGTGATCTCGAACGACGCCTTCTCGAAGAAGCCCTGAAGCCTTAGCGGCACTCACTATGGCATCCGGCAAAAAACGGCTCGATGCAGCACTCGTCGAACGCGGCTTTTTCGAGACTCTGGATCAGGCCGCCCGCGCCGTCATGGCCGGCCAAGTTTACATCAAAGGCCAACCCGTCACCAAAGCAGGGATGTCCGTTGCGCCGGATGCGGACATCAGTCTTGCTGCACGAGAAAAGTATGTCGGTCGGGGCGGTTTTAAACTTGAGGCGGCGCTGGATCATTTTGCCATCAATCCCGCCGGTCTTGTTTGTGTCGATATCGGAGCCTCCACCGGCGGCTTCACCGATTGCCTGCTCCAACGCGGTGCCGCCTGCGTGCATGCGGTGGATGTCGGGCACTCGCAGCTCCATTGGCGCCTGCGGTCCGATCCGCGCGTTATCTGCCGAGAGGGCTTCAATGCCCGCTTCCTCGAACCCGGCGACCTCTTGCCACCTCCCGTGCTGGCAGTGGGTGATGTGAGTTTCATTTCCCTCACGGCCATTTTGCCTGCGGTTTTCAAGATTCTTCCTGAAGGCTCGGACGCCATCTTTCTCATCAAGCCCCAATTCGAGGCACCCAAAGGATCCCTGCCCCCTGGGGGAGTGGTTCGCGATGAGGCTGTGCGTTTGGCCTGCATCGAAAAAATCCGCAGCTTCGTTGAGCAATCCGGTCAACAATGGCTCGGCCACATTCCGTCACCTATCACGGGACATGATGGCAATGTCGAGTATCTGGCCCACCTCAGGCGCGTGGGCGATTCTCTTCGGCCAAATTAGAAATTGAAATTGAAGCTCGTGTCGAAGCGGGTTTGGAGCTCCTCGTTGTTCGCCTGACCGGTGGAAACCTGGAAGGTGTTCTGCCAAGCCAGCCACTCGCGAATGCGCCAGTAGAGAGAGGCATTGGCCAGCCAGTAGGAGGCCGGACCTTCGACCGGATTGGGTAGTTTCTCGCTGGTGAGAGAGACATATTCCGACTGCTCGTAGCCGGCGGACAGAGAGACATTGATGCCCTTGAACAACTGCTGGGCCACTGTGCCCAAGAGGCCGCGAGTGATGTTATACTGATCCGGCGACAGGCTGGAGAAACCTTGGTTCTGGTAGAGCGAGAGCGAGAGGCGGGTTTTTTCCCGCATATCCCATCCTGCCACCAAGCTGAAATTCGGCCGAATATCCGCGCCTTGCATGCCGAACTTGGCTTTGAAGTAGGTCTTCTCGGTGGGCGTGTAATTGATCCCTGCTGTGTAAACCGGTCTCACGCCAGCGTATTCGGGATCGGGAATATTTTGGTCCAGCACATAGCCCACACCGCCGCCAGCGTCCACCGAGAGCTTGGGTGCGAGTTGGTAGGTCAGCATAAGCATGGCGTCGAAATAGCGCCTTCCCTCAGTGATGCCTCCGCTGAAATCCTGCAAATCCTGACCAGCACTCAAAATGAATCGAACATTGGTTTTTGGTGTCACCAGATAATCGGCGAACAGGCTTGCGGAGGCCGACAAGCTGTTGCTTTCAGGTTGGGGAGTTTCGCCCGGCGCCACCTGGGCATCCGCCGTGTTCGAGTAGGTCCCAGAAACGGCACCTCCGACACTGAATTCCTCTCGAATGATGTAGCGCACAGAGAGACCGCCGGATGCCGTGCTCTGCCAGTTGTTGGCTCCGGCAACAGGGTCGTAGCCGGTTCCCGAGGAGGCGCTGATATTGAGATTCACCGCGAGGCGGCTTGTGTTGTATCCGATATCGATTCCGGCGGTCATCGAAAGAGGGTTGCGCTGCGCGCCGGTTCCAGCAGCTGTGTAGTCCTGGTTGAAATAGTATCTGTAGCCCGCGGCATATCTGGCTGCGACATTCCAGACGCCCACTTCTCGCTCGTAGGTGACCGCCGCAGTAGGCGCGGCAAAGAAGCTATTGTTATCGTTGAAATCAGTGTCACCTCCCACAGAGTTCTGATTGGTGTATTCCCAGCCTGTGGCCAGCCCGAGTTGAAAATCCAAGGGCCCGAATCGGAGCCTGCGGCGCAGATTTTCCGCCAT
This sequence comes from Terrimicrobiaceae bacterium, assembly GCA_044369905.1. Taxonomy (GTDB): domain Bacteria; phylum Verrucomicrobiota; class Verrucomicrobiia; order Chthoniobacterales; family Terrimicrobiaceae; genus UBA967. The sequence continues at coordinate 12,919 of JBILWM010000023.1, read as the reverse complement.
GCGATCCATCGATTCGCTGAAACCTTCCTGCGGCATCTCCTCATCCGTGACGGGTTCTCCCACTTGCTCGTCGGTTTCATCCTCCAGCCCCCCGCCCGTTTCAAAATACTGCGGAGTCACAGCACGGTCTTCCTGCGGACCTTCCCAGCGGGACCGGAACTCGGCCTCGCGAACGGTGAGCACCGTTTGCGCCATGGAAAACATGGGGGCGCAAAGAAACACAGCAAGCAGGAAGGACACTTTCCATGCTTTCGGCGATCGAGCGCAAGACTGGCTCAATGTCTGAATGAGGCTATGCATCAGCAAAGTTATTCACAGTCAATCGCTGGCCAGTTGATGCTTGATTTTGAAGTGTCACAAATCATTTCGGGGAGAATTGTTTTTTAATTGTTTCGTTGGCGATTAACTTTTGAACCTCGCGGATCATATATTTTTTGAGCGTTGAGTCGATTATACTTTGGTAAAAGGCCATGAATGACACCGAAATGACTTAAAGCCTCTGATTTTTCAAGCTCCGATAAGGAGGGTAGGTTTTTATTTGAGTCCGAGGCGTTCCGTCATGAGCACGAGCTGCGCAAGGGAATCCACTCCCATCTTGGACATGACGCGTCCGCGATGGACTTTGATGGTTTGCTCGACGACGCCGAGGTTTGAGGCGATCAGCTTGTTTGGAAGTCCTTTGACAACATGTAATAAAACCTCCTTTTCCCTGACGCTCAGTTCGGCGTGTCTTTGCCTCCACTCTTTGATTTCCGCCTTCGCTTCCAACATGCTGTGGGATTTTTCGAGGGCCGTTCGGATGACTGCGAGAAGTTCGCTGTCTTTGACGGGTTTGGTCAAGAAATCGACAGCGCCGGCCTTGATGGCACGAACGCTCATGGGGATGTCGCCGTTTCCTGTGATGAAAACAATGGCGAGGGCCGAGTCCGATTGCACGAGTTGCTGTTGCAATTCCATCCCGGACATATCGGGCATTGATTGATCGAGGAGAATGCAGCCTGCGCCATCCTTGTTGGCTGAGGATAAAAATTTCATCGCACTGTCATAAGCCTGCACTGCAAATCCCTCGGCTTTGAGGAGTCTGCCAAGGGCTTTCAGGAGGGCGGGTTCGTCGTCGACGAGGAATACAGTCTCGGGTTGCTTCATAGATTTTCAGGAACAATGGGGAGTTGGAAATGGAATGTCGCGCCGTGGCTTTTGTTCGCTTCGGCCCATAGGTTTCCCCCATGGGCGCGGATGATGGTTTGGCAGATTGTCAAACCAAGGCCGAGTCCATTTGGCTTGGTCGTGTGGAAGGCCTCGAAGATTTTCTCGCTGTCCCCGTTCAGGCCGTGGCCATTGTCCCTTACGGAGAACCGGAGCCATTCCCCTTCGTTGACACAGGTCAGCGATAGGTTTTTCTCTCTGGCGCCGTTGTCCTCCATCGCCTCGCAGGCATTTTTGATGAGGTTCCAGAGAACCTGTTCGATGGGAATCCGGTCCGCCTGAATCAGCGGGAGCTTTTTTGAGTGGCGTCTGAAAACCTGGATGTTCGCGGATTTGAGGTCCGGTTGTGCCATGGAAAGGGCTTGGTCGAAGAGTGTGTGCGGGGAGACGCTTTCCAAAGTCGGCTTGCCTTGGCGGAGGATAGACCGCAGGCGCTTGATGACATCCGCTGCCCGGATATCGGCGGTAACGATGTCATCCAAGATTTCACGCAGTTCCTTGAGGTCGGGATTTTCGCGGGAGACCAGGCGTTGCGCGGCTTGCGCATTGCTGAGAATGATGGCGAGCGGTTGGTTGATTTCATGGGCCAGTGAACTGGAAAGCTCGCTAACGGAGGCCACGCGGGCGATGTGTGCCATCTGCTCGCGTTGCCTCTCTGCCTCGGCCGCCAAGGCCCGCTGCGAGCTCACATCGATACCGATGCCCACGAGATGCGGCGCACCGGCGACTTCCACAGGCACCATGCGGAAAAAGTGTCTCGCCGTGCGGCCGTCCCTGCGAACGAGATCGAATTCGACTTCATGCCCGCCCTGTTCCAATGCCGTGCTGCGCGCATCTCTGAGCGTGTCTCTCTCCTCTTCGGCGCAAAAATCCTCGGCCTTCATTCGTGAGGTCTCCTCATTCGAGTATCCGGTGACGCGCTCGTGCTGCGAATTCCACCGCACCATGCTCCCCTCGGCGGATTGCAGATACAGCATGCCTGGAGCGCTTTCAAAGATGGCGTCGGTGATCTTTCGCTCGCTGAGGAGTTCCTGCTCCCGGACCTTGAGATTCTCTGCGAGCTTGGCTGAGCGCAGCATGTCCTCGCTCAGTTCGATGCCCATCACGATCAGGATTCCGGCGAAAAAAAGACTCGCGACAATCGGCATATCGATGAATCCCCAGAGGGTGAACATCATTTGTAGGGAGAGGGCGAGCACGAAAAAAACCGCGCTCAGGCCCACGCGAATGCCTCCGGGTCGGTGTTGGACCTTCGTGCTGCGCCAGGTCGCATCCACCAAATACGCCGCAAGCACCAGCAAACTGATTTGTCCAATAATCGAAAGCGGGCTGGGAATGCCCTCGACCACGGTCACCTCGGTGCCGAGAAATTTAATGCGAACCAACTCCTCGATGCTCGTGTAGTAGACCATCGGAGAAAAAATAAAATTCACCAGCAGGCTCAAGGTCCGCAACCCGCAGACCGTCCACTCCAGCCAGGGACGGCCCGAGCCAAGGTAGAAGTGGATGAACCCGACGAGCGCCAGAGTGACCAGCCAGCGCATGACATTATACCACTGAAGGGCGTGGGCGTAGGCCACCATGTCCGTTTGCTGCATGGTCCAAAGCTCGCACCCGGCCATGCCCGCCGTTGCCGCCGCCATGATACAGAACATGAGGCTCGCCATTTGCTGCCTCCTTCGCAGCCACACAAACCCGTGCACGCCGGCCAGCGTGAGCGAGGCCGCCGCCGTCATGGACCAAATGATCGTTACCCAGTTCACTTGCCGAATCGGGATTTCACAACGCGCCGGGCCTCGCCGATCAGCAGGCTGCACGCGTCAATGCAAAGGAGGGGAATTTCTTTTTCCTTGATTGGAACAACCGGCGGCGCGGCCTCGACAGGTATTGGCCACTGGATGCAGCGCAGACAACCGGGCGTGCACAGTGAGTCGACAATGCCCTGTGCCTCCTCGTCCGTGATCAATCCCGTAACGCGATACATGCCGGTCTGGCGGTTCACCGTCTGCCGCAGTGGCGAGGCGATCTTCTCGCCGCGCAGGAGCGCCCGCCAGTTCGCCAGCGCGGCAGGGTAGAGGAGATCCAACGCCAGATGCAATTCCGCCAGCGAAGCAACGCGAAGAGCCCAGCCGTGCTTCAGGTTCGGCCCGGTTTTGAGCGGACGGTAGGTGCCGGAATCGTCATGGAGGGCGATCGTCGCCGCATCATGCGGATTATGGAAAATCTCCAAATCTCTGCGCCCTGCATCCTCGGCGTGGCAGATGAGAAATCCCTCGCCCTCGGCTTGCAAAACAGCCTGCCCGATTTTGTGATAGCCCTCGCCAATGGCCGCAGCCAGCAGGTCGCGGAGGGTGGATGAGGCGGCGGATGTGAGAGTCGATGAATAATTCACGGGTGTCGCCGAGCCTGCCTTGGCGTGGGTTCTTATTCAAGCCGCCATGTTCCGAGCGGCTCGCTCTATGGGTAAAAACAAAACAGCCGGGTTCTTGCGAACCCGGCTGAGTTGTTGAGTTTTGGCTTTGGGCCAGAGTGGCTGGACTTAGTAGTCCATGCCGCCCATTCCACCCATTCCGCCGCCCGGAGGCATGGCGGGAGCTTTTTCCTTCTCGGGGAGCTCGGAGATGAGAGCTTCCGTGGTGAGGAGGAGTCCGCTGATGGATGCGGCGTTTTGAAGCGCGCTGCGGGTCACTTTGGCTGGGTCAACGACGCCGGCTTTGATGAGGTCCACATATTCGCCGGTGGCGACATTGTAGCCTTCTGCGCCGGAGCGTTTCTTGACTTCCTGCACGATGAGTGCGCCTTCCTGGCCGGCGTTGTCGGCGAGGGTGCGGAGCGGTTGCTCGATGGCGCGGCGGATGATGCCTGCACCGATCGCTTCGTCACCGCTGAGTTTGAGTTTGTCCAGAGCTGCCTGAGCGCGGATGAGAGCCACACCGCCGCCGGGGACGATGCCTTCTTCCACCGCTGCGCGGGTGGCGTGAAGGGCGTCTTCGACACGGGCTTTTTTCTCTTTCATCTCGGTCTCGGTGGCTGCACCGACATTGATCACGGCAACGCCGCCGGCGAGCTTGGCGAGGCGCTCTTGGAGCTTCTCGCGGTCGTAATCGCTGGTGGTTTCCTCGATCTGGCGGCGGATTTGACCCACGCGGCCTTGGATGTCGGAGCTGGCGCCTTCGCCTTCGATGATGGTGGTGTTTTCTTTGTCCACCACGATGCGCTTGGCGCGGCCGAGGTCCTCAAGTGTGAGGCTCTCGAGCTTGATGCCGAGGTCGTCGGTGATGAGGCGTCCGCCTGTGAGGACGGCGATGTCTTCGAGCATGGCCTTGCGGCGGTCGCCGAAGCCAGGAGCCTTGACGGCGCAGACTTGGAGCGTGCCACGGAGTTTGTTGACTACGAGGGTCGCGAGGGCTTCGCCTTCGACATCTTCCGCGATGATGAGGAAGGGTTTGCCGGTTTTGGCGATCTTCTCGAGGATCGGGAGCAGGTCTTTGAGGCTGCTGATTTTCTTCTCGTGGATGAGGATGTAGGCTCCGTCGAAGGAAACCTCGAGGCTCTCGGCGCTCGTCACGAAGTAGGGCGAGAGGTAGCCTTTGTCGAACTGCATGCCTTCGACAACGTCGAGGGTGGTTTCGATCGATTTGGCTTCTTCAACCGTGATCGTGCCGTCTTTGCCGACCTTGTCCATCGCATCAGCAATGATCTGGCCGATGGTGGTGTCCCAGTTGGCGGAAACAGTGGCGACCTGAGCGATCTCCGAGCTGTCTTTTACCTTCTTGGCGATGTTTTTGATTTCTTCCACGAGCGCTTCGACGGCTTTGTCGATACCACGCTTGAGGTTGGTCGGGTTGGCACCAGCGGTGACATTCTTGAGGCCTTCGCGATAGATCGCTTCGGCGAGAACGGTCGCTGTGGTTGTGCCGTCGCCAGCGGTATCGCTGGTTTTGCTGGAGACCTCACGAATGAGCTGTGCGCCCATGTTTTCGTAGGCGTCTTCGAGCTCGACTTCCTTGGCGACGGTAACGCCGTCCTTGGTGATGGTCGGGCTGCCGAATTTTTTGTCGAGGATGACGTTGCGTCCTGATGGCCCGAGGGTTGCTTTGACGGCGCGTGCGAGTTTCTCGACACCACGAAGGAGCGCGTGACGTGCTGCTTCGTCGAATAGGAGTTGTTTTGCTGCCATGTGATTAGTTTTTAAGTTTTAAGTATTAAGTTTTAAGTTGTGATTAGCCGATGATGCCGAGGATGTCGTCTTCACGCATGATGGTGTAGGACTCTCCTTCGACTTTGACTTCGGTGCCGCCGTATTTGGAAACGAGGACTTTGTCGCCGACTTTCACGGTGAATTCGACGAGCTTGCCGTCGTCATCGCGTTTGCCGGTGCCGAGGGCCACGACTTGGGCTTCCTGTGGTTTCTCTTTTGCGGAGTCGGGAATGATGATCCCGCCTTTGCTGATTTCCTTCTCTTCGAGCGGCTTCACGAGCACGCGGTCTCCGAGAGGTTTGATGTTTGGGTTTGCCATGTGTTTATGTGTCGTTTTGTTGGTTTTGTTTTTAACAGGCTCCGGCTCTGTGCGAACCGGAGCGGGTTGTTAAAGTGGTTGGAGTTATTTCTTCTTGTCTTCGTCGAGGACTTCGAATTCGGCGTCGACGACATCGTCCTTCTTCGCCTGAGGCTCGCTGGCGGCTTCGCCTTCCTGTTCGGGAGCCGGGCCGGCTGAGGCTGCGGCGGCTTTGTAGGCTGCTGTGGTGACTTCCTGGAATTTGGTTTGCAGGTCGTCGTAGGCGGTCTTGATGGCGTCGGAGTCGCTGCCTTTAAGGGCTTCGCGGACTTTCTCGATAGCGTCTTCGACATTTTTCTTCGAGGCGCCGTCCACTTTGTCGCCGAGTTCCTTGAGTTGCTTCTCGCACTGGTAGGCGAGGTTGTCGGCGTTGTTGCGGATTTCGATGGTTTCCTTGGCCTTCCGGTCGTCTTCGGCGTGCGCCTCGGCTTCCTTCTGCATTTTTTCGACCTCTTCCTTCGAGAGACCGCTGGAACCGGTGATGGAGATTTTCTGCTCCTTGCCGCTGCCGAGGTCCTTGGCGGAGACATTGAGAATGCCGTTCGCGTCGATATCGAAGGTTACTTCGATCTGAGGAACGCCACGCGGGGCTGGTGGAATGCCATCCAGATGGAAGGTGCCGAGATTCTTGTTGTCGCGGCTCAGCGGACGCTCGCCTTGGAGAACCTTGATTTCCACGCCAGGCTGGTTGTCGGCATAGGTCGAAAACACATTCGATTTCTTGGTCGGAATCGTCGTGTTGCGAGGGATCATCGGTGTGGCGATGCCGCCGGCTGTTTCGATGGCCAAGGTGAGGGGAGTGACATCCAGGAGGAGGACATCCTTCACATCACCCTTGAGCACGCCGCCTTGGATGGCTGCGCCGATGGCCACGACTTCGTCGGGGTTCACGCCCTTGTGGGGCTCTTTGCCGATGAGTTCGCGGGCTGTCTCGATAACCTTCGGCATGCGTGTCATGCCGCCGACGAGAACGAGTTCGTTCACATCATTTTTGGTCCACTTGGCGTCGCCCAAGCAGTCTTTCACTGGCTTGAGCGTGCGCTCGAAGAGGTCGTCTGTGAGTTGTTCGAGCTTGGCGCGGGTCAGCTTTTTCTGAATGTGCTTTGGCCCGGTGGCATCTGCTGTGATGAATGGCAGATTGATTTCGAATTCCTGCGTGGAGGAGAGGGCGATCTTGGCTTTTTCGCCTTCTTCTTTGATGCGCTGGACGGCGTCGGGTTGCTTGGAGAGGTCGATGCCGGAGTCGTTTTTGAACTCGGCAATGATCCAGTCCATGATGCGGTTGTCCCAGTCGTCACCACCGAGGTGGGTGTCGCCATTGGTGGCGCGGACTTCAAAGACGCCGTCGCCGATTTCAAGGGCCGAGATGTCGAAGGTGCCGCCACCGAGGTCATAGACGGCGATTTTTTCGTCCTTCATTTTATCGAGTCCGTAGGCCAGCGAGGCTGCGGTGGGCTCGTTGATGATGCGCTTCACATCGAGACCGGCGATCTTTCCGGCGTCCTTCGTGGCGTTGCGCTGCGAGTCGTTGAAATACGCGGGGACCGTGATGACAGCCTCTGTGATTTTCTCACCCAGCTTGGCTTCGGCGTCGGCTTTGAGCTTTGCGAGGATCATCGCCGAGATTTCCTGTGGCGAGAAGCTCTTCGGTTTTCCGTCGATCTCGACTTGGATGTGCGCGTCGCCGTTGGCGGCTTTGACCAGCTTGTAGGGCACGCGGTGCTCTTCGCTGCGGACTTCGTCGAATTTGCGGCCCATAAAACGCTTCACCGAGAAGATCGTGTTCGCGGGGTTCGTGATGGCTTGGCGCTTGGCGGCTTGACCTACGAGTCGCTCGCCGGATTTTGTGAAGGCGACGACGGATGGTGTGGTGCGTGCGCCCTCGGAGTTTTCCAGCACGACGGGCTCACCGGCTTCCATCACCGACATGCAGGAGTTTGTGGTTCCTAAATCAATTCCTAAAATTTTTCCCATAGAGTTGTATGTTGCGGCCTCCTTGTTAGCAATTCGCGAGCCTGAAAAGAGGATTTAATATAAAATTAAGCAAGTGTGTTATTTGTATAATTATTCGGACTCTGGGCTAGGATTTAAAAAGCGACACTATGTCTCATTGTCGCCTGCGGAAGCGCCAAGTGTGACACAGGGGTTGGCACAACAAAGTCGTTTACTCGCGATTGAGTCGCAGAGGAACAGGTCAGATCGGCTTGATCGGAATGTGTTCGTTTTTACTGCCACACTGGGGGCAAATTTGAATGCGGGCTTCGGGATCGGCTTTGTATTGGAAGGCGCAGATTGGACACCGGGTCCACAAGCGGAACCGGCGCGCTTCGCGGCGACGGCGAGCGATCTCGTAGCAGATCCAGGTGAAGAGGATTCCCGCGAGGAAGATGAAAAGCGCCGTAAAAACCAGCCATGGCAGGGGCATGCGGATCATGGTTCTGTGGCGGGGGGCGCGCCGAAATGGAGGTTCACAAATCCCCAAGCCAGCGGGATGTTTTCGACCGGGGCGAAGCGGAGGGATTTGAGGACTTGGAGGGATTGAAGATCAAGGTCTGCATTGCCGGAGGAGCGGGATGGCAGGATGTGGGCGACAGTGCCATCCGAGCGGATGCCCATAAAAAACGAGGCGGACTCAAGTGAGTCGGCATCGGTTTTTCCCGGTCGGAGAATTTCGCGCGGTGGCTCTGGCAGTCGCTCGGCCAGTTCCGGTGAGGCTGTGAGGCTGTTTGAGTCTTGACGAATTGCGGAGGCGTTTCGCTGGCGTGGAGGTTTTGAGATGGCAACACGAACTGAGGCGGGAGATGCGGCGTCATCCGTTTTTCCTCGCGGCGGCATGTTGAGGAGAGCTGTTTTGGCCGATGCGTATTGGGGATTGTAAATAGCGATGGATTCCCTCGAGGCCGAATCGCCATGGCGGGGCGCAAAAAGCGCGGGGTCGTTTGAGGTCAAGGTGCTCTCCAGTTGGGCAAGCGCGGGATTGTTTTCACCCAGGAAATAAACGCGCGCGGGGCGGATTCCATCTGCTTTCACCGGTGGATTTGCGACCGAGAACAGAAAAAAAATCCCTCCATGCGCCAGCGCCGCCAAGACAAGCATGGTCGGGAGGATGAGGTGGATTCGGTGGCGGTGGGGCCACTTGAAAAGCAGCGCCGGGGTGTTCACTTTTCCTCCGAGGTGGCAATAACGGTGGGGTAGCCGAGACCGAGCGAGATGTTCATGACGGCGGCAAGCTTTTCAAATGGCGCGTGGCGGTCGGTCTTGATGATCAGCGTGTGGTTTCTTCCCGTGCGGGCGCGGAGCTTGTTGCGAAGCTCCTCGAGGGTGGTCTCCTCGTTCTCGAAATACACGGAGGAGAGTGGTGCTGCGACGATGCTGATAATGAGAGGATTCCTTTGCGGCGCGAGCAGGAAGGGGGAGTCCGGCACCGAGACGCCCACGCCTGGCTGCAAAAGGAAGGAGGTGCTCAGGATGATAAAAAAAATCAAGGCCAGCACCACATCGAGAGATGGCGCGATGAAAAGGAGGGCTGGATGCAGGCTCGGCGAGCGTTGGAGTTTCACACTTGGTCGTTGGCTGGGGCCCGGAGGATTTCGAGCATTTCGATGCCTGCGCGCTCGATGTCGTGTATGGCATTGTTCACTCTCGCGGAGAGATAGCTGTGGGCCACAAATGCCGGCAAAGCCACTGTGAGAGCGGCGGCGGAGGTGAGCAGGCTCTCGTAGACGCCGCCTGCGATTTCGGCCGCCGTGGCATAGCCGCCGTGGGTGGTGATTTGCTGAAACGCCGTCAACAGGCCGAGAATCGTTCCAAGCAAGCCAATGAGCGGCGTGGCATAAGCGATGGTCGAAAGAAGGGCCAGGTTGCGCTCCAGTCGCGGAACCTCGAGTTGGCCCGCCTCCTGCGCGATGTCGCGCAGCTCAGCGCGCGGCGCGTCATGCCGCAGAAGCATCGCATGGAGCACGCGCGGGACCGGGCCGGGGGATGCCGCGCACTCCTGGATCGCCTCGGCGTAGTTTTTTTTTTTGATGAGATTCGCCAAGCCGCGCAGGAAGTCCCCCGTCTGGATCGATGCGCGGTGAAAGTAAATAATGCGCTCCAGAAAGACCCCGAGGCCGGTGACGCTGCAGGCGAGGATGAGCCACATGAGGGGGCCGCCCTTTTGCACAAGTTCCATCATAGTGCTTTTGGTCTTTAAATGATGTGCCGCCCGGCGGCAATGGCATTCAGCCTTCGGGGGTGGGTGAGGGGAGGGCCAGCGGGGCGCGGGTGAGTTCCGTGAGCGCGGCGGTCATTTTTTCCCGCACGCCCGGAACGAAGCCCCGGTCGCCGTGGAAGACGAGCATGGCGAGGTGTTCTTTTTGAAAAATGCTCAGCGGGCCTTTTGCCGTGTGGAGGGTGACGGCGGGGATTTCTCCGATGCCCATGCCTGCCGAGGCGTCGTGCATGGCCTGCAGCATGGCAGCGGCATTCGAGCTGAGGGATACGATATCGAGTCCCTCGGGAGTATTGTGCGAGGCCACGACTTGGTTCTCGGAGGTCAGAACGCATGACTGGATGCCTGGCAGCCCGCCGCAGAGTTCGACAACGCGGCCAGTGCTCAGGTTTTCATCCGTCATGAAGAGCGCCTGCAACGCATGCTGGTCGGGAATATCCGATTCCGCTGCCGTCACTGTCTGTGGCGGTTCGGGCGCGAGAGGCTTGAGCGTGAGAAAAGTCGTCTCCGTGACGCGCTGGAAGGTCGGCAGATTGCTGATGATCTCCGCAAGCCTGCGAGGCGGGGGCTCACTCTCCGGCTCTGCAGCGGCTTCGAGAGGCTCCACCGCCGGTTCTTCGATTTCAGCCTCCGGCTCCTCAGGGGGCGCGAGAATTTTTCCCAGATGCGCTGACGCTGACGGAATCTCGTCCCGAAACAAAAAATCGTCCGGCTCCGAAGGCGTGGAGTCTTTCGTTTCCAGAAGCCCGTAGCCCTTCGCAACGCGGTGGGCAGGCAGGCGGACCACTCCGCGAGCGGACTCGATCAGATCCGGTCGAAGCTCCGCCAGCAACCGCAGCGAGAGCGTGGGGACAATGTGGGCGAGGATGTGACCGGCTGGCACCTCGACCGTTTCATTCTCCGCAATCGGCCGCAGTAGCAACTCCCGGGGCAGCAGGTCCTCGATGTCGGCAAGCCTCAAGCGTAGCGTCTGCGGGGCCGCGCTTCGATAGACGGCGGACTCTGCTTCGAGTGATTGCGTGGCTGCGGACATTTCTTTGTGTTTGTCGAATGTATCCGGAAAGGCTATCTAGCAGAGCTAATTTAGCAATCCTGTGGAATTCGATTTCAAATTCACCGCCGACGGGTTGATTCCCGTGATCGTCCAAGAAGCCTCTGGCACCGAGCGCCCCTCCGGCCGCGTGCTCATGTTCGCCTGGATGAACCGCGAATCCCTCGCCATGACCCTCGAGAAGGGACTCATGACCTACTGGAGTCGCTCACGCAGCAAACTCTGGCTCAAAGGTGAATCCAGCGGCCACACTCAGCGCGTCGTCCGCTGGTTCGTGGACTGCGACAAGGATGTCCTCCTCTTCGAAGTCGAACAAGAAACCGGCGCCTGCCACACCGGCTACGAAAGCTGCTTCTTCCAAGAAATGGACCGCTCCGCCCAAGCCCTTCCCGTCCGCGAGGAAAAAATGTTCGACGACGGCAAGGTGTATCAAAAGTAGGTGCCGGCCTCACCCCTCGAACATGTTCAGCAGCGCCGGCACGCAAATGCTGTCGCGGTCATAGCGCTCGGCGATGAGTTTTCGCGCGTTTTCGCGCAGGGAATCAAAGCGTCTTGGCTCGGCGAGGGCCTCGCAGACCCGGTTGGCAAGACCTGGGATGTCGAAGAAATCCACAAGTAGGCCGTTTTTTCCATCCTCAATGAATTCCGTGACCGGCGGTGTGCTGGAGCCGATCACCACGCATCCTGCCGACATCGCTTCGAGCATCGACCATGAGACGAAGTAAGGATAGGTGAGATAAACATGGGCCCGCGAAAGTTGCAGCACGCGCAGGTGGGCGTCGAATGGTAGCTTGCCGAGGAAATGCACGCGCGAGAGGTCCATGCGCTCGCCAACCTCTTTCAACAGCCTTTGCCGCCATGTCAGACCATCAGTCGGCTTGTTGCCATATGAGGTGTCGTTTTCCATCCCTGTGATCAAAACCCGCGCCTGTGGCCGCCGGGAGAGGATTTCCGGCAGGGCACGCATGAAGACATGGAATCCACGGTAAGGCTGTTGCGGTTCACAAAAGTCAAAATCTCCTCGCCGGCGTGCACCACAGTGCCATCGGGCAATGTCGCCTTGGCCTCGGGATTCGGGCGAATTGTTTTCGTATCGACCCCCTCATGCTGGATCAGCAGGTCGCTTTTCAGATTCTGCGGAAACAACGACGCCTGCCAATGCGTCGGCGTCCACCGCACATCGCAATCCTCCCGCGCCAGCAACGAAGTGGCATTTTTCATCCGCACCTCAAGCAGATTGTTGAGGTTCATTCGGAACTCGGGATCAAAGCCGATATCAGCTCCGCGCGGTCGGTAGTAGTATTCGAAATACCCCGAGATCCGCGCCTCAGGAAACGCCTCGCGCAGGAAAAGCGTGTCCCCCCAGCCTGTGTGTGCGGCAATGACATCCGGTCGATAGCCCTCCTTCTTCAGCGCCAGACACAACCTCAGCACCGCCTGCCCGCGCAGCGCATTCTCCTCCGTGCCCCGCAAATAATGATGCGTCTTCTTCGCCGCCCGTCGTGGCAATTTGTATCTAAGCAACCTCGCCCCCTTCACCATCCCCGCCTGCCGTTGCACATTCGCATGCTCCCCCACGCCCAAAACATCCGCCCCTTGCGCAACCAAATGCCGAGCCACATGCAGGAACTGACCAGGGAAATTCGGGTGGATGAAGAGGTGCTTGCGCATTCAGGATATAGTAAAAAATTTATGGCGATTAGCCGAAATTAAGTTAAGCTCTGACTTGTCTCTTGGCACAGATCAAAATATTCATCAAGTCCCCTAGCAGCCTGTCGGACTTGATGCTTTAAGTTGGCCTAGTTCTTGCTGTGCAATTTGATATGGCAAAATTCGTCAACATCGACCGTGATACACCCATGCTGCTTCCTCCTGACATGCGAGACTGGG
>JBILWM010000195.1:0-3203 GCA_044369905.1 Terrimicrobiaceae bacterium | reverse complement strand
ACCTGGGCTGCGGCGTGGGCGAAGACGGGCAGGCTCGGCGTGGTGGCTCCACCTTGGGCGAAACGCGGATGCGCAAACAGGCAGGCTGTGCCCCAGAGGAGCTTCTTGCCGGTGCGCTGCTGCTCCTCGGCGAGGGTTCCGGCCACTGCATCCAATGCAGCGTGGGACTCGGCCAGCGTGTCGCACTCGGGCGCGACATCGCGGTCGTGGAAGCAGTAGAAATCGATATCGATTTTTTCGAGGAATTCAAAAAACACACGCACGCGCTTCTGGGCGTTGGCGACGGAATTCGTGCCGTCATCCCACGGCATCAAGGCCGTGCCGCCGCCGAAGGGATCGGCGAGAGGATTGCGCATGACATGCCAGTAGGCGGCGGCAAAACGCAGGTGCTCGCGCATGGATTTGCCCTCGACGAGTTCGTCGGGATTGTAGTGTTTAAAAGCGAAGGGATTTTTCGACTTCGGGCCTTCGTAGGCGATTTTTGGGACTTCAGGGAAGTATGGCATGGGTGTTGTTTTTTAGGTTTGGGATTTGGGGCAAGAAGCGAGGGAATGATCAATTACGATCCGTAGCTTTTGCTGAAACGCTTGCGCGACTCGGATTCGGACTCCGCTGCCGCAGTGACCTGCGTGGGCGCTGAATCGACGGCCGGCGCGGCAGGCTGAGTCGGTGCAGACGCGGGATTTTTTGAAGCCTGCAGGAAAGCGAGGCGGAGATCGGAGAGGACGCTGGTGAGCATCTGGGTCTCTTCGTTGCTCAGGTTGCCACGGGTTTTTTCCTGCAGCATTTCGATTTGGTCGATGAACATGCGGGCGAACTCAAGGTTCACTTCAGGTTTGCCGGTCTGGGGATTCGGCACATGGCCGAGAAACATGGCGGCCTGCTGGGCCTGCATCATAACGAGTTCGATGAAACGCTGGGTCATTTCACCGGAGTGGGTGGCGGATTGGACTTCGGGCATGGTTTTTTAGTTGGTGGATGTTTTTTTGTCGGGAGGAAGCACGGTGGCTTCGACTCGGGAATCGGAGTGGAAATACTTTGCGGCGACGCGGCGTGTGTCGTCGAGGGTGATTTTTTCGATCTCCTCTTTGCGGCGTTTGTGGGCATCGACGCCGAGGCCCATGAGTTCATCGACGGCGACGGCGGCACCAAAGGCGCTGTTGCTTTGGTTCCGAATCGCCTCGCCGCCGAGGAGCTTGGCGCGTGCGCGGGTGAGTTCCTCTTCGGTGAGGCCGTTTGTGGCCAGGTCCTGAATCTCGGAGCGCATTTCCTTGGTGACCGGCTCGATCTTTTGGGGATCGGTGCCGAGGTAAAAAAGGAAGGCGCCGGGTGCGAGGCCGCAGAACTGCGCGGCTCCGACAAAGTAGGCGAGGCCCATCTGCTCGCGGATGCGATTGAAGAACCGCGAGCCAAGATCGCTGGAGGCCTCGCTGATCAATTCCAGAGCGATGCGATCGGAGTCGTTCACCGAGGCTCCTTGGAAGCCGAGCATGAGGACAGCCTGTTTCTTGTCGAGATGTGCGGTGGCGGGAGCCAGGCCTGCAACGGGAGCAGGCTTTTCGACATTCTCAAATGCCAGCGCGCCTTTGGGCATGGTGGCAAAAGATTTTTCGAAAAGCTTCACGACCTCTTCGGCTTTTACATCGCCGAAGACGGAGATGACGCCATTTGCGGCGCAGGCGAATTTTTTGTGGAACTCGCGGAGTTGCGCGGCAGTGATGCTGGAGACGGAATCCGGCGAACCGAGATTGCGCAGGGCATAGGGATGCGTGCCGAAGAGATTTTCCCGAACGAGATTGCGGGCCACCGAGGTGACCTGCTCCTCGTCAGCCTTGATGCCGGCGATCTGCGTGCGCCTTTCCAACTCGACCTCACGCTCGGGGAAGATGGGATTCAAAAGCACATCGGCCAGGATATCTACACCGAGCTTCAGGTCCGGCCGCATGACATCCACCGACACGGTGAAGGAATTATTGCCGCTGTCTGACCCGATGCTGCCGCCCACGCCTTCGATGTCGTCGGCGAGTTGCTCGGCTGTGCGAGTTTTCGTGCCCTTGAGGATCGTGCGGGAGTAGAGGCGGGTGATGCCGTTTGTTTCCTTCGTCTCGGCAAGGAGGCCGCCACGGAAGACGGCACTCATGGCCACAAGTGGAATGCGGGAATCCTCACGCACGAGGAGACGCAGGCCATTGGAGAGGGTGAATTTCTTGATTTCGCCCGCTTTGTTTTCGGCAACCTCTACGACATCCTGCTTGGCAGCGGGCGGGTTGAGGGAGGTCACATTGAGCGACTCGTCGCGGAGGTATTCCCGGGCGACGCGCTGCACATCGGCCGCTGTGACTTTGGAAATCTGCTCCAAATAGTGGCGGGTGAAATTCAGGTTGCGGGTGAGCATCCAGTTCGACCCCAGGTCCGAGGCTTTGCCACGCGCCGTGGTAAGGCCGTGCAACTGCGAGGAGAGCAGCGAGCGGCGAGCGCGGTCGAGTTCCGCTTCGGTGACACCGTTTTTTTTGAGGTTTTCCAGAATGGCGAGGGATTCCGTCTCGGCGGCTTCGCGCTTGTCGGGCTCCGTCACCGCCTGCATGAGAAAGACGCCTTCGGACTGGAGGGAAAACATGCCGGCACCGGCGCTGTGGGCGATTTGTTTGCGCTCGCGGACTTCACGGTTTAGGCGCGAACTCGCACCGGAGCCGAGGATTTCGCCGAGAATTTCCAATGCGGGCGTATCGGGATTCGTCACACCCGGCACGCGCCAAGACATCGACAACCGGGACAGCTCGGTGGGAAATTCCTCGTGAACCTCGCGGCGGCCCATTTGAGGGGGCTCAGTGGCGACATACACGGGCTCGAGAGCCTTGCGGGGAGCAGATTCAAAAAGCTCACCGAGTTCCTTGTGGATCGCAGCCGCATCGACATCCCCCACCACGACGAAGGTCAGGTTGTTCGGAACATAGCGAGATTTGTAGTAGTTAAGGACATCCTCGCGGCTGAGCTTGTTGTAAACATCGAGGTAGCCAATCACCGGATGCCGGAACGGGCTGGTGGTGAAAACAGTGTCGAGCATGAGCTGGGAGCTTTGGCGGCCGGGGTCATCGAAGCCCATGGCGAACTCGCGACGGATGACTTCTTGCTCTTTGGTGTATTCCTCCTCGGGGAGCGTGGCGTTCTGCATGGCATCGGCGAGGATGGCCACGGCATCCGAT
>JBILWM010000083.1:0-11378 GCA_044369905.1 Terrimicrobiaceae bacterium | reverse complement strand
TGTCGCTGGGGCGAAGCCCAACGAGAAAGCCCAGCGAGGAGCGGATGGAGTTCAAGGCGGCGGCCACTGATTCCCGCTGAGCCTCGTTCAGCGGGGTGGTGTTTAGCATGGTTTTATCCATGGTTTGTTGCTTCAGCCCAACCGGCGATTGTTGGCCCGCCGTGCGGCATGATTGCGCGCGGTCGGGTGGTTGGGAGAAAGGGGTTCCTCGCGCCTCCGTGAAGAGGTCGCACTGGTCCGATTGCGCCGTGGGAAAACGGGTGCTCGAGCAGTCGGCGGTGGATGTGGAAAAAGGAGTCATACTCTACTTTTAGTATAGGGAGAGCGTGTCAAGCGGGCCACCGAGCCCAGTGTCGCTGTCGCTAAAAATGGGGCGCTTGAGGCGTTTGGGGTGGGGGGAGAAAATAGGAGTCATGCTCTACCTTCAGTATAGGGGAAGCGTGTCAAGCGAGGCCCGAGCTGCGAACTCACTGGCATAGCAATTTCGGAGCCCTGTGGGCACGCGGCCGTTGTGTTTTGAATTCTCGCTCGCTTTTAAAAAAAATTTTCCTCCCCCAGCGGATGTCCGACCGGGGTTGATAGGGTCTCCCTCGAAATGATCACCAAAATCCTATCCGCCATCCAAGCAGCCACGCGCTGCTTTCGTCCGCAGACTCAATTCCCAAGCCGCTTCGCACGGCAGAGCGAGTTTGTTTTTTGAGCTATGCAAACCAACGCCTATGGAAAGAAGATTCGGGACTCCGAGCTGCTTCACCGCATCGAAAAAGCTCGCACCTACCAGTGCTTGAACGACCCGCTGCGGGAATTTTATGACCCCATCGAGGACGCCCCGGACATCAAGCTCATCATGCGGGCAGTCGAGCGCCGGGCCGAAAAAGAGTCGCCAATCGTCGGTATGGGCCGCTGCCACGATGTTTGGGGCCGCATGCGCAGGATTCTGAAAACCGAGCACGGCATCGTCTGGTATCCACCCAGCGACATGAATACCGGCATCCTCTTCGATTAACCGTGAGATTCCTCGTGCCACGCGTTCCTTTTATCCGCCTGCTCCGCGCTGTTTGCAGCGGTATGCAGCCGATTTTGCGCATTCGGGCCTCGGAGGGTCGTGTGACGCTCTCCTGCGGAGAGATCGGAGGGGGGGGTGTGAATGCACTGTTGAGCGGTCCGGCGTGTGCTTTCTTCGCCATTCCAAGCTGAAGAAGCTCATCCAGACCTACCATTCCGATGCAGGGCACTCGGCCACCATCGATATCGAGGTGAGGCCTTCAGGTATCCGTGTCGGGCGCACCGGGGTTTCGCGCGCAGGCTGCGAAATTTCGCTGTTTGCAAATCCCGCATCCGCTCCGAAGACGCTCCGCTTTCGTTCGCCGAAGGAGGAGAACGATCCGAGCGCGGAGAGCCAAATGCTGCTTCCTTTTGCACCCACCCGCACCACGCCTCCTGATTCACACGAACCCCCGGAACGCTCTACAAAACGATGAATTCTCGACCGAACAGGCGAATGCCTTTTACGAAAACACACACACCATCCCAAGCCGCAACAAACTGCTCAGGAGGTCATTTATGATTACCAAGATTATTTCCGGCGGCCAGACCGGCGCAGACAGAGCCGGACTGGATGCGGCGATTCGCTGGGGGCTTCCCCATGGCGGATGGTGCCCTCGCGGTCGTCGCGCAGAGGACGGCCCGATCGGTGGTCAATACCAGCTTGTTGAAACGCCTGACACCTCCTATCTGGAGCGCACGGAGTGGAATGTAAGGGACTCCGACGGCACTGTGGTTTTTACGCTCGCCCGACGCGTTACCGGGGGGGCAAAGCGCACGATCCACCTCGCCAACCAACTCAAAAAACCCTGCAAACAAATTTCCCAAGCAAGCTATCGACCAGTCGAGGACCTGCAGCGCTTTGTGGCGCGGCATGGCATTCGTGTGTTGAACGTCGCCGGCAGCAGCGAGAGCAAGGAACCCGGCATTTGGCTTTGGACCTTTGAAACCCTTGAGGCCGCTTTTTTCTGGGACAAGGCTCACCCAAGCAGCCTCGGTGGCCCCGGGGAGGGCTGAATCACCATATTGGAATCATGAAACCCCGATTTTGCACCATTCTCCTCGCCCTTGCCCCGCTGCTCCTCAGCGCCTGCGCTGCCGTTCAGAAGCCCGAGCCCGAGATCAAGCGCGCGCAGCCCAAGCCACAGGAAATCCAAATCCAGACCGCGCCACCAGGCGCGCTGGTGGATTGGAACGGCAATGTGCTTGGCCTGGCTCCCGTCACCATCGAACTCACGCCATCTTTCTCCCAGTATGCCTCTCATTACAGCTGGCCCTCCAATGGAGCCCGCACCCAGCGTTTCCGCGCCCGCTGGCCCGATGGCACCATAAACACCGAATTCTTCGAGAGCGACACCCCGCCGCCGCAAGCCATGGCCATCGTCTCGCCAAGCGTTGGCAACTACCGCGACATCTGGACCACACCCGCCAAGAAGGAGCTGCAAATTAAGAAAGGACCATGAACTCCAACCTCACGCAGAGCCGCCGTGGCGCAGAGAAAGAAAGAAGGGGGCATGGTCGTCTCGACCGCGAAAGACACTCAACCACGAATGAAGCTAAACCACTCGATTGCATGGTAGGGTTGGCACGCCGTTGCCGACCCAAGCCTCAGGCGCGAACGCGCCGTCTGCAATGCCAAGAAAGAAAAAAGAATTCGCCGTTGCATCTGGGGAGCCTGAAAAACAGGACTCTGGCCAGCAGGCGGCGAACTCCACAATCAACTCAACACATCTTCAGGAAATGTCAAAATGACACGACAACAGGAGCATCGTCTTCATCACCTCGCGGCAGACGCAAGGCTCTATCCGCTCGCTTCACCGCAGCCTGGGAATCCCAGCCCATGATGCTCCTGCAGGAATGCAGCACCTGAATCTCTTCCTCCTCATATTTGCCCTTGCGTCATGCAGAGATTCCCACTTGAAACAACCCAACCAACAACCTTAATGTCACCCCATGTGGACCACGCAAACCCTGAGCGAATCCCGCTCGAAGCATATGTTGAAACGCTCCGTGGACGCCTTGAAGCAGTTAGCCGCATTCAAGGCGGTCATACCCATTACCAAGAAGAACTCCGCATATTCAACGAAGTCGCCAACGAGCAAGGTTGGGTCCTCTCTTCCGCTCCAGCAGAGCTGAACCTCCCACCTTCGGACGAAGGTAACGAACACCAAGTTTGGTTTCGCGAAGAGCACGGAACATTTCTCAAAGCGACATGGCCGGGCTTTTTCGGCCTGCGTGTGGTCTATCGTCCAGACGAAGAATCAAAGGCTTCGCCCATTGACTATCTGGAGCGATGGCTGCTTCACAACGCATTCTTCGCCGATCAGGTCCGTTTCCTCGGCGTTGTGCCAACCCCAGATGGCAACAGATTGATCATTGAACAGCCTGCTATAGCTGGCACCCCCGCAACGAGTGAGGCTCAGATTAGGGATTTTTTCACTGACAACGGCTGGAAAGCCTTCACCTCGGATGGAGAGACAGCTTTTTTCGATCCAGAAAATGGGCTCGCCATTTCCGATACCCACAGAGGCAACCTCATTCTCATGTCGGACGGTCTGCTTGCTCCCATAGACCTCCGAATTCAAAAACTCTCGGGCAGCCTCCTCGATATCGTCAAATCACTCACGGCAACTCCAGGATTCCACTGAATTTCACAAAAAACATCCTCGCTCCTGCTACTCCTGTTAATCCTGTAAATTGACTCGCTTCCGCTCACCCTACGGGCTGCTTCCAGCAGTCTTTGTCCGCTCCGCTCTGATTCTGTCAAAAAATGCTTTCTGAATCGAAAATCTCTTGCTTCAAAAAGGTGATCCGCTATTGTCAGACTTATTGAAAAACATGCTTTCATCAATTCGCAGTATCCTAAATATCAATAATTAATGCTTGAACCTTTTCATGGCCCTCTCTCTCAACAAACCTAAGCTCGACAATCTCGCCTCCGACATCTGGAAATCGGCCGAGCGACTGCGCGGGAAGTTCAAGTCCTACGAATACCAGAGTGTCATCCTACCCATCATTGTCATCCGCCGTCTGGAGTGCGTGCTGGTTGACTGGCGAGAGAAGAAATCCGCCGAAGTGCTCAAGAGCCGGCCCAAGCTCACCGAGAAGGAACTCGCCAAGCTGGTCAAGGAACTGGAACTCAATCCCAAGCAGTGCCCGTTCTCCAACACCACCGACTGGACGCTCCGCTCGGTTTATGAGGAAGACCACGCTCTGCTGGAGGAGAACTTCCGCGCCTACATCAACGGCTTCTCCAAGAATGTTGATGACATCATCGAGCACTTCCATTACCGCGCCACCATCGGCCTGATGGTGAAAAACAACCGTCTGGCCCCAATCCTTAACCAATACAAGGAACTCGCGCTTGGCCCCGACCAGCTCTCAGGGCTGGAGATGGGCTACATCTACGAGGAGTTGCTCCGACGCTTCTCGGAACAAAGCGGTGACGAGGCCGGGGAACACTTCACCCCGCGCGAAGTCGTCCGCCTCATGGTCGAGTTGCTGGATATTCCCATCCCGGACAAGCATCTCTCCATCTACGATCCCGCCAGCGGCACGGGCGGCATGTTGTCCGTGGCGAAGGAGTATCTGTTGGAGCGCGCCGACACGCCCGAGGAAAAGGCACGTGTTGAGAAATACGTCACCGTTCACGGCCAGGAGCTTTCCCCCACGAACTATGCCGTCTGTCAGGCCGACCTCCTCATCAAGAACGACCGGCAGGCCACCGTCCACCTTGGCAACTCGCTCATCCCGCACGAGCCGCACAGTAAGGAGCCGGGCGACCAGTGGCCGGAGCCCAAATGGCGCTTCAACCGAATGCTCAGCAATCCGCCCTTCGGCGTCACATGGGGCGGCAAGGACGGCTACGAGAAAGAAGCCCGTAAGCTGGAGAAAACCCGCTACCGGGCTGGGATGCCGCGTGTGAATGACGGCGCGCTGCTCTTCCTGGAAACCATGCTGGCCAAGATGGCCGCGCCCGAGGAAGGCGGCAGCCGCATCGCCATTATCTTCAATGGCTCGCCCCTTTCAAATGGCGACTGCGGCTCTGGCGAGAGCGAGATCCGCCGCTGGATCCTGGAGAACGACTGGCTGGATGCCATCGTCATGCTGCCCGACCAGCTTTTCTATAACACCGGCATCTTTACCTACATCTGGCTGCTGCGGAATGACAAGCCCGCCAGCCATACAGGCCGCGTCATGCTGATTGATGCCCGCCAGCAGTTTGAGAAGGAGCCGAAATCCTTCGGCAACAAACGCCACCGCATCACCGATGCCCACCGCGCCTGGATCGAGGAGCGCTACATCAAAGGCTGGGCCAAGGGCTATGCCGACGAGCAGGTGAAAATCTTCCCGCGCGAAGACTTCGCTTATCACAAGGTCAGCGTCGTCTTCTGGCAGACGGACGAGCATGACCAGCCCGCCATCATCACCGAGCCTTACGAGAAGGCCTTCACCGCCGCCAATGTGAAAAAGGAGCAGGACTTCCACGAGAGCGACCTGACCTTCCGCGTCGTCGCGCGACTTTCCAAAGTCGCGAAGCCCAAGACCATCGAGTTCACCATCAAATCAGCGGACAACGCCGCCAAGAATTTCAAGGAAGCTCTGGCCGGTGCTGAGGAAATCGTCTCCGTCGAGTGGACCCACCGGCACTACGTGCAGGATGATGAATACATCCCGCATGGCGAGGACATCGCGGCCTTCCTGAAACGGGAAATCGCCAAGCCGATCATCCGCTGGGAGGAAACGAAGAAGGAGGGCAAGACTGTCCTCGGCTACGAAATCCTGCCGAATAAATACTTCTACCGCTACCAGCAGCCCACGCCCGCCAAGGATTTGCTGGTGGAGTTCTGGAAGCTGGAGAAGGACGCGGAGAAGATGCTGGAGGGGTTGGCGAAATGATAAGTCCCATCCCCAAAGACTGGACGAGCGACCGACTCAAAGATGTGTCGGCCATCAACGCATCGTCGCTGCCTGCCAACACGGATGCGGAATACGAGTTCGACTACCTCGAAATCTCGAATGTGAACTACCACGGCATTGTTGATCCGAATGCTATTGAGCGGTTGCGATATGAGGACGCGCCATCCCGTGCGCGCCGTCGGTTAGAAACGAACTGCACCGCGATTTCATCCGTCAGACCAAATCTGCAAGCTGTGGCGTTCATCGAAAATACGCCGGACGATTTAGTGTGCTCTACAGGCTTCAATGTTGTGCGACCTGCTCCAAACAAGCTCTCGCCGAAGTTCGCTTACTATTCACTCCTCGCGGATGGGGCACGGCAATACTTCGAGGCGACGGCGAAAGGCGTTGGTTACCCGGCAGTTGACGACAAGGACTTCCAATCCTTCAGCATCCCGCTCCCACCGCTGCAGGAGCAACAGCGCATCGCAGCGTATCTGGATGCGAGTTGCGCGGCGATTGACGCAGCGGTGGCCGCTAAACGCGGCCAACTCGAGACCCTCGATGCAGTGAGGGAAAGTATCATTGAGACGGCAGTCACGAGGGGACTGAATACCAAGCCAAAACTCCGTGGGATCGATCATGATTGGATTGGTGCACTCCCAGAGCACTGGACAGCGGTTCGCATTAAGCGGGTTATCTCACATCTCGATTACGGCATTTCAGTTAGCAGCGAACCAGAGGGCAAGTATCCAGTGCTCAAGATGGGCAACATCCAATCGGGAGAGATCGTGTTCTCGAAGATGGAGTTTGTGGACGAAGTGGCTGACGAACTCCTGCTGGAAAAGAACGACCTTCTCTACAACCGCACCAATAGCCCTGATCAGGTGGGTAAAGCCGCTCTCTTCCTCGGCTGTAAAGAAGACGCTGTCACGTTTGCCTCATACTTGGTCAGGCTGCGAGTGAACCACCGCATCATTCCAGAGTTCCTAAACTATGCGGTGAACTGTGCTGGCTTCCTTGCCTTTGCCCGACGGTTAGCGATCCCGTCAGTGCAGCAGTCGAATCTGAACTCGACTCGTTACGGCAGACTCCACATTCCTCTCCCGCCCGTCACAGAGCAACGTGCGATCTGCGAGCATCTCAAAACAAAAGTGAGCGAGATGAAGCGCGTCGTGACAACCATCCAAGCCCAAATCGCCACCCTGACCGCCTACCGCAAGTCACTGATTCACGAATGCGTCACCGGCCAGCGGCGGATCACGGAGGCGGACGTGCGTGCCATTCAGGAGCGGGCCGCTAAACTGACCCAAGAACCGACGTTACCCCACACGACCGCATGAGCACCAAGCCGCGCCCATCCACCAAGACAAAAGCTGCATTGGCCAGTCCTGCACCGAGGCGTGCTGCCGCTGACCCGTTGCTCACCGACCTGCGGCAAATGATCGCGGAGGCTCGGGAGCAGGTCGGTCGAACGGTAAATGCAGGTTTGACACTGCTGTATTGGGAAGTAGGCACCCGCATCCGAAAGGACATCCTGCAAGATGAGCGGGCTGAGTATGGGGGCAAGATTGTCTCCGCAGTGGGGAGACAATTGGAGCGGGAGTTTGGCCGGGGATTTGGCGATAAGAACCTGCGCCGGATGATCCAATTTGCCGAGGTGTTCCCGGAGCGGAAGATTGTCGTATCACTGATACGACAATTGAGCTGGACCCACTTCATCGCGCTGATCCCGCTGAGCAAGCCACTACAGCGCGATTTCTACGCGGAGATGTGCCGGGTGGAACGCTGGAGCGTGAGTGCACTGCGCGAGAAGATCGGCGGGATGCTCTACGAGCGCACGGCCCTTTCCAAGAAGCCCGCCAAACTGGCGGAGCAGGAACTGAAGGCACTGCGGGATGAGGACAAGCTGACGCCCGACCTTGTGTTCCGCGATCCCTACTTCCTCGATTTTCTGGGGCTGAAGGACACCTACGCGGAAAAGGATCTGGAGGCGGCGATTCTGCGGGAGATGGAGTCCTTCATTCTGGAGCTGGGCGTAGGCTTTGCCTTTCTGGAACGGCAGAAGCGGGTGACGGTGGACGGAGTGGATCATTACCTGGACCTGCTCTTTTATCACCGCAACCTGCGGCGACTGGTGCCCGTGGAGCTGAAGCTGGCAGACTTCAGACCGGGGGACAAAGGCCAGATGGAACTCTACCTCCATCTGCTGGCTGGCCAGCCGGCTGCACAGCCTCTTCAAGCCCGGCACGAATGAGAAGCTGGTGGACATCACATTAATTCTCACCGACCGCAAATCGCTCGACACAAACATCCGCGAGGACATCGAGAAGTTCACCCACCTCAAGGATGTGGTGGGCATCGCAAAGAAGGCCGACGACTTGCCGCGTTTTCTCAAGGAGAGGAGATCCATCATCGTCACCACGCAGCAGAAGTTCGCCTGGGTGCTGGAGGAAATTCAAAAGAATCCGGAATTGAAAAACCTCCGGGTGGCGTTCCTGATCGATGAAGCTCACCGCTCGCAGGAAGGCCACATGGGTGCGGCCATTCGCTTACCGTTCCGCAAGGAGGGCGCGCCGGATGAGGAAGCCCCCGAGGAGGATCTCGAAGAGCAGATTGCCAAGGCCATCCGCGAGCATGACCTGAATCAGTTATTCGTCGCCTTCACCGCCACACCAGCACCCGCCACCGTGTCGATGTTTGGCAATCCCTTCGACAGCTACACCGAGGCCGAAGCCATTGCCGAGGGCTACATCGTGGACGTGGCGGCGAGCATCATCTCCTACAAGACGCTCTACAATCTGGAATGCCCCATCGTCCCGAAGCCGGACGAAGAGAAGGTCTATCCGAAAGGCGTCGTGTCCAAGGCGCTCCAGAACGTGGCGTTTCAGGACGACGGGCTGATTCAATACAAGGCCGAGGTGATGCTGCGCATCTTTGAGAAGGACGTGAAGCCGCTGATCGGCGGACGCGCCAAGGCGATGATCGTCACCTCATCCCGCGTAGCCGGGCTGCGGTATTACAATATCATCAAGGAAAAGCTCAAGGAGCGCGGGGCCGACTACAAGGTGCTCTACGCCTTCTCGGATTTCGTCCACCCGGAGACGAACGCTGCCATCAGCGAATATGCCGTGAATGAGTTGCAGACGGGCGAGTTGATTGAGGGCCGCTTCGAGGGCGACGACTACCGGATTATGGTGGTGGCAAACAAATTTCAGACCGGCTTCGACCAGCCGTTGCTCGCGGGCATGTTCCTCGACAAGCCGGTGCTGGATCGCAACGCTGTGCAGACGGTTTCCCGGCTGAATCGCTGCCACCACGGCAAGAAGGATGTCGTGGTCGTGGACTTCACCAACAACGCCAAACAAATCCTGAAAGCCTTCGCGAAGTATCGGAAGGGCGCGCCATTCGCGCCGGAAGAACCGGACGCAGAAACCTGCCCGAAATTACATGCGGAAATTCTCGCCGCGGGCGTCTTCACCCAGAAGGATGCCTCCGATATGCTGGCGCTTCTTAAGAGTGGGACGGATGCACAGGTGCAATTCCAGGTGAACGGACTACGGACGCGCTTTCTCGCGAAGCTCACCGATTGGGAAGACCGCAAGGCGTTAGTCTATTTACTGGCCCGCTTCGTGAAGAGCTACCATTTCCTCACCTGCTTTTTCACATACTCGCCGCAGATTCAGGAGTTCGCCACCTTTGCCGAATACGTGGGGCCGCAGCTCATCAAGGCCGGGACCGTCTCAGACCTGATGAAGCAGATTCGCGCGACCATCGTCACCAAGGCGGCGGTGCAGTATCAAGGAGTGATGACCAGCGGCGGTCCGGTGAAGCTCCAGCCCGGCAAAGGAAAAGGCGGCGCAGGCCCGGTGCCGGTGAAGGTCTCGGTGCAGGACGTGATTGAGCAGATTCGCGCCAAGTTCGACATCACTGACGAGGAGGCGCTCTACATCAAGCAGGTGACAGATCAGAAGATCGCCGACCCTGCCATCCGCACCACCGTCCACGCGCACCGCGACGACCGCATTTATCTCGAGGGACCGTATCGCGGCCAGGTCAACGGCGAGATTCAGACGACCTACGATGCACACGGCCGTTACGACGAACTCGCCGACCCGAAATACACCGACACTGGCGGCATCTTCGACCTCATGGCCGTGACGGTCATCCAAACGCATCTGTCCGAAGCTGCATGAGGTCATGAGCAAGACGATTCACGAAATCCCTGAAGCCGACCGACCGCGCGAGAAGCTCCTGCGCAAAGGCGCGGCTGCACTGAGCGACCAGGAACTGCTGGCTGTGTTGCTGGGCAAAGGCACAACCAAAATAGACGTGATGGCGCTGGCCCGGAATGTCACCACCGTCGCGGATAAGAAGGGCTTGGGTCTGACGGTCGAGGATCTTTTGAGCCTTGAAGGGATGGGCACCACCAAGGCGATGCTTCTCGTCGCTGCCATTGAGTTCGCCCGCCGCCGCATCAAACCCGAAGGCGCGAAGATCATGACACCGGCCGACCTGCTCCCGCACGTCCGCCACTACGCCGACCGCAAGCAGGAGCATTTCCTCTGCGCCAGTATCAACGGTGCGAACGAGCTTCTGAACATCCGTGTGGTGTCCATCGGCCTGATCGACCGCAGTCCGGTGCATCCCCGGGAAGTCTTCGCCGATCCACTATCCGACCGCGCCTCCGCGGTGATCGTCGCCCACAACCACCCCGGCGGAGGCCTCGAACCATCACCCAGCGACATCGAAATCACCGCGCAACTAAAAGCTGCCGGAGCCATCGTTGGCATCGACCTGCTCGACCACATCATCTTCAACAGGACGTGCTATTTCAGTTTCTTGGAAACAGGAGCTTTGTAGCGATGCAAGCTGGAAAAGCGTTTTAAAGAACTGGGAAACTGGGGGTCAGGCAACATTTACTCTCACTTTCCTTAGAACAAGGAGCCCTGGGAATGAATTCCTGTGGTTTTGTTCCAGAGTCCAACGAGGATGAGAAAAGTTGAGATGATCGGCCTCGACATTTGAGAGAATTCTGTCCTTGTGGATATGGGTGCAAGGGCAAATACTTTTGAGAACCCTCGTTAACATCCGCATGTAACAAATGATACTGGAACTGATTGAGCGCCTCGCGAGAGAAGCTGAAAAGCGCGGTGTAGAGTTTTTAGTCATCGGTGGCCATGCGGTGGTTCATCATGGTTACGAGCGGATGACCACAGATGTGGATTTTCTCAGTGAACAAGGGGCAAGGGAGGCTTGGCGTTCCATCCTTGGGGAGTTTGGATACGAGCTTGCAGTGGAGACGCCAGCATTTGAGCAGTTCTCCAAACAAGAACCCGGGTGGCCGCAGGTCGACATCATGTTTGTGAACCCGAGCACATGGGAGAATCTAAGCGGTGAGTCGGAGGCAAAGACGAGTCGGCGGGTGGTGGTGC
>JBILWM010000196.1:0-3219 GCA_044369905.1 Terrimicrobiaceae bacterium | reverse complement strand
CTTCTCGGGCGGCGGCAATCGCCGCAGCAACTCCGGCCGGTCCACCGCCGCAGATCAACACATCGGAGTGATTCACGATGGGAGTTGAGCGGGATGCTTCGGAAAAGGTGGCGAGATTTTGGTTGGCGTCAGGTTTCATGGAGTTCGAGTCCAAGGTTTCCTTGCCTTCATCCCTTGGCTTGCATTTTCTCGAGGAATTTTCGCTGTCCTCGGAGGGCTAAGCTTGAAGATTCCTCGTCTGAAAGGCTGCAGCTGCGCGAGTTGAGATGAAGCGCGCAGCAAGCGATGGGATTTTCAAGCCGGAACAATCACCAGCAAGAGTTTTCGTTCAAGGGAGTCTCCGACCTCATTCGAGGCGACGAAAGATTATATCGTCGAAGAGAATGTCAGAGTCAGATTGGTTTAAGATGAAAATTTTGACGAATCGTGTGCCAGGCCAGAACTTTTTCCCTGAATCGCCGCGAACCATGCTCACGCCGGAGCGCCGACCTTTGGTTTGAGTCCACTCTGTGGGGGCAACCAGTTCCCCGATCCACATACATGTTCCAGCGGTTTTGTGTTGACGCACTTTTGTGCCGGCAGGGTAATCCGTCCGAAGAGGGTTTTTCAGTTCGACTTCCCACTGCCCGTCCACTTGACGGATCGCTGTAATTCCCCAATCACTGCGCTCGCGGTTTGGAAGGTCGCTGAAGGCGCCGGAATCATCCACATTGAATGCCACGACACCCCACTTCGGCGATGATCCCGGCTCAAATGCCCAGGATTGGCCATTTGCGATTTTCAACACTTTGCTGCCCTTGACCGCATCTTCGGTCAATGCGGTTTCCGTTCCCTCGATGATTGTGACATCCTCGCTGAGGATTCTTTTTTGCTCCGCATCGTAGCAGTCAAAACCAATGAGCCATTTTGCTCCACCTTGTTGGCTCATGGCAAAGCAGGAGAGTTCATATTGGGCTTCCGGGTCCAACTCGATAAAGTCATCCGAGATTGCTTGCTTTTTTGGTCCCAGAACAAACGCATGCTTCCCTTCTTTGGCTGCGGAAGATACCGATTGGAAAGCATCCCAAGATGATACATCGCCAGTTTCCGCTCCTCCATTTTTGAGCAGGTTTACCACGGAATCTTCGGCTTGAAGAAGGCAGGTCGTAGTGGCCATGGCGACTGCAAGGGAGAGGTTGGCCAGATGGGATTTAGCGATTTTAGGCATTTTTTTCATAATGGTTTAGGGTTAGTTTGGTGTGAAATGCTGATGATTGGGGATCGGGGAATGAAAAAGCGCCATATTAGCTGGTGGTGCGAGTGTGGCTTTTCATCGTATGGTTTTGAGGGTTTGTGATGTGGGGCACAGAGGAGACTGCAATGTTTATTTAGATCACTTTTTCATGTGATCAAGAAAAAAGTTTCCGTCTTTCTGGTCGGGTATAGATCGGCATCTATCAAAAGAAGTCGCGTTTTCTGATATTGTTCCAGTTCGCTGTAGAGATCATTCATCAAGCAGAAAAACAACGGCACGAGCCGCTGGAATGAGTGTTCTATATTTCTTTCGCTGCGCATGAGCTGGTGACCATAACAGAGGCTGGTGCCACAACCTCATCGATGCCCGAGCGCCGTTTCTCTACAAGCTGGAGGGCGGCTGAAGTTTGGGCCATGCGAGGACGATGAACTCTCCCGGTTTTCGAAATCGTGCTGCCGGCGTGGCAAACTCATCGATGAGCCAATAGAGCCCTGCTGAGGTCGTTGGGGTGCCGGTATCCGAGGTGGTAGGCGGCGGCTTTGACTTGCCAGCCTTCATTTTCAACGAGCCGACGGGCTTCCTGCCATTTGAGATTTCGAAAATAGGCGCCGGGGGAGAGACCGGCCTGACTGCGAAAAAACCGGTGCAGCGCGCTGGGGGACATTCCCAGGTAGTCGCAGAGGGCGGGCACGGGCGTGTGGATCGAGAGATTGTTCATCATCCAGGAGTGTGCCAACTCCCAGCGCAAGTCGCCGGTGGCGGTTGCCGTGCGCGTGGCGCGGAGGATTTCGACTTCCACGAGTTGGCGAAGTGCGTTGAGGGTGAATGGCAAGGCGCTGTCCGAGACGGCGATTTCCTTGCGGCAGCGGGAGTGCAGTTCCTTGAGCGCATCGAGCGAGGAGTCGCCAAGGTCGAGTGTGCGCGATGCGCCCTCGGCAATATGGAGTTCGGGGAGTTGGGGACGATCTTTCCAGACCCAAACAAGGATGTTAACCGTCTCGCGCCGTTTTTGCGTGATGCCAAAGCGGCAGTCGGAGTCGATCAGGATGGCACTCGGTCCTTGAACGACTTTTTGCTCGTTGCCGACGGATAGCACAATCTCGCCGCTGACGAGGATGAAGTAGTTTGTGCCACGGTCGTAGTGAACGGGTAGGGGATTTTTCGCAAAATCCCGGCGCCCCCAGCCAAGGTAGATTAGCGGGAGATTGCCTTGCCCGCCCCAACTTGGACGGCCAGGCGGGGGATGGACGGTTACTTTGGAAACGGGGCTCGGCACAGTAGCAGTTTATGTCACTCGTAGGAGAATGGCTATCGCATTTGTGTTTCTATGATGCGCCGAACCGATGAGGATTACGCTGCTTTTTGCAATCCCTATCGAAGTCCCCAATTCTCAAAACTCCACTATGAAAAAACTCCCGAGATTCACCATCGGCATGGGCACCCGCTACACCGACGCCTTGAAGGCCAATTGCGGCATCGTCGGGCGCAGGGTTCGCGACAACCTGCTCAAGAAGCACATCGAGCCGCTGTTTTGCTGATCGGCAATGAATCCCCGCGCTTTTCAAATTCACTCAAGCGACTCTGTTGCCGTGCTTCTTGATGATGCGCAGCCGGGCCCGGTGAGCCTGCTCGGTTCTCCCGTCGCATCGCTTCTTTCCATCAATCAAGCCATCCGGCTCGGTCACAAGATGGCCGTGCGTCCCCACGCGGTCGGCGAAGCGGTGATCAAATACGGCGTTCGCATCGGCCATGCCACCGAGCCGATTGCCGTTGGCGATTGGATCCACCTCCACAATTGCGCCAGCGATCTCGACGAGCGCTCGAACACGCTCGAAGTCACCACCGGAGCTCCAACCGACACCATCTATGAATAACGAGCGATCTTCCACTCATCCAACATGGCAAGGCTGGCTGCGGCCCGATGGGCGCAAGGGCATTCGCAATCTCGTGCTGGTCATCTACACCGTTGAGTGCGCCCGCTTTGT
>JBILWM010000022.1:0-37099 GCA_044369905.1 Terrimicrobiaceae bacterium | reverse complement strand
TGTCGCTGGGGCGAAGCCCAACGAGAAAGCCCAGCGAGGAGCGGATGGAGTTCAAGGCGGCGGCCACTGATTCCCGCTGAGCCTCGTTCAGCGGGGTGGTGTTTAGCATGGTTTTATCCATGGTTTGGTGCTTCAGCCCAACCGGCGATTGTTGGCCCGCCGCGCGGCATGATTCCGCGCGGTCGGGTGGTTGGGAGAAAGGGGTTCCTCGCGCCTCCGTGAAGAGGTCGCACTGGTCCGCTTGCGCCGTGGGAAAACGGGCGCTCGAGCATTCGGCGGTGGATGTGGAAAAAGGAGTCATACTCTACTTTTAGTATAGGGAGAGCGTGTCAAGCGGGTGGGCGAGCCCAGTGTCGCAATCGCTAAAAATGGGTCGCTTGAGGCGTTTGGGGTGGGGCGAGAAAATAGGAGTCATGCGCTACCTTCAGTATAGGGGAAGCGTGTCAAGCGACGCCCCGGTTGCGAACTCACTGGCATGGCAATTTCGGGGCCGTGTGGGCACGCGGCCCGTTGTGTTTTGAATTGTCGCCCGCTTTAAAAAAATTTTGCACCCCCAGCGGATGTCCGACCGAGGTTGATAGGGTCTCCCTCGAAATGATCACCAAATCCTATCCGCCATCCAAGTAGCCACGCGCTGCTTTCGCCCGCAGACTCAATTCCCAAGCCGCTTCGCACGGCAGAGCGAGTTTGTTTTTTGAGCTATGCAAACCAAACGCCTATGGAAAAAAGATTCGAGACTCCGAGCTACTTCACCGCATCGAAAAAGCTCGCACCTACCAGTGCTTGAACGACCCGATGGGAGAACTCTACGACCCCATCGAGGACGACCCGGACATCAAGCTCATCATGCGGGCAGTCGAGCGCCAGGCCGAAAAAGAGTCGCCAATCGTCGGCATGGGCCGCTGCCACGATGTTTGGGGCCGCATGCGCAGGATTCTGAAAACCGAGCACGGTATAGTCTGGTATCCACCCAGCGACATGAATACCGGCATCCTCTTCGATTAACTGTGAGATTCTTCGTGCCACGCGTTTAGTTGATAAAACTGCTCAAGGCCGTTTGCAGCGGTGCCGTCCCGCTTTTGCGCATTGAAGCATCAGAGGGCTTTGTCACCCTCTCCTGCGGCGATATCGAAGCGGGTTGTGAAGCCACTGTCGAGCGGTCCGGCGTGTGCTTTCTTCGCCATTCCAAGCTGAAGAAGCTCATCCAAACCTACCATTCCGATGCAGGGCACTCGGCCACCATCGATATCGAGGTGAGGCCTTCCGGCATCCGTGTCGGGCGCACCAGGGTCTCGCGCGCAGGCTGGGAAATCTCGCTCTTTGCGAAACCAGAAAACGCCCCAAGGACACTCCGCTTCCGCGAGCCGTTTGTGCCAGAGGAACCACCCCAAGTGGACTTGCAAATGCATTTGCCCTTGTTTCCTGATGGCGTTGACGACGCCGCATTGACCTCCACCCCGCGCCATACACCATTTTTATGAACGCCATCACCCCGCTCTTTCTCGCCCTGCTCCTCAGCGCCTGCACCGCCATTCAGACGCCCGAGCCTGAGATCAAGCGCGCGCAGCCCAAGCCACATGAAATCCAGATCCAGACCGCACCCCCCGGCGCGCTGGTAGATTGGAACGGCAATGTGCTTGGCATGGCTCCCGTCACCATCGAACTCACGCCTTCATTCTCCCAGTATGCCTCGCATTACAGCTGGCCCTCCAATGGAGCCCGCACCCAGCGTTTCCGCGCCCGCTGGCCCGATGGCGCCATAAACACCGAATTCTTCGAGAGCGATACCCCACCGCCACAAGCCATCGCCATCGTCTCGCCAAGCGTTGCTAATTACCGCGAGATATGGACCACGCCCGCCAAGAAGGAACTGCAAATTAAAAAAGGACCATGAAAGACACCCAACCGCGATGGCAGCGAAACCACATGATTCCATGATAGCAAGGGTTGGCACGCCGTTGCCGACCCAAGCCTCAGGCGCGAACGCGCCGTCCGCGAGCGCCAAGAAAGAAAAAAGGAATTCGCCGTTGCATCTGGGGAGCCTGAAAAACAGGACTCTGGCCAGCAGGCGGCGAACTCCCTCCTCAACCTCATTGCCCGATGCCTCAAAACAAGCTAAAAAGCATCCCATGCGCGCAATTCCTTTACCCCCGCCACTGGTTGCCAGCTACGGGCCACAGCGGCTATGCCGCCCTGTTGCCGCTTTTGCGACGCCGCCCCACCGAGTCGCCCTTGCAATCCAGGCAACAGAAAAATCGGGAGACAATGTCTCTCGATTCCTAAATCCCGGAGCCTGAATATCCCGCCACTTTTTGTGCCTGCTAAAAAATCATCAAATTTGAATCCTCCGGCGCCGATCGAAATCGGCAGTCGCTTGGCTCGCGGTCGTGCCCGCGTTGACGCGCGTTTCACCGCGCCGCCTTCGCTTGCTGGTTTGCCGGAATCATACAGCGCCACATTTGAAGAAATCAAAAGCCACCTGCAAAGCGCGCGCATCCGCGCCGTGCTCGCGGCCAATCCCATCGTCATCGAAGCCTATTGGCACACCGGAAAAATCATCCTTCAGCGCCAGCAGGAAGCCGCTTGGGGCGCCAAGGTCATCGACCGCCTCTCCGCCGATCTCCGCAAGGCTTTCCCTGACATGCGCGGACTATCGACGCGCAACCTCCTTTCCATGAAGTTATTTGCCGATGCATTCCCCGACGGGACAATTACGAAACAACCTGTTTCGCAATTGCCCTGGGGTCATGTCATCCGGCTTCTCCAGATGGTCAAAGATTCCGCCGTCCGTGACTTCTACATCCAGCAAACCATCTCCCACGGATGGAGCCGAAGCATCTTGGAAATCCAAATCCAAAACCGCCTCCATCTCCGTGCCGGTCGCGCCCAGAGCAACTTCGCCCTCACCATGCCCCCCGTCGACTCGGACATGGCAGCGCAGCTTTTCAAAGACCCCTACCTCTTCGACTTTCTTGGCACCGCAGATCCCCGCCGCGAGGCCGAGGTCGAGCAGGCCCTCGTCGACCACATCCAACAGTTCCTTTTGGAGTTGGGAGCCGGTTTCGCCTTTGTCGGTCGGCAGGTGCATCTCGAGGTTGGCGACGAGGATTTCTACCTCGACCTCCTTTTCTACCATCTCAAGCTCCGGCGCTATGTCGTCATAGAACTCAAGGCCCGCGCCTTCGAACCTGGTGATGTCGGCCAGATCAATCTCTACCGCTCTGCCGTGGACGATTTGCTCCGCCACCCCGATGACCAGCCCACGATTGGCCTTCTTCTATGCAAGGGAAAAAATAAGGTCCTCGTCGAGTATGCCCTCAGCGGCCTTGAGCAATCCATCGCTGTCGCGGATTGGAAAACGCAGCTCACTGAGACCCTCCCTCCTGAATTCCAAGGCAGCCTACCCACCATTCAGGAAATCGAAGCCGAACTCTCGCGTGATTTGCAGAAGGAGGAAGAGCGATGAAACCTCAGCGTAAAAAAGCAATGGGCCAAGAGACCAGCGTTGAGCCCTGTTCAAATCCACAATCCAACATTCAAAATTAGCCTGCCCTGCCACTTAATCCCCGTCCTGTTAATCCTGTTATCCTGTCAAAAAATACTTTCTGAATCGAAAAACCAATGCACAATGATGCGCCATTTTTATTCTGAAAGCGACTCGCAGATTATTACATATCAATAATTAATACCCATTTTCACACTCTCTCTTTCTTGTGAAATTCAACGAAGACTCAAGGGTTAAAATCCCCGCCATACTCCACCTGACGCGATTGGGCTACACCTACCTGTCGTTGAAAGGCCTGGCGTGGGATGAATCGAGCAACATCGTTCCGTCTATATTTTGCCAGAGCATCTCTGCGATCAATCCCTCAGCTACATCCTCAGAAATCGAGACGGCTTTGGCCCATCTCGATCTACTCCTGGACAACGAGGACCTCGGAAAGCAGTTCTACGAAAAGATCACCCAAACATCGGGTCTGAAGATCATCGACTTTGAGGACTTTCATCGAAATACCTTTCATGTCGTTACCGAGTTTACCTGCAAAAAGGGCGACGAAGAATTCCGACCAGACATCACTCTCCTGATCAACGGGCTGCCTCTCGTCTTCATCGAGGTTAAGAAACCCAACAACCGCGACGGCATTCTCGCCGAGCGAAGCCGCATCAACACCCGTTTCAAGAACCCCAAGTTCAAGCG
Organism: Terrimicrobiaceae bacterium; assembly: GCA_044369905.1. GTDB lineage: Bacteria > Verrucomicrobiota > Verrucomicrobiia > Chthoniobacterales > Terrimicrobiaceae > UBA967. Next base: position 32,901 of record JBILWM010000022.1, on the reverse strand, counting down.
TTTTATCAACCTCACACAGTTCATGGTGTTTTCGAACAACATGGAATACGACAACGCCTCCTCCGAGCCACTCGAAGGTGCGTTTTATGCTGCACCGGCCTACGGTGAGCCTGTCTTCAATTACTTTCGTGAGGAGGAGGCTTTGGACCTTTCCCAACTGCTCCAGCCCGAGAATCAGCAAACCGAAGACTTTGTTCTCGCTGACAACAACCTCGCCAGCATCAAGCATTCGCCCGAGTTCACCACGAATAAAAACCCACACAGCCCCACGAACAGGCTCAGCACCTCGCTCTTATCTCGGTCCCGCCTAGCCTTCATGCTGCGCTTTGGTCTTGCTTATGTGAAGACCGAGAAGCGGCTCGAAAAGCATGTCATGCGTTATCCGCAGATCTTTGCGACAAAGGCGATCGAGAGCAAAATCAACGCCGGGATTCGCAAGGGCATCATCTGGCATACCCAAGGGAGCGGCAAGACCGCCCTCGCTTTTTACAGCGTCCACTTCCTCACCGACTACTTCCAGAAAAAGGGCGTCATCCCGAAGTTCTATTTCATCGTGGATCGCATCGATCTCTTGGATCAGGCCTGCCGCGAGTTCCGCAGCCGTGGCCTGCATGTCCACACCATCACCTCACGCGATGAGTTTGCAGAAGACATCAAATCCAACCTCGCCGTCCATAATCATGCCGGGCTCCCCGAGATCACCGTGGTGAATATCCACCGTTTTGAGAACGACCCGGATGTTGTGAAAAACAGCGACTACGCCCTGAATCTCCAGCGCGTTTATTTTCTGGATGAAGTGCACCGCAGCTACAACCCCCAAGGCAGCTTCTTGGCGAATCTCAACCAATCCGACGGCAATGCCATTCAGATTGGGCTCACGGGAACTCCTTTGCTCAACGGCACACTCCAAGGCGCTAGGAGCGAAGACGGCGGCTCCACGACTCGGCAGACCTACAACTCGAAGCTCATCTTTGGCGACTACATCCACAAATACTACTACAACCGCTCCATCGCAGACGGCTACACGCTCCGCCTCCTCCGCGAAGAGATAGAAACCAAATACAGGCTCCAGCTGAAGGAGGCCCTCGAGCAAATCCAGGTGCTCCAGGATACGAAAAACCGGACCCTTGTTTACTCCCACCCCAAGTTCGTCGAACCCATGCTCGACTACATCATTAACGACTTTGAGAGCTCCCGTGTCATGAAAAACGACTTCACCACCGGAGCCATGGTCATTTGTGACTCCTCTGAGCAGGCAAAGGAAATGGCACGCCTCTTTGAATTGAAGTATGCCCAGAAAGCCCCCGAACCCATCATCCCTTCGGTGCTGACTGGATCCTCTGAGTTCGCGAAGGAGATGGATTTAAAATTAGCGGCCGAGGAGCCCACACTTCGTGTCCTGCCCAAGCGCACAGTGACCACCTCAGCCCTGATTCTCCACGACATAGGAACGAAAACCGAGCGCAAGGAACTTGTGGAGTCTTTCAAGGAAGGCAAGATCGACATTCTTTTTGTCTTCAACATGCTCCTCACCGGCTTTGATGCCGCTCGGCTGAAGAAGCTCTACCTCGGGCGAATCATCAAAGCCCACAATCTTCTTCAGGCGCTCACGCGCGTGAACCGCCCTTACCCCGGCTATCGCTACGGCAGCGTCGTTGATTTTGTGAATATCGAGGCTGAGTTCAGCAAGACGAACAAGGACTACTTCGACGAGCTCCAGAGCGAGCTGGGCGATGAACTCCAGAGCTATTCCGACCTTTTCAAAACGGAAGCGGAGATCACCGCCGACATTGAGGCCATCAAGGACGCCCTCTTCCATTTCGATACCGAGAACGCCGAAGTCTTTTCCCAGCAGATCACCCAGATCGTGGACCGCGCCGAAATGCGCAAGATCGTGAAAGCTCTCAACGACGCCAGGAGCCTTTACAACCTCATCCGCCTTTCCGGCCAATACGAACTTCTCCACAAGCTCGACTTCCGCAAGCTCACCCAGCTCTCCACCGAGGCAAACAACCACCTCGCCCTGCTGAATCAGCGTGAGGCGCTGGAAAATGCCGACGACAACCTGAATATCCTCAACATCGCCTTGGAGGATGTGCTTTTCACCTTCCGCAAAGTATCCCAGGCTGAAATGGTCATCGCCGATGAACTGCGTGAGACGCTGCGCCGCACACGCGAAGGTCTCGCTGGCAACATCGACCCCTACGACCCCGCCTTCGTCACCCTCAAGGAAGAACTGGAACGCCTCTTCAAAAAGAAAAACCTCGCTGAGATCACCCAGGCCGAGATGATTGAAAACATAGCGGCACTCCATGGCATCCACGCCCGCGCGCGGGAATTGGAGCGGAAAAACCAACTCCTGCGTGCCAAGTATGCCAACGACGAGAAATACGCCCGCCTGCACAAGCGATTGCTTGAAAAAGGCGAACCCACCGCCAACGAGCGAAAACTTTTCGAAGCCCTCACGGCATTCAAGGCCGAGGCAGACGCTCGCATCTCACAAAACGCCCTCATTCTCACCAACGAAGCCTTCGCCAAGACCGAGATGACGCGCCTCATCATCGAGCAACTCAAAAACAAACACCATCTCCCACTCACCGCAGAGAGCACCCAGTTCATCAACAATCTGGTGATGAAGGAGTATCTGGCTGAGTTCCGGGGACACTACACCGCATGACATCCCAAGAATTCAAAGAAAAAGCCACCGCCCTCATCGACGACCTCAAGGCAGTCTGCGCCAGCTACGGCCTTGGGAACGATGGGAACGAGTTCAAGATCATCACCCAAGTCTTCCTCTACAAGTTCCTCAATGACAAATTCGCCCACGAGGTGAAGCGCATCGAGCCCGCCCTGGCCCATGCGAAATCCTGGGAGGACGCCCTGCGCGCGAAGTCGGCGGATGAGTATGATTTCCTCCTCATGCAGCTCGGTGCCAGCACCGCCCGGCTGAAGCCCGAGCACTTCCTTTCCACCCTCTGGGGCAAGCAGAACGACAAAGACTTCGCCTCCACGCTGGATGCCACCCTTCTGGACATCGCCAAGTTCAATACCGACATCTTCTCCGTCAAAACCAACGACGGCCAAAAGATCATCCTCTTTGAAGCCATTACCCAAGATGTGGCGACAAAGCGCGATGAGTTTGCCAAGGCCATCATCAACAAAATCATCCCCTTCAGCTTCGAGCGCATCTTCGCCGAGAAGTTCGACTTCTACGCCACGCTCTTTGAATACCTCATCAAAGACTATAACAAAGACAGCGGCGGCCAGTATGCCGAGTATTACACACCGCACACCGTCGCCAAAATCATGGCCGCCTGCCTTGTGCCCAAGGAGGTGCAGAATGTCACTTGCTACGATCCCGCTGCAGGCTCAGGCACCCTCCTCATGAACCTCGCCCACGCCATCGGCGAGGACCGCTGCACTATTTATTCGCAGGATATTGCCCAGAAATCCTCCAGCCTGCTCCGGCTGAATCTCATCCTGAACAACCTTGTCCACTCCATACCCAATGTCATTCAGGGGGATACGATTTTGGAGCCCTACCACCAAGACGGGGCAAAGCTGAGAAAGTTCAGCCTCATCGTCTCCAATCCCCCCTTCAATCTGGACTTCTCCAGCTACCGCGACCAACTCGACTCCAAAGGCAACAAAGAGCGCTTCTTTGCCGGCATACCAAGCGTGCCAAAAAAGAAGAAGGAGAGCATGGCCATCTACCTCCTCTTTATCCAGCATGTCATCCACAGCCTCGAGCCGAATGGCCGAGCCGCCATCGTCGTGCCCACCGGCTTCATCACCGCCCAGTCCGGCATTCAGAAAAGCATCCGCGAGCACTTGGTGAAGAATAAAATGCTCGGCGGCGTGGTCTCCATGCCGAGCAACATCTTCGCCACCACCGGCACGAATGTCTCCATCTTGTTCATCGACGCCAGCAACAACGGCGATGTCGTTCTCATCGATGCCTCAAACCTCGGCGAGAAGATCAAGGAAGGGAAAAACCAGAAGACCGTCCTGCGGCCTGACGAAGAGCAGCAGATCATCGAGACTTTCAATGCCAAGAAAGCCGTCGAGGATTTCTCGGTTGCGGTTTCCTACGATGAGATTGAATCGAAGAATTACTCGTTGAGTGCCGGGCAGTATTTTGATGTGAAGATTGAACATGTGGACATCACGGCCAAGGAGTTCAGCGAAAAGATGGCGGCTTACCAGAGCAGGTTAAACAGCCTTTTCCTGGATAGCAGATCATTGGAGGCAGACATCTCCGGCAAACTCGAAAGGCTCAAGGTTTGAACGCTCTCAAGAAATACAAGTTCTGCGAACTTTATGAGATGAGTTCAGGTATTTCGACCAAACCCGAACAAGCTGGACACGGGGCCTCATTTTGTTCGTTTACTACAGTCTTCAACAACTACTTTCTGCCGCCTGAACTGCCTGATCGAATGAATACATCAGTCGAGGAGCAGGAGACTTATTCATTGAAAGAAGGCGATGTCTTGTTGACCCGGACAAGCGAGACTTTGGATGAACTCGGAATGAGTTCTGTTGCAGTAAAAAATTATCCAAAAGCTACTTTCAGCGGCTTCCTCAAACGCCTTCGCCCCACGCAGACCGATGTCGTTTATCACAAGTTTCTGGCCTTCTACCTCAGAAGTCCTTTGTTCAGAAAGGCCATGAACAACAACGCCGTAATGACGTTGCGATGCAGCTTGAATGAGCAAATCTTCTCTTACTTAGATCTGCTGCTTCCTGATTTTGACCAGCAAAAAAAGATTGGCGACCTCTTGTTCCAAATCTACGCCAAGGTCGAACTAAACAACCGGATCAACGCGGAATTGGAGGGGATGGCGAAGCTGCTGTATGACTACTGGTTCGTGCAGTTTGACTTCCCCATGACCGCCGCCCAAGCCACCGCGCTGGGCAAGCCCCACCTCACCGGCCACCCCTACCGCGCCTCCGGCGGCAAGATGATCTACAACGAAACCCTCAAACGCGACATCCCCGAGGGGTGGACTGATGGTCGGATGGCGAACTTTTGTTCTTTGAACTCGAAGTCATGGGGGCGCGACGACTATCCAACCAAGGTTCACTATGTTGATTTGGCGAATACTAAGAACGGGCGAATCAATCAGGTCTTCACCTTCCGCAAAGAAGATGCCCCCAGCCGGGCACAAAGGGTTTTGCGAGCGGGCGATACTATCATTGGCACTGTTCGACCTGAGAACTGTTCCTTCGCGTGTGTGCCGATTTTTGAGAAACAACTCACAGGAAGCACTGGCTTTGCCGTGCTGACGCCGAACACGCCAATACATCGGGAATTCAATTACATCGGGCTGACATCGGAATTTAACATCAAGCGTCTATCAGTAATTGCGAGCGGGGCTGCCTACCCAGCAGTCAATCCAGAAGCCGTGGCAGCGATGCAGATGGCCATTCCGCCAATGCACCTAGTCGAAGCCTTTCACCAATCTACCAGCGCATCCTTCGATCTGATCGAGAACAACAACCAGCAAAACCAAGAACTCACCCAACTCCGAGACTGGCTGCTGCCGATGCTGATGAACGGGCAGGTAACGGTGGGGTGACCTTTTTCCAAGTTTCAAACAATGACCGCAGAACTCAAAAACCTCTTGGAAGCCACGAACGCTCACCCTTTCTTGTTTGTGGGCTCTGGCTTCAGCCATCGCTATCTCGGCACAGCTGACTGGAAGGGGCTGGTGAGCCAGTTTGCCTCCCAATCAAAACCAGAAACAGCTTTTGCCTTCGAGTGGTATAAAAATGAAGTCACTGCTGCTGGTATCGCGCCAGACATGCTGCTACCGGCCATCACCCAGCAGGTCGAAAAAGACTACGCGAGACGCATGCTCTCTGACGACGCCTTTCATGCCCTTCGCACGAGGTATGAAAAAGAGATCAGAGACGGAGTCTCGCCGCTAAAGCTTGGCGTGGCTGATTTTTTTGATTCCCAACAGGTCGGTTTTGGCACGCCCAAACACCCAGAAGAGGTTTCTGCGCTGGGGCACGCCAGGAGGAATGTGGCAGGGATTATCACGACCAATTTCGACCGCTATCTGGAACGCTTGTTTCCTGACCACGAGCCTTACATTGGCCAGGACCAACTCTTGTTTAACCAGAGCTACGGCGTCGGTGAAATCTACAAGATCCATGGCTGTGTATCAGACCCGGTGTCCTTGGTGCTCACTCAATCAGATTATGAAGCCTACACCAGCCGCAACGCCTACCTCTCAGCGAAGCTGATGACTATCTTCCTGGAACACCCGATCATCTTCATCGGCTATTCCATCACGGATGCAAACATCCGTATGATTTTTAAAGACATCGCCAATTGCCTCAATTCCTCTCAACTGGCCACCTTGTCGGATCGGCTGATCTTTGTCCAACGATCAAAGGCAGGACGGCCCGAAGGAATCAGCACCGTGCGGGACAGCTTCGGAACGAAGTTCCTCGAATTTAAGCAAGTGGTGTTGCCGGACTTCACGCCGCTTTACAAAGCGATCGCCACCCTGCGGTCAAGCTACCCGCCCAAGGTGCTGCGCAAACTCAAAAAGGATGTTTATGAACTGGTGCAAAGCACATCACCCAAGGAGCGAATCCGTGTGATCGACATCGACGATGCGACCGACATGGATACGGTGGAATTCGTCATGGGTGTCGGCATCAGCACTCAATTGGCAGGTCAGGGCTACGGAGGTGTGGAGGTCATCGACCTCATCGAAGATTTAATCTACGACAGGACGAAGTTTGAACCGAAAGCGGTCGTCGAGATCGTCCTGCCAAAACTGGGACGACAAACCTCCTATAATCACCCCGTCTTCAAATATACCTCGGCGACAAATGATGCCCCTGTCGATTCGGGCCTGGCCAAATATCTCTCACAAGTCAACTCCAAGGATGTGGATTACTGGATTTCAAGCAGCATGAGAAAGGCGCGCGGTGGGAAACCCGCCCCGCAAAGTATCGAAGAACTCATCGGGAATTATGAGTCCGCCAGCGCCAAAGAGATCCAGCAAATTCTTAACGATGTTGCGTTTGTGCCCGCAGACCTTGTTAATCTGACAGTGTTGAGAACCATGCTGGTGAATGTTTACGAGCGCTTTGATCTGATCCGAAATAAGAGCGAGCAAACCTTGACCACGAACTTCCGCAGATTGGTGAGAATCTATGACTGGCTGAGTTATGGGCACAAAAAAAACACCTGAAGTGCCATAGGGAGTAGAAGCCAAGTGAATGACCGCCATCCGTAACAGAACCCGGTGTTCTTTTTTGTCACTAAGTTGGACAGGATTCCATGAAGGGACACCACCCAATTTCGTAACGGCCTTATATTAGAATCATGGGGCAATCTCAGGCAAGAATTTTTTTGAATTTTTTTGAATCTGTCCCACCGCGCGACGGGCTGCTGCCGATTCTGATGAACGGGCAGGTGACGGTGGGGACGAGCGAACGCTGAAGTTCAAAACCTGAAACTATGAATCACGAAATCACACCCTTTAATCAAATAAAATTGTATTTTTAATTCCAAAATACAATTCTCAACGCTTAAATTGCATTTTCTACAATGAAACGCGGCTCCTCCGGCTACCTGCTCCCAATTTCGACGCTCGGCGAGACATGCAGGGCCTTTGTGCCCAAACCCTTGCCGCCCGATCCTCCGTTGGTTTTGGATGACCGACTCCAAATTCTCGCCCAACAAGCCGCCACTTCCCTCGGACGCTTGGATGGGATTTCCTCGCTATTGCCGGAGCCCCATTTGTTTCTTTATTCCTACATCCGCAAGGAAGCCGTTCTTTCCTCTCAGATCGAAGGCACTCAATCCTCGCTCTCCGACCTGCTTCTTTTCGAGGTCGATGGCATCACCGGCGCGCCTCTCGACGATGTCCGCGAGGTCTCGAATTATGTCGCCGCCTTGGAACGCGGCGTGACCCTTCTCAAAGAGGGGTTGCCGATTTCTCTTCGGCTCATCCGCGAAATCCACGGCGTGCTTCTGCGCGACGGACGGGGCGCGGACAAGGAACCCGGCGAGTTCCGGCGCAGCCAGAATTGGATCGGCGGCACACGCCCCGGCAATGCCACCCATGTGCCCCCGCCTCCCGATACCCTGCTCGAGAGCCTCGGCGCACTGGAAAATTTCCTACACGACCAGCCCGTCGCCACCCCCGTTCTCATCAAAGCCGCGCTCGCCCATGTGCAATTCGAAACGATCCACCCGTTTCTGGACGGAAACGGAAGGCTGGGGCGCTTGCTCATTACCTTTTTGCTCCACTCCGAAGGCGTGCTCCGCCACCCCCTGCTCTACCTCTCCCTCTATTTCAAGCAACACCGCGCCCGCTACTACGAACTCCTCCAATCCGTGCGCGAGGATGGCGACTGGGAGGCATGGTTGGCCTTTTTCCTCGAAGGCGTCCACGAAGTCGCCGGGGGAGCCGTGGAAACCGCCCGCCGCCTGCTCGCCCTTTTCCGGGAGCACGAAAAACTCGTCGCTACCTTCGGCCGCACCTCCGGCTCCGCCGTGCGCCTGCTCGCCCACCTTCAGGCCCACCCTGTCACTTCCGCGCCCGCCGCATCCACCGCTACGGGGCTCACCTTCCATACCGTCCAGAAGATGTTCGTCGCCCTTGCCGCCGCAGGGCTCGTCCAGGAAACCACCGGCCGCAAATACGGCCGACTGTATTCCTACAGCCCCTACCTCGCAATTCTCAGCGAAGGCACCGAGCCGCTCTAACTCGCAAGAGTCAAAGGGGGAAACTGGGGGTCAGGCAACATTTCCTCTCACTTTCCTTAGAACAAGGAGCCCTGGGAATGAATTCCTGTGGTGTTGTTCCAGAGTCCAACGAGAATGAGAAAAGCTGATATCGTCGCCCTCGACATTTGAGCGGATCTTCAAACAAGAACTTGGCTGTCTGCAGGTCGACATCATTCCGGCGAAAGCGCACCGTTGCGCCAAAGAGGGGAGCACAGTCGTCTCGACTGTGTAAGACAATCGCCCCGCAGGGCCTCATCGATTTCCAAACCACGCCTTGCGCCTGCACGCCCGAGACGGTCATGCCCCCCTTGAGACGCCGCTTCGCGGCTGAAGAATGGGTCAAGCCGGAGGTCGACCCTCCAAGGATTACGCGCTGCCGCGCGGATTTGTAGCGGCTGTCTATGACTGCCGAATCAGAAGGCCCTCCGGCGCTCATAGAGACGCCGCTACAGCAATCGCGCGACAGCGCGCTATAGGAAGTCGCTTGATCACTCGCTCTCAAACGAAAACGCATAGACCGTCGTGTGGTCGTAGCGGTCGCCGGGGCGCAGGATGATGTCGCCGAGCGCAGGCGTGTGGACGGCGCCGGGGCAGCCTTGGCATTCGAGGCAGAGGCCGGCATGTTTGATGTAGGGGATGCCGGATTTTCCGACGAGAGTGCCATCAAGAATCGCTGCGCTGTAGATCTGCACGGTTTCCTGCGTGGTGAGGGTGGTCATGGTGAGGCCGCTCGCCGGATGCCTTAAAACCGCAGTTCGCGCGAGTTCGCCTTTGTTGGAACGCCGGATGAAATGGTTGTCGCCATGGTTGTTTAAAAGCACGGGAATCGCGTCGCCCAGACGGCGGGGTTGGTTAAAATCATTGATCTCCGGGGTCACTGGCGCGCGGTGGCCGAGCAGCGTCATCGATGCATCGGTGGCGGCGATTTCATCCGAGAAAACTTGCAGCTCGTGATTGAAAATGTCGCCGCTGCCTTCGCCGGCGAGGTTGAAATACGAGTGGTTCGTGAGGCTCAGTGGCGTGGCCTGATCGGTCTCGGCTTCGTAGCGGATGATGAGTTCGTTTTTTTGAGTGACCGCATAAGTCACCGTCACTCGCACATTGCCGGGGTAGCCCTCTTCGCCATCCGGGCTCAGATAACTCAGGCGCAGGGTGGCTTCTTCAGCATTTGCGGCAGCGTCGGCTTGCCAGAGTTGTTTGTCGAATCCCTTGAGGCCGCCGTGGAGGTGGTTCGGGGCGTCATTCGCGGCGAGCGGGTATTCGCGGCCGTCGAGTTCGAATTTCGCCCCGCTGATGCGTCCTGCGACACGGCCGACGAGCGTTCCAAAAAACGGATGCTGGCCGAGATAGTCTTCGAGTTTGTTGAATCCCAGCACGACATCGGCCACGGACTCATCAGGGCGCGTGACACGAATGGCGGTGACAATGCCGCCGTAGTTGGTGATGTCGCAAGCGAGCCCGCGTCCATTCGAGAGGGTGAACAAATCGGCCTGGAGTCCATCGGGCAGGTTGCCGAAGGGGCGGTGAGTTATGGTGCAGGGAGACATAATGGAGGGGTAAGATTTTTAGACAGAATTACCAGAATTTCAAAATTAACGAAAAAGGTCGCCGAGTTCTTCGGCGACCCTTTTGGTGTATTTTATCAGGCCAGCCGCCTTGGGGGTTATTTTTTGGCTGGGAGAGCGGAGGCTTTCCAGGCTTTTTCAATGAGGCCTTTCAGCACGATGGCTTCCTCCCAGCTGTTGGGCAGGCTGTGGAGGTTGTAGCCGCCAGCGATGGGGCCCATTTCGGGAACGACGAAGAGTTCGCGTCCGTCTTGTTTTCCTTGGCGCCAGACACGGAAGAGGGCCTCGGCGAAAGGAACCCAATCCTTGATCTCCGGAGTGAGCTTGCCTTTTCCGTCCGTGACGGGAATCTGGCAATGGTGGCCGTTGAAAGGGCGGAGGTGGATTTGCTCGACGCGCTGGATGAGTTTGGGCTGAACCAGCAGACGCGAGGCGTAGTTGCCGGGGTGCAGGTGCTTGACCACGGAGACATGCGAGTAATCCAGCGTCATCGGGAGAAGTTTCCCGGTCTCTTTGCGGTAGGCATCCGCAAGGGCGTAGGCTTTTTCAGGTGTCTCGGTGCAGGTGTCGCGATGGATTTCCACAGCCGGTTCGCAGCCGATTTTTTCACCGTCCTTCATGAGTTGCAGCGTGAGCTTGAGGGCCTCGGGTGTGAGGGTGTCCTCATCGGCCAACTGCACATTGATGTAATGCGCGCCGTTGTCGGCGTTGTCTTTGAGAAGTTTGTGGAATTCCTTGGGGTTGCCCGAGGAGACATAGCCAATGATGACGAGACCGTATTTGTCGGCCAGTTTTTTGAGTTCGGGCGTAGCGGCCGTGGCAAAACCATGGAATCCGGCCTCCTTGATGGCGCGAACTTTTCTTTCCAAGGACCATTCGCTTTTGGCGCTTGGGTATTGGACGAGCGACCACATGGCCGCGATCATTCGAAGTTTGGGTGGGTTTTCTTTTTTCACTTGTTTTTGCCCCGGTTGGGGAAAGTGAGTTCGGCGATGCCGGACTTGTCGAGGTCGCCGAAACCTTCAGCCACCATGCGGTCGTATTGCTTCTTGGTTGCCTCGGCGAGAGGTAGGTTGAGACCCTTCTCATGGGCGAGGGAAAGGGCGATGCCGCTGTCCTTCGCCGCGTGGGCGCCTGAGAAGAAGCAGGAGTGATCGCGGTTCTGCATATCCTCGCCGTCGGTTTTGAGAACCTGCGAGTTTGCGCCAGTCTGCGAAAAAACCTCGCGCAGCATCGTGAGATCAAGTCCGAGGGATGCTCCGAGCCCTAGCCCTTCGGCGAGTCCGGCGGTATTGATATTCATCACCATGTTGACGAGTGCCTTCACTTGAGCGGCCTTGCCCGAGGTGCCGATGTGGCGCAGGGAAATGCTGAGGTCTTTGAGGATCGGCTCGGCGCGCTGGAAGGCTGCGTCGGTGCCGCCGGTCATGAGATACAGGGTTCCTTCGCGGGCTTGGGTGATGCTTGACGCCATGCAGGCTTCGAGAGACTCGGCGCCGGCCTTGTGTGCGAGGGCCTCGACATCGAGGTGAACCTGCGGCGAGACGGTGGCGCAGTTGATGAAAAGTTTGCCCTTGGCACCAATCAGCAGGCTGTCGCCCTGTTCGGTGAAAATCGCCCGCATGGCCTTGTCGTCGGTCACGACAGTAATAATCACGCTGGCGAGTTCATTCACGCGGGCCAGTGTTTTGGCGGCCTCGGCTCCGATCTCGGCGCCCAGCTCCACGGCAAGCGGAGCGTGGTTGTCGAAGACGGCGGTGACATTATATCCTTGATCTTTGAGGCGGCGGGCCATGTTGGCCCCCATGCGACCTACTCCTACGAATGCGATGGTTTCTTTCATAAATTTTTAAGCGGAGAGGGATTTTTAGACAGAATTAACAGAATTGAAAAAATAATCAGATAAGGTCTTCAAAAAGCAGAAAATACCATTTCAGACTTCATTGAATTGCCTGCAAATCATTCCGATCATTTTGTTAATTCTATCAAAAACTTGGTTTGTTGCTGTTAAGCGGCAAAAAAGGGATTGGCGTGTTTTTGTTCGCCGACGGTGGTGAGGGGACCGTGGCCGGAGCAAACGATTGTGGCGTCAGGGAGGGTGAGAATTTGTTCACGATTGATCCGTAGCGCATCGGCGTAGGAGACCATGCCGCCACCCATGGAACCGGCAAACATCGAGTCTCCGACGATTGCGACAGGTTTTGCGAGGCCTTGGATGAAATAAGTCACGCCGCCCGCCGCGTGACCACTCGTGAGGCGGGTTTCAATGGAGAGGTTGCCAATTTGAAAACCACGACCTGCAGAAAACGACTCGGCTCCGGCGATCGGTTCCTTCTCGCAAACCCAAGCGTGCGCGCCTGTCTTTTCGACCAAGCGATCCAAATCAAAAATATGGTCGGTATGGATGTGGGTGATGAAAATTTGTTTCACCTTGAGCCCGTGACTCGACGCAAAATCCAGCATCGGTTGGCCATCGGCACCGGTGTCGAAAAATGCCGCCTCTTTCGTCGAGGGATCCCATACGAGAAACGAATTCACCGTCATGTCCTCGAACACGGAATTGAAATGCGCGAGGCCCTCAATGTCCTCCACGGGAGCCGCTGTGTAGCGGCCTTGAGCCAGTGCCAAAAGCGCATTGGCACCGAGACCGAGTGCGGAAGCCACTTTGTGCAGGGCGGCCTCATTCAATGTGCCGGCCTTGAGATTTTCGATCTCTGAAACCGTCGCCCCCGACTTCGCCGAGAGCGCCTCGTCGGTGAGGGATTGCCCGCGCTGGGCTTTTCCGATGATGTCACTAAAGCTGTCTTCCAATGGTATGCTGATCGGCATGATTTTTTGTCTTTCTGAGGCTGACATTCCTATCAGCCGGGGTGTTTTTGTAAACTTCCAAGCTGGCTTTAAATAGCTGCATTTTGAGGAATGCTAATTCTCGGGATTGAGGGGCGATGTGTTTCCGCTTCTCAGCATTCTACGACGAATTCCTCGCGGTGAACTTTAACTTCAGCGAGTCATAGCCGACCTCGCGATGCATCAAGCCTTCGGGCTCCAAGTGGGGCACTGAGGAAAGGATTTCGATGCTGTCGATGCGCTGGCTGCATTGAAGCAAAAGTGTCCGCAACAAGAGGCGGGCGTGGGGAGCCCCGATGCAGAGGTGAATGCCTGCTCCGAAAGCAACATGGGGATTGGGTTTGCGATCGAGGCGGACTTTGTCGGGTTCCGGGAATGCCTTTTCGTCGCGGTTTGCGGAAGCCCAGCACAAGGATACCCGCTCGTCGGCCTCCACCGTTTTTCCAAGCACCTCGGTTCTTGCGGGACAGACGCGGCCGAGGTGTGTGAGCGGCGATACCATTCGGAAAAATTCCTCCGCCGCATTGACGACCCGTTTGGGTTCCTCTTGCAGGAACGCCAAGGCCGCAGGATTGCCAGCGAAATAAGCCAGCGCTGATGTGCAAGTGTGGATGACAGTGTCGCGACCGCCGGAGAAAGTCAGAATGGCATAACCCATCATCTCATCCCGCGTGAGCGGCCTGCCGCGAAATCGCGCTTTGTGAAGCACGCCGAATAGGTCGTCCCCAGGATTGTCGGCGGAGCGATCCAGCATCTTTTGGAGATAGGCTTCCAAGGCGGATCCCTTGTGCTCGCCCTCCTTGCCGCCAAGGAAAACATTGAGGTCCCAGCCTACCCAAGTGTCCACCTCCTTTTCGTCCACATTGAGAAGAAAAGCCAGAGCCCCGCATTGATACGGGATGGCGAGATCATACACCGCATCGACGGATTCGCGCTTCAGCGCCTCGGTGAGCAATTTCTCGAACAAGGCCTCCACACGCGCGACCATGCTGGGGTCTTTGACCCTTCGAAAAATCGGCCCCAAAATATCGCGATACTCCTCATGCTCCGGCGGATCGACCTCCAAGGGAATCTGTCGCATCGTTCGGAGGTTCTCCTCCGAGGGGATCGGCACACGGAAGGGGTAGTTTGAACTGAATGTGCGCCAGTCCTTCGCGCAGTTGCGCACATCCTCGTGCCTAAGGATCATCCGCACTTTTTCGCCTTCAAATTCACGGACCATGGTGCCTTCGGCGTTCCTCACTTCACGAAAAGGGTCTGAATGGGGTTGCATGCGCCGCTTTTAAGGCTTGCACGGAATTTTTCACAATGGCTATTACGCGCTTAAAAAATAGACATTTTGCGCACTATAAAAAAAGTCTCCAAAAACGCTCCGCGACGCGTCGCTATGCTCATGGGCTGGTATAACCATGCCACGCACAGCGGCATTGCTCGCTACGCGCGCGATGCGGGGTGGATTCTCGACAGCCACTCGGTGCATATCGGCCACCATCCTTCGCTGGATTTCGCCGATGGTCTTATTTGTTCGCTCTATGGACAACCGGAACTGACCACCCTCGTTCGCAAGCTCGACAAACCGGTCGTCGACCTGCAGTGGCAGGCCAAATCGCTGAATCTGCCGCGTGTTCTTTCCGATAATGTTGCCGCTGGTCAACTGGCCGCTCGGCATTTGTTGGAGCGGGGCTTCAGGGAGTTTATTTTTGCCGCCCCCGATGTTCGCGGGCACTTTGCCTGTCGAGAGCGATACGAGGGATTCCGCTCCACTCTTGCCTCTGCCGGTCACCGTGTGACGATTTTGGACGGCAGGAAGGCTGTCGCGGCGCGCCAGACCAAATCTATTTACAAATGCGCCGAATGGATTTCCCGAAGCCTGCAGACGATTCGAAAACCTTTTGCCGTTTTTTGCACGAATGATGATTTCGCAGTTGAAATTCTCGATGCCTGCGCCATGGCCGCGATCTTGGTTCCAGAAGAGGCTGCTGTGGTTGGATGTGATAATGACGAATTGATCTGCCCATTCGCATCGGTGCACCTCACCAGCGTGGACTTGGATCTCGAGGAGGTTGCCTATCAAGGTGCCAGATTGCTCGATCAATTAATGAACGGCAGGAAGCCCCCTCGTAGCCCGGTTCGCGTGCCTTGCCGGGGCGTCATCACCCGTCGCAGCAGTGACACCCTTGCGGTGGATCATCTGGGTGTGGCCAAGGCATTGCGGTTTATTTTGGATCACTATACCGATCCGCTCATCGGTGTTGGTGAAGCCGCTTCCGCTGCTGGCATGTCGAGGCGCGGCCTTGGCCTGGCCTTCCGCCGTCTTGTGGGACGCCATGTCGGCGAAGAGATCGCTCGTGTCCGGTTGGAAAAAGCCATGTCGATGCTTGCAACAGGCGAATACAAGGTGACCGATGTTGCCGCAGCTTGCGGCTATTCGGGACTCAAGCACCTGGCTCGAGCTCTCTTCCGGGCTACAGGTCAGATGCCGCGCCAATTTGTGCAAAACCATGGAAAGGCCAAGTCGTCCATCCGCTCAACCTCCCAGTGAGGGTAAAAATTCTCAGCGCGGCCGCGGCCTTTCCTAACCTCCAACACGGTGGGTGTGGCTGTAGAATGTGGCTCTGTTGTTGCGGCAGAAGCCCGCCAGGGTGATACCCCAGCGTTCGCTCATCTCGACGGCCAGAGAGGAGGGGGCGGAGATGGCTGATAGAATGGGAATGCCGGCGCGGGCGCATTTTTGAACGATCTCGAAGGAGACGCGGCCGCTGACGGTAAGGACATCCGCAAGGGCGAGCAGGTTATTCTCGAGAAGGAATCCGATAACTTTGTCCACCGCGTTGTGGCGTCCGATATCTTCAAAGATGCACAGCACATCGCCGTTGGCTGTTGCCGCGCTGGCGGCGTGGCAGCCTCCGGTGCCATCGAACTGGCTTTGTCTCCGGCGTGCGTTTTCATGGATGGTTTTCAGGGTGGAGGCGCTGATTGATGCGGCTTTGGAGACCGGCGTGACACCCTCGAACATTTTCTCCATCGATTCCTTCCCGCAAAGTCCGCAGGAGGATGTGGAGGCCAGACGGCGGTTGGCCGGAGCCATGGCTGAGCCGGTCAGTTCGACTCTGGCAAAGGTTCCGAGAAGCGTCTCCTCCTGATCATAATTGACGAAGGGCGCATCGTTCACCGCTTCCGAGTGGAGCAGGCCTCGAACAAGGAACCGCTCGGCTCCAGGCGTCTGCATCGTCATGGAAAATAGCGAGCCATTCACAATAATCTGCAATGGCCTCTCGACGGTGAGGCTGTCCACCACAGGCGAGGTTTGGTCGTCCTCTTGGCGGATTGCGTGGAATTTGCGGGTGTGGAAATCAACGATCTCAAGGTCAGCCTCGCCGCATGCGATGATCCCGTCCTCAAGAATCCGGCAACGCAAACCACCACGCCCAACGAGAAACGCATTGGCTCCGGGGGCCACGGCTTCATCCATCCAGTAGCAGGGTTTGCATTCTTCGACTCCTTCGAAGACGACGCCCCCGAGACGAAATTGGCGGCCGATGAGGCTGTTCAAATCAACTCCCGAGATGAGGACATTTCGCCGCAGGGTGGAGCAATCGAGTGATGTCAGGCTGAGGGCGTCGCACATTTCCGAAACAACTTCGCGCGAGAGGAAGGTGATCTGGGTTTTCCCGCCAGGTTGTTCATTGTAGTAGCGGTCCCCAAGGATGCCCTTGCCCGCATGGCACTCGGCAGTATTTACGCGGAGGAGCTCGTTTGTTTTGCGACCTTGGCCGTGGCGGCCTTTGAAATCATGTCCGCTGGAGATCCAGATATCGTGAAGTGTGACGCGCATGGTTGTCGTTTCAATATGGGGAGGCGCAGCGGCATCCCTCTATCCATTCGCCGTGGCCATCAGTGTAGGTTTCGCGTTTCCAGATGGGGACCCGGAGCTTGATGGCATCGATCAATTCCCGGCACGCGGCGAAGGCTTCTTCACGGTGGGCGGCGGCGGCCCCGACCCAAACAGCGAGATCGCCCGGCTTCAGGTCGCCAACCGCATGGATCGCAGCGGCACGGACGCCGCATTTGCGGGAAACCTCGTCAACGAGGCGTCGGCCCTCTTTTTGTGCCAATTCCAAATAGGCCTCGTAATGAAGTCCCACGACCTCGCGGCCTTCGTGATGGTTTCGCACACGGCCCTCGAAAAAAACAAATCCCCCGCAGTCCGGTGACGAGAGCGATTCACGCAGGGACTCGAAGTCGATGGGGTGGGATTCAATGAGAAACGACATGGATCAACCTCCCGAAAACGGCCTGAGAAAAACCACCTTGTCGCCTGTGCGAAGAGGATGGTCGGGTTGGGCGAATTCGTCATTCACAGCGATTCGCACATGGCCTCGAAGGCCGGGGAGTTTTTCGCGTGCGGCGAACTCCTCCAAAAAAGCGCCTGCTGTTTGCGCGGAGGTAAGGACGGTTTCCTCGCGGCGGCCTCGCTCTTCGGCGAGAGCGCCGAACCAGCCAATGTGGATTTGCTTTTCTCCCGTCGCGGCGGTGATGTCTTCGGGAGTGTTCATATTCTCGAGTGCGCGGCGGCAGGATGGTGGCAACTCCAGAAGCGTCGCGCGTTCTTCGATCATGATGTGGCGCGGGCAGAGGTGATTTCGCGCCGCGTGCCTTTGAAGAATGGCCCAGGCGCCGGGCTCGTAAATCGCGCAGAGTGGTTCGGGCAATCCATCCGTTGCGCTGGCATAGGCGATGAAGTTGGCGTCATCCGTCCGTGCATGGACGAGTTTGTTGAGAACCTCTGGTGTTACAAAAGGCAGGTCGCAAGCCATGACCAGCCAGGCGGCATGGGGCTCTTGCTCGAAAGCGGCAAGGATGCCAGCCAGCGGGCCGGACAATTCCGGATTGTCGTGCACGATCTCGAGATGCTCGCAACCCTCGGGAGCCGACTGCCCGTCACGCAGCGAGAGGAAGACTTTTTGACAAACTGGCGAAAGCCCCTGAATGGCTCGTTGGCCTTGATTCAAACCATCTGCGCCAATGACCATCGAGGCCTTGTCGCGACCCATGCGGGTGCTGCGTCCTCCAGCCAGCAACAAGCCAAAAAGCGGGGGCCTCATGCGTTGGCCTGGTAGTCGCTCTTGCCGCCGTGTTTTTCGACGAGACGGACATTGCGTATTTCCATCGCATGCGAAAACACCTTGCACATGTCGTAAACGGTGAGCGCCGCCACGGTCGCTGCGGTGAGGGCCTCCATTTCGACGCCGGTTTTATAGGTCACTTTCGCCTCGGCCGTGATTTCAAGAAGCCCGCCGTTCCGTGCTTGAATGGAAATCTTGATGCCCTCGAGCGGGAGGGGATGGCAGAACGGAATGAGGTTCGGAGTATTCTTGGCCGCCATGGTGCCGGCGATGATCGCTGTGTGGAAAACAGGGCCTTTCGGAGCTTGAATCTCGCCTTCGATCAAGCGCGAGGCTATTTCGGGAGGGAGCCACATTTCAGCCACGGCTGTTGCAGTCCGGCGGCTGAATGTCTTGGTGGACACATCGACCATCGCGGGATTATTCGCCTCGTCCAGGTGGCTCCAATCGGCTTGTGGTTTGGTTTCCAACGAATTCATGCAATCCACGGAAAATAGCGGGCGCTTGAGTGGGCCGCAAATCTTTCATCCACTTCGACAAAACCGGTCGAGCCGAGCAACCCCGCAAAGTCGCCGGAATTCGCCGTTGGCAGGCCTTGGGCGGTTCCATCGCCACAGTCGGCGACAGGGAGAAAAAGCGTCAATCCCTGAGGTCTGGTAAACTCGCCGAGCACCTTTCGCACCTGCGGCGCGGCGGTCACTTCGCCGCTCCACTGACGCAGGGCCGGGATGACATAACGATGCAGGCAGACCAGCGCGGAAACGGGATTCCCCGGCAATCCAAAAACAACCGGCCCGCCTGGCACTTTCCAAACCGCCATCGGCTTGCCGGGCCTTTGAGCCACGCCGTGCAAAATTTCCTCTCCACCCAATTCGCGAATGATGTCTGGAACAAGGTCGCGCCTGCCTTTGGACACGCCGCCGGTAATGACTGCAATATCGCTCGCTGAAAAAACCTTTTGGAGCAAGGTGCGCAGGGCCTCCGCTTCGTCGGGCGCATGCGTCATTTCCATTGAGGGATGCCCGGCCAATTGAAGCGAAGCGGCGAGCGTCGGTGCGTTGGTTTGACGAATCTGCCCCGGCGATGGCTTTTCACCGATGCCAACCAACTCGTCGCCCGTGCCAATCAAGGTGATCCGCGCTCGGCTTGTCACACGCAGCGACCCGTATCCACAAGCCGCCGCCACACTCGTTTCCACAGGGCCAATTCTCACGCCCTCCTTCATCAGAACCTCTCCGGCGTGGTGGTCCGAGCCTTGGCGGTGAATGAAGACGCCCTCTCGGGCTGCGGCGTCATCCCGCAAGACCGCCCGGCCATTTTCAATGTCATACCACTCGACCGGCAAAATACAGTCGCTGCCGACTGGGAGCACCGCGCCAGTCATGACTTCAATGGCCGATGAGGGAGCCGATGGAAGCTGCTTTGAAGCCTGCCCAGCCGGGGCCGTTCCTGTGATCTCAAAAGAGCGGTGTCCCGCTTGAAAATCCGAAAACCTCACGGCGATGCCATCCATCATGACCCGGTCAAATGGCGGGAAGTCCTGATCCGCCCGAACTTCCTCGCGCAAAATCCGGCCCGCCGCGTCAAGCAACGGCAATTCCTCGCAGGGAAATCCCTCGCGAAGTCCGAGAATTCTGCCTTCTGCCTCGGCGGGGGTGATTAGTGTTTTCATGCGTTTCTGCCACATTTAGCGTTTGGCACACTTGGTTTGAACAACAATTCCACAACATTCGTGGCCGAGCAGGAGCCCTTTCTTAAGGACCTTCTGGCCCGTCCGCTGAGAGACCTCCGTGTCTCGCTCACCGATCAATGCAACCTCCGTTGCACCTATTGCATGCCTGCCGAGATTTTCGATCAGGAGCATGCGTTTCTTCAAAAAGACCAACTCATCCGTCTTGAAGAACTGGAGCGCCTCATCGGGGCATTCGTTCGCTGCGGAGTTAGAAAAATCCGCCTCACTGGCGGGGAGCCGCTTGTTCGTCGCGGCGTGGTGGAATTTCTCGGTTGTTTGAAAAAATTTCCAGAAATCGAGGACTTGGCCATGACCACAAACGGCCTGCTCTTGCCAACCTTTGCCTTTGGTCTCGCGGAGGCCGGCCTGCACCGAGTCACAGTGAGTCTTGATGCGTTGGATCCCGATATTTTCGCTCGCATGAATGGGCGCGGAAAGCATCCTGATCAAGTTCTCCAAGGCATCGAGGCGGCGAAAAGCGCAGGGCTCCAGGTCAAGGTCAACATGGTCGTGCAGCGGGGAGTGAACGATTCGCAAGTGCTCCCCATGGCGCTTCATTTCAAGGCCGCAGGGATTCCGCTGCGGTTCATCGAATTCATGGATGTGGGAAATCACAACCACTGGGATGCCTCAATGGTCGTCAGCGGAGAGGAAATCCTCGCGCGGCTTGCTGCCGAGACCACCTTTGAAACTTTGCCGCCCGCGCATTTCGGTGAAGTCGCCAACCGCTTCCGATACACCGATGATGGTGTGGAATTTGGAATCATCACTTCCATCTCGCAGCCCTTCTGCAGGAGTTGCACGCGGGCCCGGTTGTCGGCGGACGGGAGATTGTTCACCTGTCTTTTTGCCAGCAAGGGCCATGATCTGCTCGGGGCGATGCGGGCGGGCAATCCCGATGACGAGGCGCTCTATCAAATGGTCGCCGCCCTCTGGCGAACGAGGGATGACAGGTATTCAGAGTTGCGCTCCGCTGTCAGTGGCAACACGCCCGCAAAGGTCGAAATGTCCTTCATCGGCGGATGACGATGCGCTGGCTATGAGTCTCGACTTTTTGTTTTTTTGTGTGGCGCTGATCTACTCCAGCGTCGGCTTTGGTGGCGGGTCGTCCTACATCGCCCTTCTGCAATGGCATGGAATGTCGGCATCGGCCCTTCCCCTCCTGTCGCTCACCTGCAATCTGATCGTCTCCACGCAGAGTTTTGTCCAATTCTCGCGGGCCGGTTTTTTTTCCACGCGCCGGAGCATTCCGTTTGTCCTCCTCTCAGTTCCCGCCGCCTACCTCGGCGGCTTGTATGCGATCAGGGAAACAACATTTCTCATCCTCTTGGCCGCATCCCTCACAGCCGCCGGAGTCCTCCTGCTCTTCCCCGTTTCCGAGAGCGGTGACAGCCCTGACAATCCAATTCGGCAATGGATTCGGCGCTTCGGGTTCTTGCTCGGCCTCCCGCTTGGCTTCCTCTCTGGCATCGTCGGAATCGGCGGCGGGATTTTTTTGGCTCCCATCCTCCATCTGGGAAAGTGGGCAAAAGCCAAAGAAATCGCTGCACTCGCGGCCTGCTTCATCTGCACGAACAGCCTCGCGGGTCTCCTCGGCCAACTGCAAAAAACCGGATGGAAAAACGAGGTGTTCGCGTCCTACTGGATGCTCCCGGTGGCCGTTCTCTTGGGCGGATTGGCAGGCTCAAGATGTGGCATCACCATCCTGCTACCACTGCGAATCCGCCAAATCACAGGAGCCATCGTCCTTTTCGTCGCCTGCAATCTGTGGGTGAAACAACTCGCCGCGTTGAAGGTTTTTTAGATCGCGGATTAGTTGCTGGTTTATACCAAAAGCAGCTTGCTTTTAGATTTTTGGAGAGGAGCACAGGCGTCTCGCCTGTGTGCAGAGGCGTCCTGTTTGGGTTCGATAAACGCAAGCAAATGGATCAGTCTCCACACGGCCGGGACGGCCATGACCCCTTCTTTTGCAATGCAAAGTCCAATTTCAAAAAGACATTGGTATTACTTCCTCCTGCGCGGGCCATTTTTGTGCTGTGTTCCAGTGGGGAGCATCTTTTAAAAATTCGCCCGCGTGTGACTCGTTGCCAGCAACTCGCCACAGTGCCCGCTCCGCCCTCCCCATTTCGCATTTTCAATTTGATTTCTGTTTGCAAAGCCTCCTTTTTCAGATGATGAGTTGTGATTATAGATGACACAAAAAATCCAGCAACTCGCCCAAGTGCGATTGAATCAGCCATCGCGCACATCGAGCGAAGCCTATGCCCAAATGGAACGGGCCATGAGGGCATCCCAGAAGGCGAGCGTGCTGGATATGAGTGGCGTGCGATCTTCCGTTGGGCTGAGAGGGAAAGCCTCGTCATCCCGCCGCAGTTAGCCCCCGAGCGCGTCGGCGGCCGGGAACATGATTTGACTTTCCTGCCACTTGAGCGCAGTTGGAGGAAGTTCACCAAACCAGATGGTTGCGGACTCATGGTGGATTTTGCCGACGGATGTCCGTTATTGCTGCCAGGCACTCCCTTGCAATATCTCAAGCGCCTGCAACTTCAGAACAGCTTCTGGGGCGATGATATCCGGCTTGAAGGCGTGCAAATCATGGTGCCCGGCGCAAAGATTGTTACGACCCAACCTGATGTGAAAGGGGAGGCGCCAACGCAGGATTTTTTGAACGATTATTTGTGCGGCGAATTTGGTTTCCGAAAATTGAAAATCCCTCCGATGGGCTACTATAAATCCCATTCCTACCTCCACGGGCGTTTTGCCATGTTTGATGTGCACCCGGCAAATTTCGTTCAGGTCTCGTCCAAGGTCGTCCTGCCGATTGATGTGATTATGATGGAGTGCGAAGAGGTTGAACTTGCGGCACTGGAAGCCGCGCTTTGATTGTTCAATCCGCAATCCGTTTTAGGATTTGGCCCCGGCACTCGTTACCAGCATCGGAATGCTCCAAAATCAGGCCGCTTGGAGTTTTTCGACGCGCACATGGGCGTTGTAGTCGGGCACTCCGCCGTGGGCGTCGACCACGCCTTTGCGGATGATGTTGTTTCCCTCGGGCCAATGGACCTGCAAATTCCCCTGGGCGATCGGAGCGCAGTGCACGCGGCCTTCATAGCGTCCCAGCGTATTTACGAGGGCGATGCGGTCGCCGGTTACGACATGCAGACGCGCGGCATCCTCGGGGCTCATTAGGATGGCGTCACGCGGAGCGTTGTTGAGGGGATCGATCTCGGCGTAGATGAGAGTGTTGAATTGCTTGCCCCTGCGGGTGCTGACATGAAATTCGCCCTGCTGGCGGTGGAGTGGGGGAAGCGGGACATTGCGGAAATGGCCCCGGCCGTCTGGCGTTGGAAACTGGCCGTCGGCGCACAGGTGCGGGCCGCCGTATTGAAAGGCATCACCGGTCTTCTTGAGGTGCTGGACTCCATCGTAGAAAGGAACGACCCGCGCAATTTCCTCGCGCATTTTCCATCCTGTTTCGCAGCCGAAGAGTGACGCTTTTTCGGGATAAGCCGCCAGTGCAAGGTCGCGCAGGATTTTCCACTCGGCCTTGGCTTCGCCGACCTGACGCGGAATTTCCGGCGTGAACATGACGCGCCGCTCGGTGCTCGTCTCGGTGCCGCCGTCGTCTTGTTCGTATCGGGTTTTGGCAGGCAGCAAAAAGACCGCTTCCTGCGCCGGAATGAACATCTGATCGGTGAGAATGATGTCCTGGTGCACACGCACGGGCACTCGACTCATCGCCTCCCGCACATAGTCAGGCTCTGGAAGGGTGCGGAGAAAATTTCCACCCAGGCAGTAAAAGAGATCAAGTTCGCCGCGTTCGCAGGCCTCGACCATTTCGGTTGCTGGCATTCCCTGCCACTCGGGAACGGGGAATCCGTATTCCTTCGAGAGTTTTTCGGCGCTTTCAGGAGTGATCGGTTTGTTGCCGGGGAATGCCGTGGCATAGGCTCCCATCTCGGCGCCGCCTTGCACCGAGGAGTGACCGCGGATCGGCATGACGCCGTTTTTGTCGCGGCCGATGTAGCCGCGCGCCAGCGCGAGATTGAGAATCGCTTGAACCCCGTCGCCACCGAACGGGTGCTGGGTGATGCCCATGCTCCAGACGAGGACGGCGTTTTTCGCATCGCGGATTAGTTCGGCGAATTCGCGCATCGAGGCGCGGTCGAGACCGGCGTCTTTTTCCAGCGCCTCCCAATCCATCGCGGCCACATGGGCCTTGAGTTCCACGAATCCCGTTGTGTGTTGGTCGATGAAGTTTTGATTAACCCATCCCTCGGCGAAGAGGATTTTCATCACGCCCGAGAGGAACGCGATGTCGCCGCCTTGGCTCACGGGGAACCAGTAGTCGGCGATGTTTGTGCCGAAGAGCGCGGAGTCGGCATTCGAGGGAACCCAATACTTTTTCATGCCGGGCTCGAAGTAGGGATTCACCAGAACAATCTTCGTCCCGAGTTTTTTGGATTCGTGCAGATATTTTGTGGAAACCGGTTGGTCGTTGGCGGGGTTCGAGCCGAAAAAAATGACAAGGTCGGTTCCATACCAATCCTTGTAGCTGCAGGTCGTGGCAGCCACGCCGAGTGCCTCTTTCATTGCCGCGCCAGAGGGTGAGTGGCAGATGCGGGCGGCGTTGTCGACATGGTTTGTGCCGAGGAAGCGCGCCGCCTTCTGTGCCATGTAGTAGATTTCGTTCGTCACGCCGCGCGCAGTCACAAAAAAAGCCATGCGGCGGGGATCGGTCGCGCGGAGTTTGGCTCCGAGGCGCTGATTCACCTCATCCCACGAAATGCGGCGAAATCCCGGCGCGTCCTTTTCGCGGACCATGGGATACGGCAGGCGGCCGAGTTCGCGCAGTTGCGCGTTGTCCATTTTTTCCAGCTTCGAGACATCGGCCAGAAGGCGCTCGTCGAGCGCGGCAACTGTGTTCAGGCGCAGAAGATTCAAGCGCGTCATGCAAAGATGCGGCCCCTTCACGGTCCAATCGTGCAGGCCCGCCACGCCGAGCGCGCAGCCGTCGCACACGCCGCGAGTGATCACTTTCCACGCGTAGGGCAGGTTGTCCTTGTTCTTCCAAACGATATGGAGCATGTCGCGAAAGTGCTTCGGTTTGGTGAGGCCAATGCCGAATGGAGCGCAGCTCTTGAGTTTCTGAAGAAGCGGACGGCGGACGGCGTGGGATGAACTCATAAAAAGAATGATCCGCAAACTTTGGCAGTCCGATCAAAACATCTTTCACATGGAAAGCAGGTTATACCAAGGGCTGACTGCTTTGGGACTTCTGGATTGTAGAAATGCGGAATTCGGAAGAGCTACTCGGCGAGGATTTCGTTCCAGATTTTTTTGATGTCGTTGCCGAGAACGACTGTGTCCTGCCAGATGTTCGGGAAGCAGCTCAGGTTGTAGCCGATGGTGGTGCCTTGCTCGGGCATAACCCAGAGTTCGTTGTTCGGGCGTGGGCCTGCGAGCCAGTGCTTGAGGGCCTGGCGGATGAATGGGCGGCAGTCCGAGTATTCGGGCGAGAAGTTGCCTTTGCCGTCGGTGATCGGAATCATGCAGTGGTGGCCGTTGAAGGGGCGCATGTGCCAGAGATTCGCCTGCTGGAAGACCGGGATGTTGGATTCGTCAAAGAGGCGGGAAATGTAGTCCTTCGGGACAAGGTGCTTGACGACGGCCGGGTGCGAGAAGTCGTAGTTCATGCGGGGGACCTGGCCTGTGGCTTTGAGGACACCGGCGACAATGGCGGCGGCTTTTTCCGGAGTCTCGGTGCAGGTGTCGCGGTGGACTTCAAGGTGGACCAGGGCGTTCTGTTTTTTCGCCTCCGCCATCAAGGCAATCGTCAACGCGACGGCCTCATCGGTTGGCGTGTCATGGTCGGCGAGTTGGCAATTGATCGGGCCGTTGTCGATGGCCATGAGAGCGGCGATTTTGGGGGCGAATTGCTCGACCCGTCCGGCGTCGAACGCCCCGCCGAACCGCAAGCCGTATTCCTCGATCAGCTCCTTGATCTTCGGGAAATCGGGCGTGCCGCAGTAGCCTTGGAAGCCGGCATCCCGGACCAGCGACAAATGGGTGCGCAGGCCCTCCTCGGTGGTGGGATCGCCTTCGTGGAGGAGCGACCAGTAGTTGATGTGGATTTTTAGGGTTGGTGTGGTGGACATGGCGGTGCTTTCGTTTTTAGAATTCGTCGAAGGCAATGTGGTTTTTCTCAACGCCCATGCCTTCCAACATCGTGCGGGCGGCCTGGATCATGGGTTGCGGGCCGCAGAGGTAGTATTCGAGGGTTGCGGGGTTTTTGTGTTGGCCGAGGTATTCGCGGCGGAGCACTTCGTGGATGAAGCCGGTGTGCGAGGTCCAATTGTCCTCCGGCAGAGGCTCGGAAAGGGCGATGTGGAATTGGAAGTTGGGGAACTGCCGCGCGAGGTCTTCGAAGTAGTCCTGATAAAAGACCTCCTGCTTCGAGCGGGCGCCATACCAGAAGCTGACCTTGCGTCCGGTTTTGAGGGTGTCGAAGAGGTGCGAGAGGTGGGAGCGGAGCGGGGCCATGCCGGCGCCACCGCCGAGGTAGATCATTTCGTTTTCGGTTTCCTTCACGAGGAAGTCGCCGAAGGGCCCGAAGGCCTTCACGGTGTCGCCGGGCTTAAGATTCCAGACATACGAGGAACCCACGCCGGCTTTGCAGTCCTGCCCGCGTGGAGGCGTGGCGATGCGGACATTGAAGCGGAGTTGCGTGTCCTTCTCGGGATTTGTCGCGAGCGAGTAATTCCGGCGCACCTCGGCGTGGTTCTCGGTGGCGTAGTCAAAGACATGGTTGGCTTTCCAGACGGCGTTGAATGGCTCGCGGACATTGAAGTTTTCGAACGAAATCTTCCCGTAGGCGGGGATGAACATTTGGATGTATTGGCCGGCCTGGTAGTTGAGCTTGGGCGTGTCGGGAAGAGGCTCGAGGACGACCTCTTTGATAAATGTGGAGACATTCTCGTTGCTCACGACGCGGAAGTTGTAGGCCGTGGCGGCTTGCTTTGCGCCTTCGCCGCCGGCTTTGTAGACATTCATGAAGATCCGGCCCTCGGTGACGCGGACTGGGTAGGTTTTGAGGGCGATACAGACCGGTGGTCGTTGGGTCGAACCGTCGCGCATATCGAAGCGGCCATTGTGTTTCGGGCACTCGATGAGGTTGCCTTTCACCATGCCGGTGGCGAGATGCGTGTTGCCGTGGGTGCAAATGCCATCTGTCGCGTGGTATTGGTCATCACCCGAGCGATAGACGGCGTAAGTGTTGCCGCCGTAGTCGAAGCGCAGCACATCCTCGCGCAGGAGCGCATCCGCAGGGGCGACTTCGATCCAACCCTCGGCATCGGCCATGCCGGTCGAGACGATGGTTTTTGCCGCCTCGTTCGCCGCCGAGCGCACGGTGGGCGTGGGGAGAACGCGCTTCACAAAATAGCCGGGGTCTTTGACCTGACGCAGAACGGCGGGGATGATCTCGCTCCACGCATGGAAGATGCTGCGGTAGGGAGTCGGCATGTCGGGCTTCACGACCTCGTGGAGCTTCGGCAGGTTGTGATACGGCACCAACGGGAACATGTGGTGCTCCACATGGTAATTCATGTTCCAATACAAAAACCGGTTGATCGGATTCATGTAAACCGTCCGGCAGTTCATGCGGTGGTCGAGCACATTTTCGGCAAGACCGGCATGCTGTGTGAAACCGTAGATCGGCATCATCCAAGCGCCGAGAAGGTTTGGTAGGCCGATGTAGAGGAGTGGCAGGATGCTGCCGAAGTAGAAACACGCGGCGATCACGGCCATGTAGATGGCGAGGTAGACTCGCGCCTTCAAATAAATCGTGGGACGCGCCGACTCGGGGATGTAGGTCGATTCTTCCGCATCCAAACTGCCTGCTGCGTGACGGAACACCTTTTTGAAATAGGCGATGGCGGCTGGGTAGCCGAGAAATGTCGTCAGGAAGCTTTTAATGCTGGCTGGGCGGGGAACGGCGATTTCAGGGTCGCGGCCAACGACAATCGTGTCGCTGTGGTGCCGGGTATGGCTCCAACGCCAGACCGTGCTCTCGCGCATGACCATGAACGAAGAAATCTCGTAAAGCGCATTGTTCAGCCAATCGCTCTTGAACGCGCTGCCGTGGCTCGACTCGTGCCAGCGCGAATCCGAGGTCGTGCCATAAATCACCCAATATGCCATGAAGGGAACCAACGCCCAGGCGCTCGGCCAGAGGAGAAATCCCGCATAGCCGAAAAGTCCGAGCAGGCCGAACCAGATGATCGTGTCGCGAATGGCGGGGCCATTTTTGCGCTCGAGCAATTGGCGCATGACATCACGCGGCACGGGGGATTGATACCACTCCGCCTCGGCAAGGCCTTTTTCGACGGCCAGTTTGGAATTCACACCGACGAGACTGTAGTCACTCAGTTGATGGGGTTTTGAATCGGATTCGGCAACGGCACTCATGGTTTTTGGGGTGTTTGTTGTGTTTGGGATTTAATGGAGACGGGGAGGGGATTTGCGGCTTTTTGGGGAAGGCACAAATCCGCCCGTTTGGGTGATAAGACGATAGAGAAGGCGGGATATTTGCCAATAGGCAGGAGTTCGTTAAATATGCACAAAATTCGCATTTTAACTTGTGGCCGGTTTGTGAATGCAGTGAAAATTTCCACATGGACTCGCAATCGGTTTCGTCGCGTTTGGAACTCAAGTATATCTACGGTTCGGTGGTTCATTACCGACCGGGGGACAAGCTCGCGCCGCGTGTGCTTCAGGATTACGAGGTGGTTTTGATGATCGAAGGAACGGCGAACTACCGTTTGGATGCGGTGGATCACAAGGCGCCGCCTGGGAGTTTAATTTTGGCCCGGCCGGGCTTTCAGGAAGCCTACAGTTGGGACACGGGAGGCGCTACACGACATGCGTATGTGCACTTCGATTTCGCAGCTGTTCCCGGCGATTGGCCAAGGATGAGCAAGTGGCCGGTATTGTTTAAAAATCCAGACCCCGTCATTGCTCCCATGCTGCGCCACTTGATCGGCCGCATCGGTGCTCATGGCGAAACGGCTTGGCCGACCTTGCGCGCTTGGCCAGAGGAGAGCCTGCTCATGGAATGTCTGCTCGGCATCCTGCTCAAGCCATCGCAAGACGAAGGCCTTGCTGTGGGAGATCGGCTTCCCGAACAGGTTCACGCGTCCTTGAATTTTATGCGAGCCATCCTCGACACGGATCCGCATTACGCCCTTCAACTCGGCGAACTTTCGAAACGCGCCGGAGTCACTGAAAAGCACCTCTGCCGCATCTTCCAGAGCTCACTCGGCCACGCGCCGATGGAGACATTTCGCCTTCTCAAACTCCAACTCGCAATGGCCCTGCTGGGCAGGTCCAGTCTGGCGATCAAGGAAATTGCCGACCGCTGTGGGTTTGAGAATCCGCTTTATTTCACGCGTTGCTTCACGCGGGTGTATGGAAAATCCCCCACGGAAACGCGTCAGTCGTTGCTGAAGCAGGAAGCACCACCACCGAACCCTCTGCCACCGGATATCGCGCCGAGGATTTATTGGTGAACCAATCATGCAGGAGATCACGCATGATTGGTCTTCCGAGGTGGCCGCGAAAAGGACGGGCTTTTACTTGGCTTTGCCTTGATTCGCCACGGCGTTCATCGCGGCCGCAATAGCATCCTGGTCGCCCAGATAGTAGCTCTTGATCGGCTTGAGATCGGCATCGAGTTCGTAAACCAGCGGAATCCCGGTCGGTATGTTCAGCTTGAGGACCTGCTCCTCTGTGAGGTTGTCGAGATACTTCACAAGTGCGCGGAGGCTGTTGCCGTGGGCGGCGATGATCACTTTTTTGCCGGACTTCACAGTCGGGGCGATTTTTTCATGCCAGAGTGGGAGGAAGCGATCGACAGTGTCCTTGAGGCACTCGGTGAGGGGGAGTTGGGACTCGGAAATGCCTGCGTAGCGTGGGTCGTGACCGGGCCAGCGCTCGTCGGATTTCTCGAGTGGTGGTGGCGGAATGTCATAGCTGCGGCGCCAGACAAGAACCTGCTCGTCGCCGAACTTCGAGGCGGTCTCGGCTTTGTTGAGGCCTTGAAGCGCGCCGTAGTGACGCTCGTTGAGACGCCAGTCCTTTTCCATGGGAATCCAGAGTTGATCGAGTTCGGTTAGAACGCCCCAGAGAGTATTGAGGGCGCGTTTCAGGACCGACACATAGGCGATATCGAAGGTGAAGCCCTCTTTTTTGAGAAGCTCGCCGGCGGCCTTCGCTTCGGCGCGGCCTTTGTCGCTTAGCTCGACATCGTGCCAGCCAGTGAAGCGGTTTTCTTTGTTCCAGGTGCTTTCGCCGTGGCGGATGAGGACAAGTTTATGCATGGAGTCTGATAATTGAGTTGGCTCTTATAGGCACCTCCCGTCGGCTTTGCAATTTTTACTCGTTGATTCAAACGCTTCGAAACGACGCGTTCGAGGTTGCGTTTGAGTGCCTGAGAAGTTCAATCTCGCGGCATGGGATTTTTAAGCGCTCTTATTGGTAATGCCTCGGAGGTCGATGCCTCGAAGTTGGAGAATGAATTTTCCCAACTCCTCATAGACGGTGAGGAAATTCAACACGCCTACAAACTCTTTCGCGACCTCATCGTGTTCACCAACCTCCGGCTTTTCCTCGTGAACAAACAAGGCATGACAGGCAAGAAGCGGGAATACACCAGCGTCCCTTACAAAAGCATCGATTACTTCACCAAAGAAACAGCGGGTCACTTCGACCTCGACGCGGAAATCAAAATCTGGATCAAGAGTCGCCCAGAACCGCTCTCCCTGGAGTTCAAAAAGGACACCCACATCCACGATGTTTTTCGAGTGTTGAGTTCATACTCGCTCGCGGTGTGACTAATCGGACTGCCACTGGCAGGAGAGGGAGAAAAAGTGGAGCGGGTAGCGGGAATCGAACCCGCATGGCCTGCTTGGAAGGCAGGAACTTTACCACTAAGCTATACCCGCTTGAGGTGGTCCAACCTATGCGTTGCCTCGGTGAAGTCAAATCCAAAAAGCGATCAACCTTCGAAAACTTCTCGCTGCTTCAAGTTCACGCTGGCAGCCTTTTTCACCTTCGCGTTTTTTTCAAGGCTCCCCTCTGTTTCCAATCGCCCAAAAAAAATCACTCCGGACACTTGACTCCATACGGAGCTGTGGTAAACAGACCGACTCGCGCGAATTCAGAAAGTCGCCGTTGGTCCTGTGGTCGTCATCTTTGATGCTCGGCCGAAAGCGCACAGGGAAACCCGGCGACATTGCAGAAACAATACACACATGCCAGTTCGTCTTGGTCGGTTTGAAATGCCGAAATCCCTCGTCAAAGAGGAAAAGTCATCCACAGATAAATATGCTCTTTTTGTTGCCGAGCCTTTTGAGGCCGGTTACGGGCACACTATCGGAAACTCCCTGCGCCGCGTCCTTCTCAGCTCTCTCGAAGGCGCTGCCATCACCTCCGTAAAAATCGAAGGCGTTCAGCACGAGTTCAGCACCCTTCCCGGAGTGGTTGAAGATGTCGTGGACATCATTCTCAATCTCAAAAAAATCAAATTCAAAGCCCACGACCACGAGCCCCGCACTCTGAAGCTCGCAGTCAACAAGGAGGGCGTCATCACAGCCGGTGACATCCAGAGCACGAACCAGTGCGAGGTTTTGAACCCCGAGCAGATCGTCTGCACGCTGGACAAGAAGATGAAGTTCGAGGCCGAGTTCGAAGTGAAGGTCGGCCGTGGATTCGCCACCGGTGATGAAAACAAGCGCTCCGACCAACCGATTGGCGTGATCGCCATCGACTCGATCTTCTCGCCAGTGACCCGCGTCAAATACGCTGTGCAAAACACCCGTGTTGGCCAGCGCACCGACTACGACAAGGTCATTCTCGAAATCTGGACCGACGGCCGCATCACTCCCGACGATGCCCTTCTCCAGGCTTCCGCCATTCTGCGCCACCACTTGGATGTCTTCGTCGGCTTCAACGAAAATGTCGTTGAGTTTGATGAAACCCCGCAAGAGGTCAGCCAGGAAAACAGCCGCCTCAAGAAGCTCCTCAACATGAGCGTCAACGAGATCGAGCTTTCCGTTCGCGCGGCAAACTGCCTCAACAACGCCAACATCACTTCCGTGGGCCAACTCGCTCTCAAGAGCGAAGCCGAGATGCTCAAATATCGCAACTTCGGCAAAAAATCCCTCAACGAAATCAAAGACAAACTCACCCAACTCGGTCTGGGCCTCGGTATGAAGCTCGATCAGGGTCTCATCGAACTCCCTGCTGTGGAGGAATCCAAATAACACGCCATGCGCCACCGTAAGAAAACTGTCAAACTCGGACGCTCGACCGCACACCGCGATGCTTTGCTCGCCAATCAGGTCTGCAGCCTCATCGAACACAAACGCATCAAAACCACCCTCGCCAAGGCAAAAGCCGTTCGTCCGCTCGCGGAAAAAATGGTTAGCCTCGGCAAGCGTGGTGACCTGCATGCCCGCCGCCTCGCCGCAGGCTACCTTGGCCAGAAGGACGCCGTCAAAAAGCTCTTCGCCGAAGTCGCTCCTCGCGCTGCGACCCGCAAGGGCGGTTACACCCGCATCATCAAACTCGGCCAGCGCATGAGCGATTCCGCTCCTATGGCCTATATCGAGTGGGTGGACAACGATGCTTCCGGCATCGAGGAGGCTGTTGTTGAAACTGCCGTTGCAACCTCGGAAGCCAAAAAGTCCGAGTAAAATCCATCGGGAGTTTAATACTCTCCCGCTCCTCATTTTAACCTAAAACCGGTGGAAGATTTCTCCCGAGGAATCCCCTGACGGACCGGGCGGGACCAGCAATGGTCCCGCCCGTTTC
>JBILWM010000168.1:0-3307 GCA_044369905.1 Terrimicrobiaceae bacterium | reverse complement strand
TCCACTGCATCGGGCGGAGGTGACGGATGTCTTTTACACTCCCACCGTGCCCCGACCCAATTATCCCGCGTTTATTGTGAAATCAAATACACCTGATTCCTCGTGATTATCTCGGCGCGGGACACGAGGGCGTCTTCCTCGGCCAGCTCAGCGCTAACCCCTACATCGCCGACGCCACGGCGAATAAATTCGGCGCGTTTGGCAGTCCCTACAGTCCCATGAGTATCAACGACCCTTACAGCCAATATGGGAGCGCGTATTCAGCCACCAGCGTCTCAAATCCCTACGCCACCGAAGCCCCAAAGATTATCGCCGCCGACGGGCAGTATCTCGGCAAACTCAGCGCCAATCCCTATGATCCAGATTCTGTTTCGAACCCCTACGGCAAATACGGCAGTCCCTACAGCCCCACGAGTATCAACAACCCCTACAGCCAATATGGGAGCCCCTATTCGCCGATCAGTCCGAACAACCCCTATTCCACGCAGGCTCCGATTCTGTGCGGGGATGAAGAATGAAATAGCGCCTTTCAAATTGCGCTGCGTCGCCAAAAAAGCTGACATATTTCTGACGTTCGTCGTTTTTTCTCGCCTGTGATTGTCAGACTTTCAAAAATTTCAGACCGGCACTTCTTAAAACTTAATGCTTAAAACTTAAAACTCCTTTCCCATGGGCTTCACCTATCGCAAATCTGGCGCTGGTTGCCTCGTTCTACTCGCCAGCATACCCGCCTCACTCACCATCTGTCGGTGGCTCTTCCCTGCTTGAATCAACTTAGATGCAACTTGAGATTCCATCAGCGCACGAATTGACGGCCCAAGCCTTCCGGTTTAGGAAAAAAGGCAGATATGGCCGCCCATCCTGTCGAAGTCGCTCTACGATATCACTGTGCCCAAGCCGAAAAGTCCGGCTCGCAAAGCCACGGTGGCTTCGATTTTGAATCGGCCGAAGTCCTATACCGAGCAAGCGCTCAAGGGCTACGACTTTCTGAAATCCCAGAGCTCCCGCAAAGCATCCCGGAAATCGCATTGTCTTCGACATTAAAGGCAACACCTTCCGTCTCATTGTTAAAATCCACTACAACAAGCGCATCGTCTTCATCCGTTTTGTCGGAACCCACGCGCAGTATGACAAAATCGATGCCGCAACCATCTGAAGTTATGAAACCAAAAATTCTTAAAACCGAAGCCGAATACAGCACCGCCTTGGCCAAGGTGGAGTTGCTTATGGATGCCAATCCCAGTTCCAAACAAGAAGAGGAACTCGAACTCTGGTCGTTGCTGGTCGAGCGCTATGAGCAGGAGCACCACCCCATCGACTTTCCAGACCCCATCGAAGCCATCCGCTTCCGCATGGAGCAAGAGGGTCTGCGACAAAAAGACCTCGCAAAATACTTCCCCGGGAAAAACCGCGTCTCAGAAGTCCTTAATCACAAACGCCCACTCAGCCTCGGCATGATCCGATCGCTTCACAACGGCCTGGGAATCCCAGCCCATGTTCTCCTGCAAGAATGCACCGCCTGAATCTCTTCCTGCCTGAGACCCGCCTCACCCCTGAAAATTGAACTCTGAAAACTTCTGTGCTCACTTGGAAACGCACACTCCGCACAAACTGCGAAATTTTGAATTCTGAATGAATCCACCATCCAACATTCAACATCTATCATTAACTTCCCTCCTTCCCGCTTTGGACCTCGATCATGGAAACCTCAACTACACCGTTGTCTTCGGCGAAGTTCTTGGGAACTATGAGGCGGAGGTAAAGTTATGAACCAAAGTGAATCTAATTTATATTAAACAAAATTGCATTTTTCTTTAATAAAAGAATTTCTTATTCAAGATTCAATCCATGAACCGTGACGCCACAGGCCACTATATCACTACCGCCACAGCGGGAGAGCAGGTGCGCGCTTTCGTGCCACATCCCCTGCCGCCGATTCCTCATTTGGAGATAGGTGGTGCACGGCAGTTAATATTGGAGCGCGCCACCTTGGCTCTTGGGCGACTGGACAGTATCAGCACACTACTGCCGAACCCGCACTTGTTTCTCTACTCGTATGTCAGGCGCGAAGCCGTTCTTTCCTCGCAGATCGAGGGAACCCAGTCTTCGCTCTCAGATCTTTTGATTTTCGAGTTGGAGGAGGTTCCCGGTGGTCCCATGGATGATGTCGTAGAGGTATCAAACTACATCGCTGCCTTGGAACATGGCATGTCCCGCCTTCGCGAAGGCTTCCCGCTCTCCAATCGCCTACTCCGCGAAATGCACGCCGCCCTCATGTCCAAAGGCCGTGGCAGCGACAAGCAGCCCGGCGAGTTTCGCCGAAGCCAGAATTGGATCGGAGGCACCCGGCCAGGAAATGCCCGTTTTGTGCCACCACCTCCGCAAGAGGTCGAACCCTGCATGGCCGCACTGGAAGCCTTCCTCCACGAGGATGACACTGGTCTGCCCGTCTTGCTCAAAGCCGCTCTGGCCCATGTGCAGTTTGAGACCATCCATCCGTTTCTCGATGGCAACGGTCGCCTCGGTCGCCTGCTCATTGCCCTGCTGCTCCACCATGGCCGCCTCCTCGCGCAGCCCCTGCTCTACCTCTCGCTGTTCTTAAAAGAGCACCGTTCTGTTTACTACGAACTCCTCGACCGCGTCCGAACCACGGGAGACTGGGAAGCCTGGGTAGACTTCTTTCTGGAAGGCGTGGAATCCACCGCCCACAGCGCTATTCAGACCGCCCGCCGGCTCGTGGATCTCTTCGAGGTGGATACCCGCCGCACAGCACAAAGTGGACGCGCCGCCGCCAATGCGCTACGCGTCCTTGCGGCTCTGCGCGAACGCCCCGTCCTGACTCTCAGCCACCTCTGCCGCGAGCACCAGATGAGCTTCCCGACAGCCGGTAAAGCCATGCAGAACCTTGTTTCCATCGGCATCGCCCGCGAACTCACCGGTCAACGCCGCAACCGCGTTTTCGTTTATGACGCCTACCTCGGTATCCTTAATGAAGGAGGCCAGCCGCTGTGAAAATTAGCTCCAGCGAGCATCAAAGCATCGAACGCCGCGAACAATCCAAAATTTGCCTTTCCTTGTCACGCCGGAGTCGCAAGGCGCGTAGGAGGACCTGTCACGCCGGAGTCGCAAGGCGCGTAGGAGGACCTGTCACGCCGGAGTCGCAAGGCGCGTAGGAGGACCTGTCACGCCGGAGTCGCAAGGCGCGTAGGAGGACCTGTCACGCCGGAGTCGCAAGGCGCGTAGGAGGACCTGTCACGCCGGAGTCGCAAGGCGCGTAGGAGGACCTGTCACGCCGGAGTCGCAAGGC
>JBILWM010000167.1:0-3389 GCA_044369905.1 Terrimicrobiaceae bacterium | reverse complement strand
TCCACATCCTCTTCGCCACACGCAGCGGCATTGTCAAAAAATCGAACCTCAACGATTTTAAAAACATCCGCAAAGGCGGCATCATCGCCATTCAGATCGAGGAAGGCGACCGCCTCATCGACTGCAAACTCACCACTGGCCACGACGAGATCGTCCTCATCACCCACGAAGGCATGAGCATCCGCTTCACCGAAGAAGAACTCCGCGACCAAGGCCGCAACACCGTTGGCGTTTGGGGTATCCGCCCTGATAAAGGCGACTACATCGTCGGCACCGCCGTAGTGAACAAAGACTGCCTACTCCTCGTAGCCGGAGAGAACGGATTCGGCAAGCGCACCAGCTTCGAGGAATACCGCCTCCAAGGCCGCGGCGGTAAAGGCATCATTACCATGAAAACCACCGACAAAACCGGTGGTGTCGCCGGCGCCCTCACCGTCCGCGACGACGACGAGCTCATGCTCATCACAAACAAGGGCAAAATGGTCCGCACCCGCATCAAGGAAATCCGCGAAACCGGCCGCAATGCCCAAGGCGTGAAACTCATCGACCTCCGCGCCGGCGAAGTCCTCCAAGGCATCGCCCCCGTCGTCAGTGATAAAGAGGACGAAGACCCCCCTGCGGCATAAAAACCTAGGCTTAATTGTCCGCACACCCATGAACTACTTAGCCGCCGAATTCTTTGCTGGAATAGGTCTCATGAGGATGGGCTTAGACCGTGAGGATATATCTACAGTATGGGCGAATGACATCGATCCCAAAAAATGGGAAATGTATAGTCACAACTTTCCCAACGCGGATGGCATTTTTTCTATCAAGGATGTTCACAAAGTAACTTCCGCCGAGTTACCAAACATCGACATTGCCGCCGCTTCTTTTCCCTGCAACGACTTGTCTCTGGCAGGTGCCCGTAATGGCCTCGCTGGAACACAATCCTCAGCTTATTGGGGATTTATTGATGTTCTTCAAGCCATGGGCTCTCGGAGACCTCCGGTGGTTCTTTTAGAAAATGTTCCAGGATTTTTAACCTCAAATGATGGTAATGATTTTCGGGACGCTCTGCTGGCTCTGAATGATCTAGGTTATGCTGTGGACGCATTTATGGTCGATGCAGCACGCTTCGTCCCGCAAAGCCGCCTGCGACTTTTTGTCGTTGGCAGCAAGGCGGATTCACAAAAGCTGAAAGAAGCGGACAATCTTTTTTTTCAAAGCGATACACGCCCTGAATCTTTAGCTGACTTCATTTTTCTTAACCCAGAAATTGGCTGGAGCATAAAAAATCTTCCCAAACTTCCGCAACTCGCACAAAGACTTGAAAACATCGTTGAGGATGTGCCGCTAAACTCTTCACTTTGGTGGTCTAATGACCGAGCTTCATACCTCCTTGGCCAAATGAGTGAGAAACATCGGGCAAAAGCCGAGCAAATGATTCGAGGTGATAAATTGACTTACGGGACTGTATTCCGACGCGTTCGGGCTGGTCGTTCGATGGGAGAACTTCGAACCGATGGAGTCGCTGGTT
This sequence comes from Terrimicrobiaceae bacterium, assembly GCA_044369905.1. GTDB lineage: Bacteria > Verrucomicrobiota > Verrucomicrobiia > Chthoniobacterales > Terrimicrobiaceae > UBA967. Next base: position 1,870 of record JBILWM010000167.1, on the reverse strand, counting down.
GCTTGAGAACCCCTAGAGGAGGCAGTGGGCGGCAGATTCTATTCTGCGCTGGGCAGGGCTGTTATCATGTTCGGCTTCTTACCCCTCGAGAATGTGCCCGTTTGATGGGTGCCGATGATTACAAAATTTCAGTTCCCCTGAATCAGGCGCTTTTTGGATTTGGAGATGCCGTTTGCGTCCCAGTAATCCAATGGATTGCTCGAAACTACTTGAAACCCCTGCTTGCTGATCTTTGCGGGGTGCCAATGGCTTTGCCAGATATGCGTAAACCCGTTCAATATCTGACCCATCGAGCAGCTAAATCTGCCAAGGCATGAAGAGCCAACTTACTTTTCTGGATACGCTCGCGGCGCAGCAAAAAAAGTTTCTGAACAAAGGTGGACTATGCGTAGGACTGGTGGTGACCCGCACAGCACAACAGGAAGGTCTCCCTATCGATGCACGATCGTTGCGAACGGACGAGGGAGGTCAGGTTCGAGGCTTGGGAAAAGCCGCCGTTCAATCGATTCTCGCAGAATTTGGAATCACAAAAACGCTCGCCGAGGAAGGAGGACGAACGAGTCGAGGAAGTCTTGGTTTGATGGAGACATATGTCCACGCTTTGAACCAATCCAACAAAAGCCGATCACCTGTAGATTTATCAAAAGTAATGGATTGGTGGATTGCAAAAGTCCGAATCCATTTTTCAAGCGAAGGTCCCAAGTTTCATTTCGATACCGCAAAATCGGTTTCTGCAAATTTGATAGCGATTCTCAATCAAGCCCGTGAGATTCAAAAAAACTCAGGTGGAGCGAATTATGTAGGTGCCATGCTACAGCACCTTGTCGGAGCAAAACTCGACATCGTTCTTGGTTCGAATGTTATCAAGCATCATGGCCATTCGACGGCTGACAATCCAACGGGACGAAAAGCAGATTTCGAAATTAATGGTGCTGCAGTCCATGTCACAACTCACCCCACAGAGGCGCTTATTCGTAAAGCTGCAGGCAATCTGCAATCCGGCTTAAGGCCAATTATCGTAACTTTGGCGGATGGTGTGGAAGGAGCTCTTTTTCTTCTAAATGGAACCGAATGGCGCGACAGGGTAGATGTTATGGACGCTGGACAGTTTTTGACCGCCAACATTTACGAGCACAGTTTGTTTAGGGTTGGTCAGTGCCAGTCAACAATCCAAGCCATTCTTGAGCGTTATAATCAAATCGTCGATGAGTGTGAGACAGATCCAGTTCTAAAAATCCGTTTTTGAAACTCATCGACCTCCGCGCCGGCGAAGTCCTCCAAGGCATCGCCCCCGTCGTTAGCGATAAAGAGGACGAAGATTCGGGAGCCGAAGCCGCTTCGTAAACACGGAACTTCAAGCTTATCACAAAAGAGGGATTCGCCCGTCGAATCCCTCTTTTTTTGCACAGGCAGCTTGATTGAAGGTCGCGGGAATGTTTACTCGGCTAACCATGGAAACACCTTTGCCAACGGATGTGATCGATGCAGCCCTCAAGAACCTGCCGGGCTGGGATTACAGCAATGAACGCCTGAGAGCGGAATATCGATTCCCGAATTTCGTTCAGGCATTCGGCTTCATGACCTCGGTGGCTCTGGAGGCCGAGCGGATGAACCACCACCCGGACTGGTGGAATTCCTACAACAAGGTGCGGATCGAACTCGTCACCCACAGTGCCAAGGGCGTTAAAGAAAAAGATGTTTTGCTCGCCCAAAAAATCCAACAACTGGCAAGCCGGCGAGGCTGTGTGTAGCGACAACTAAAACTGACTCCTGACGACAATTAAAACTGACCACCCGATTGCAGGAAAAATGGGGTGGAGGTTTTGGCGTGGTAAGCGCGCTGTGAGGATGCCGAGGAGGCATCCTCAAA
>JBILWM010000082.1:0-11855 GCA_044369905.1 Terrimicrobiaceae bacterium | reverse complement strand
CGTTCACCCGTTTGAAAAAATGCCTTTAAATGAATTGCTTATGAAAACCACTTCCCAAAAGTCAAGTGGTCGGAATTCTAATCAACTGGAGCTGTTTAACTTATAACCGGACAGTAGTGGGTTCAGATATGAACTCAGATTGGTATTATCCGTGAACACGATATTCTGTGTGCCAGAATTCCAGTTCAAGATTGCCAGTTGGGTATTGGCTCCCCAAGAACCAACTCCACCGAAGCGTAGGACGCCGCTAAAACTGGCCAGATCAATGCGTGAGGAACCATTGGATGTCAGGTTTCCGAAGGTTTCGCTGAAGTTTCCCATTAAAGACATTTGGCCATCATTGAGGTTGATTGCCGCCGTGTTGTTCAGAGTGTCCCCAACCGTGACCAAGAGAATGGACCCGCTATTATTCACATCGATTCTCGAGGTATTGCCGATGGCTCCAGTTGAGGCGATTTCTAGCGTGCCATTCTGGACGGTGGTGGCGCCTTGGTAGGTGTTCTGACCGGTGAGTCTAACCGTGCCGCTACCGGTTTTGTTCACGCCGTTGGTTCCGGCGAGGGTGGCGCTGACGGTGCCGCTTTGCAGGTCGTAGTTTCCGCCGTTGTTGGTGAGCGTGCCGTTGGAGAGCGTGCCGCCGGTGAGGCTGCCGAAAGTGTTCGTGAGGCTCTTGCCGCCCATGTCGAGCGTGCCGCCGGTGAGGCTGATCGTGCTGGTGCCGAGTGTGCCTGTGCCGGAGAGAAGGAGTGTGCCGCCTGCGACGGTGGTCGCGCCGCTGTAGGTATTGTTGCCGCTGAGCGTAAGAGTGCCCAGGCCGTCTTTGATGATGCCGGCTGTCGTGGCATTTCCGTTGGTGATCGCCACGCTGATCGTCAAATCCGCTCCGCTGCCGGAGGTAATGGTGCGGTTGACGCTTCCAGCTGTGCTGCTCAACTGGATAGTGCTATTGCCGAAAGTTCCAAGATTGCTGGCTATAAATGAGGCGCTGGAGCCGGTTGTGGTGATATTGCCATCCAAGATAAGACGGCTGCCTGCATTCCCGGAACTAACTCCCTTGTTCAAACCCAGTGTGCTTCCATTGAGGGTTAGCCCGCCACTTCCCACGGTGAGCGTTGTTGCATTAAGTTGATTTCCTCCAAGGACAAAGCTGTCTTCGGAGGTGCCAATAGTTGTTCCGTTCATCGCAGTGAGGCTCAGGCTATTGAAACTGATTCTTGTGCCGGAGAATGCCGCGAAGCGGGCATCGCCACTGCTTCCATCGACAACACCCGCTCCCGTGACAGTCCAGTTTGATGTGGTTCCAGTGTTGAACTGACCGTCTCTAACCGTCAGGCTGCCGATGGTTTCCGTAATGTTGGATTGAATTGTTCCGGTAGTGCTATTCCAAGTGGACCCGTTGAAAACGCTCTGCGAGCCGTTGAGGGTGATGGACGCTGTGTTGGCGATTTGCTCGTTCTTGGATGCGCCGTAGAGGAGCTTCGACGAGCCATTAAGAACCAGATCGCCTCCGACCGCAACGACCCCGGAGGTTTTATCCAGCGTAAGCGTGCCGTTACTCACCGTCGTGGTGCCATTGTAGGTATTAGCGGATGCGCCGGAAAGCGTGAGGGTATTGGTGCCGAGCTTGGCCAGGTTGCCTGTGCCGGAGATCGTATTGGAAAGGGTGATGGCATCGCTGCGGTTGATCACCAGCGTGCCGTTGTTCGTGATGGCACTGCTGGATGAGATCGAGCCTGTGGTGCTGCCTGCGCCGATTTGCAGTGTGCCAGCACTGATAATTGTGTCGCCGGTGTAGGCATTCGCACCCGAGAGGATGAGTGTGCCAGCGCCGGATTTGGTCAGGTTGCCGGTCGATGTGGCGGCGGCTCCAGAAATAGTCAGGGAAACAGTGGAGTTGCTCACACTGATCCCACTGGTGGTGCCGTTCGTGAGAGTGAAGTCGCGATTGGTGGTGCCTGAGGCGGTGCCGGTGTATTCCAAGGTGCCACCGCCGAGGACGAGGTTGCCTGCGGTGTTGGTTGAGTTGCCGAGGGCGCCCGCGACTCCGCCGTTGGTGATTGCGGCGATGCTCAGTGTGCCTTCATTGATCGTCGTGGCACCGGTGTAGGTGTTGGTATTTGAGAGTGTCAGTGCTCCTGCGCCGCTTTTGACGAGGCCGCCGGTGCCAGAAAGCACGCCAGTGAGAATGGCATCTGTAGCCGCGCTGCCGTTTGCCACTTCGACTGTGCGGTTCAGGCTGCCAAGCGCGATGGCGTTCTGCACGGTGACGGTTGAGTCAGATCGGCTCGAAGAGAGTTTGAAAACATAGTTGCCATCGCCAGTGCCGCCGGCATCGGTCAAGAAGCTGTTGCTGCCCCAAGTGAGGCTCGATCCAGGACCAAAATTCACCGAGCGATTGGCGCCAAAAGCACTCACTCCGGAGCTGCCCCAGAAGCGGATATGGCCAGAGCTTGCAGTATTTCCGATTGTATTGCTCAAGTCGCCTGCAGTGGCTCCGTTGAGATCGGCGCCGACTTCCAAAACAGCCCCACTGGAAACCCAAACGCCCCCTAGCGCGACGCCAAAGCCAGTAGTCCAATTCTGCGCGGTCGTGGGCCGGAAGATGCCGCCTTCCATGTAGAGGCTGTCGGAGCTGGATGTCTTGTTAGAGGTGCCGGTCCACACCGTCAATCCGCTGCCGCCGAATATCAGCGAGGCACCAGTGCTTGCAGCCGTGCTCAGGCCATAGGTGAATGTGCCGGTCGAGTAGTTGTGGAACCAGGCGGCTGCGACTCCCTCCAACCTGCCGGTGCCGGTGATGCTCACATCGTTCGGCCCAGTGATTAAGATACCGCGACCATTTCCGCTCGGGGCAAGATTGTTAGCCCCCATATCCAAAGTGACCGCCCCGGCCGTGGAATCCAGCGTGATCGTCGAATAGTCGAGATTTGCCGTGCGAGTAAGTGTGCCGGCATTCGTGAGGCGGTAGTTTGCGGTGTTGCTGGAAAGGGTCGCGTTGAGCGTTGTGCCGGTCGAAAGCCGCCCGATGGTCCCGCTGCTGGCGCCCGAGAGGGTGGCGAAGCCGTAGCCGCTCGAATCGCGCACTACGAGGTTGGCGCGGTTACTATTGCCCATGATCACTCCATTGGCGACGGCTGTTCCAGTTCCCAGAGCGCTAACCGTGATCGAGTTCGATCCACTGCTTGAGAGATCGATCAGGTTGATGTTTTGCACATTCGCAGCAGTGGTGTTCATGACGAAAGTCGACACGGTCAGCGCGATGCCCGAGCCGCCATTGCTGTCGAGCCTGAGGGTATTCGCCGTGCCAAGGTTCGCGCCCATGTTCAGGGTGCTGATCGTTTCGGAGGTGCTGCCGCTGGATTTGCCCTTGAGCACAAGCGTGCCCATATCGAGCGTAACCGCGCCCGTGCTGAGAGGGTCGGCTGTATTCGAAAGCCCGCTGTAATCGAGCACGAGCGGACCGCCTCTAATCGTGGTCGTGCCGGTGTAGGTGTTGTTTCCGGCGAGGACGAGTGTGCCGGCGCCTCTAGAGATGAGACCCGCGCTGCCTGCAACCGTGCTGGCGAGGGTCAAAGAGCCTGCGGGATCGTAATTGTTGATCGTGGGTGTGGTGCCCGCGAGCGTGATGGTCCCATTGGCGATCGAGAAATTACCACCCACGGGGCTGTAGGTGATGGTGTTTGCAAAAACCGTGCCGCTGACGGAGGCGGACCCGCTGGTCGCATTAAATGTGGCGTTGGCCGTCGTGCCGTTAGTCGAGTCCCAAGGCGTGCCGGAGACTCCGCTCCAAGAGGTATTCGAAGTATTCCAAGTGGCACCGTCCGCGCCCGTCCAAGTGCCGTTCTGCGCGGAGGCGGTGGCGGCGAGTGCGAGCAGCGCGGCCATGGCCAGTGATCGAGCGGCAGGCAGCCAGTTGGCGCCGAGACCGGAAGCAAAGCACTGGGGTTTCGATTTCATGGTTGTGGGGATTTTTGTTTGATCAGCGGAAGGAAATGTTTTGGGCATGGGGAGACTCAAGGGCCGATCAATAAAAAATTCCAATAAATTTTTTGCAATTTGTTTACATGGCAACCTGCCCGAGCTCCGCGCGAGAGGTTGCGGTGGCGTCCAAGGGGAGCATGGCCGTCTCGGTCGTGCAGACGGCAGGCTTGATGGGAGCAAAGCGGCGTGATGGCAGAGCTGTCCTGTCTTGGGTTAAGCCAACCGAAGCCACGGGCGGAGCGGAGGAAGCACATCGCAGATAGCCCGCAGGGCGCAGCGAGCAGGGGCGAGAGCAAGGCAAAAGTTGACCAAGGGTTTGCGTGCGGCGTCGCCTGAGGAATCAACCTCCCACCATGAAACGCTACGGCTCCATGATCCGGCTCCGCCCGGAAAAATACGAGGAATACAAACGGCTGCACGCCGCCGCTTGGCCCGAGATCCTGGATTCGCAACTACTCGATCTACCACAAGAACGGCTTTCTGTTTTCCTACTTCGAGTATGTCGGAAACGACTTCGATGCCGACATGGCGCTGATAGCGACCGACCCGCGCACGCAAGAATGGTGGGCCGTCTGCAAGCCCTGCCAGGAACCGCTCGAATCGCGCCAACCGGGCGAGTGGTGGGCGGATATGGAAGAACTCTTCCATCACGACTAATACCCAAGCTTCATAGTGCAGGGATCCCAAATTTTAAATTGGGCTCCATTGGCGAAAAAGGCTTTCCAGAGAAAGCCTGCGTCGCGCGTCGGAAATCGACAAAATTGTGAAGGCGTTACTTTGCTCGCGCGACAGAGTGATTTTGATCTCGCCTTAAACATTTTGACCGAGTGCGCAGAACTGCCAAGGATTCATCTCAACAACACGCGCAATTTTCCCATGACCAAACTCCTCTCCAAATTCACCGTCGGCGACACGATTATCCGCTTCGACGCACCCGCCGAAGGAAAGGGCGCGCCGCAGCTCTCGCTTCATCCGAAATCGCTCGCACCGGTGAAACACCGCGAGTTTCTACCGCCGGATGTCGAGATCGTAGGCCTGCCGACAATGTGGCAACCGAGGCCCGCGTGGGCGCTGGACTCACTCGTGCAGCTCAAGTGCATGGAGGACATCTACGGTGGCTCCTTTTCCCAAGGTCGCACGATGCGCTCAGGGCACTCGACGGCCGTTCTCGAATTCATCGGTCAAAAGGTTCACAAGAAAAACGGCGGCACCAGCGTCGTCACCATGCTCCAGCATCCCTCGGGACTGCGCTGCGAACATCAACTTTCTTGGCAGGGGAATGTGCCGGTTTTTTCCAGCCGAGTGAGCGTTCGCAATGCTGGCAAAAAACCAGTGACCCTTGAAATGCTCAGCAGCTTCTCGCTCGGTGGCATGACGCCTTACGCCTATGACGACGCGCCGAATCGATTGCTTGTGCATCGCTATCGTTCGACCTGGAGTGCTGAAGGCCGCCTCGACACGCAAGGCATCGAGGATCTGCAACTCGAGCGTTCGTGGATCGGACACGGCATCGCCTGCGAACGCTTTGGCCAGGTCGGCTCGATGCCGGTGCGCGGATTTTTTCCCTTCGTCGCGCTCGAGGATCGCGAGGCGGGTGTCCTTTGGGGCGCGCAACTTGCCACTCCCGGCTCATGGCAGATGGAAGTGTTCCGCAAGGATGATTTCGTCGCGCTCTCAGGTGGCCAGGCCGACCGCGAGTTCGGGCATTGGTTCAAAACATTGAAGGCAGGCGAAACCTACGACACGCCCGTCGCCACAATCGGTTGTATCAAGGGTAATATCGATCAACTCGCGCAGCGCCTCAGTTCCGCACAGGAAAGCCCGCTGGCGAATTTGCCGAAGATCGAGAACGAGCTGCCCATCGTGGTGAACGAGTGGTGCACCAGCTGGGGCAATCCCTCTCAGGAAAATCTGCTGGCACTAGCCCAACGGATCAAAGGGACGCCTGCCAAATACCTGGTGATTGATGCGGGCTGGTATCAGGCGGAAGGGACGAGCTGGTCCTCGGGGCATGGGGATTGGGAGGTGAGCAAACGCCTTTTTCCCAATGGTCTTGCCGCAGCCGCCCAAGCCATCCGCGAGTGCGGATTGATTCCCGGGCTTTGGTTCGAGATGGAGACGCTGGGAATTCACTCCGCCCGTGGAGCCAATGAAGACGCGTTGCTGCATCGCGATGGACGGGTGCTGGATGCAGGCCGGCGTTTCTGGGATTTTCGCGATCCGCGCACCTTCGATTATCTGACCAAGAAGGTGATCGACCTTTTGCGCGACAACGGCTTCGGCTATCTCAAGGTGGATTATAACGAGACCATCGGTTTCGGTGTCGATGGGGCGGAGTCGCCCGGCGAGGGGCTGCGGCAGCATCTGGAGGGTGTCCAGAAATTCTTCCGCAAGATGCGCGAGGAGATTCCCGATCTCGTCATCGAGAATTGTTCCTCCGGCGGTCACCGCCTCGAACCATCGATGATGGGGATCTCCGCGATGGGATCGTTTTCCGACGCGCACGAGACGCGCGAGATCCCGATCATAGCCGCCAACCTCCAGCGCCTCATCCTGCCGCGCCAGTCGCAGGTTTGGGCGGTGCTGCGCAAGAACGACACCGCACAGCGTCTCGCCTACTCGCTCGCTGCGACCTTCCTCGGCCGCATGTGCCTTTCCGGCGAGGTCCATGACCTCTCAGCTGCACAGTGGAAGCTCAGCGTTTCCGCCATGGAACTCTACCGCCGCGTCTATCCGATCATCCGCGATGGTCACTCCACCTTCCACGGAGAGACAGGCAAAAGCTGGCGTCACCCGCAAGGCTGGCAAGCCGTATTGCGCACCTCGAAAAACGGCAAACGCGCCCTGCTCGTCGCCCACACCTTTGGCAAAAGATTTCCAAAGTCGGCGCAAATCCCGTTCGCCGACAGCGGATGGAAAATCGATGAGGCCTGGCCCGAAAAACAAGGCCTGTCGGCAACCCTCAAAGGCAAATCCCTGCAACTCAACCTCACCGGGGAGTTCCGCGCTACCATTGTCAGCCTTCGCCGCATTTGAACTACAGCTTTAGGATCCAAGTCCCCCACCTCTGCAATCAATCAGAAATTTGGGTCAGGATAGTCGCTTAACCTCCTGAAATTGATTTTCGCCTGCAACAGGACTTGTGACATCGATATTAGAACCACTGTTCCCTCAGTGCTAACTCATGTCTACGATTTTTGAACAGCTGCCTCGATTCTCATAACCGCTGTTCTCTCGGAGACAACTCGTGTTCCATTTTTCAGAACAGTTGCCTGGATTTTCATGACAGCTGTTCATTTGAAGCAAACACGTGTATCAAATTTCATAACTGCTGTTCTCTCGGAGACAACTCGTGTTATCAAATCGACAACAGCTGTTCTCTCGGAGACGACTCGTGTTATCAAATCGATGACTGCTGTTCTCTCGGAGACGACTCGTGTTATCCAATCGACAACAGCTGTTCTCTCGGAGACAACTCGTGTTATCAAATCGATGGCTTGCGCGTGTCACGGCCAGTGTGTATGGTGCCCAATATGCGCTACTTGGATCCCAAGAACGACCTTACCTTTAAGAAGGTTTTTGGTCAGCATCCGCACCTCCTCAAGAGCTTTCTCAACGCGCTGCTGCCCCTGGAGCCTGACGCCCAGATCGAAGAACTTGAGTATCTTCCCAGCGAATTGGTCCCCGAAGTCCCGGAGACACGAAACAGCATCGTGGATGTTCGCTGTGTGGACCAAAAAAAACGCCAATTCATCGTCGAGATGCAGATGCTCTGGACCGATAGCTTCATGAACCGGGTGCTCTTCAACGCCTCGAAGGCTTATGTGAAGCAGCTGAAAACCGGTCAGGAATACCACCTCCTTCAAACCGTCTATTCGCTCAACCTCGTGGACGATACCTTCATCAAAGACAGTCTTGAGTGGTATCACCACTACCGGATTGTCCACGCCCTTGATACAGGGCGCCAGATCGAGGGGTTGGAATTCGTATTCGTCGAATTGCCGAAATTTCGCCCACAGACGATGCCCGAAAAGCGCCTGCAAGTGCTCTGGCTGCGATATCTCACCGAAGTCGGTGAAAAGTCGGCGGAGGTTTCCACTGATCTCCTCGCACAGCAAGAGGTGCGCGAGGCGGTGGAATACGTGAAGGAATCCGGGTTCAGCGAAGGCGAACTGGCGGCCTACGAGAAATACTGGGACGGCGTGAGCGTCGAGCGCACGCTTCTCGCAGACGCCATTGCCGAAGGCGAAGCAAAGGGCCGCACCGAAGGCGAAGCGAAGGGCCGTGCCGAGGGCGAAGCGAAGGGCCGTGCCGAGGGCGAAGCGAAAGGACGGGCCGAGGGTGAAGCAAAGGGACGCGCCGAGGGAGAGCTACTCGGACAACAAAAAGTAGCCCTAAAAATGTTGCGCAAGGGACTCGGAGTTGAAGAAGTCTCGGCTATTGCTGAGATCGATGCGGAAGAAGTTCTCCGACTTTCGAGACTTCTCGAAGAGTTCGGCCCGGCTGCCGAAGAACATTGCGCCCGCTGAGAATCGGAAATCCGCCCCTCCTAAAATTGTTTTTCGGCCGCGACCCCACTCGTGTCTCGATTTTCGGAACTGATGTTCTCTCGGAGACAACTCGTGTTTTCAAATCCACGACTGATGTTCTCTCGGAGACAACTCGTGTTCTCAAATCCACGACTGATGTTCTCTCGGAGACGACTCGTGTTCTCAAATCCACGACTGATGTTCTCTCGGAGACAACTCGTGTTATCCAATCGATGACTATTAAAAGGGGTCAGAAATCGCATGAAACTGCGCAAGGAAGAAAAGAAATTGAAGCCTCATACGAACGGAATGCGTTAGAACTCCGGAAGCCCGACAAGGCAATTTTGAGGCAGTTGAAAGCTGCCGCTGACAACACATTCAAGAAAGATCGCCGTATCAATATACGGTTGTCTGAACATGATATTGTTGGAATTCAAAAGGTCGCCGCGAACAGAGGAATCCCATACCAGTCATTGATTTCCGGCTTAATTCATCAGTTTGTGGAGGGCGACCTCGTAGAAAAAGCAACAAGCTAACATGGAAGAGCGCCATGCTTCCGCTTTCACGCGGGTTGATGGAAAAGGGCGTAACGGGTCTTTACACTGCCCTGCCGCTGCGGATGAGATGTTCCTTACGGTAGGTGCGCGGGGGGCTTCCGAATTGCCGGCGGAAACAGCGGGAGAAATAAAACTCGTCATCGAACCCGCAGGCGTTGGCGACCTCTGAGATCGAGTCGCTGGTTTCGATCAAAAGTCGGCACGCTTCTTGAAGTCTTAACCCCAGAGCGTAACGCGCCGGGGTGATTCCCATGGACTCGTTCCAACGGCGTTGGAAGGTGGAAACCGACATGTTGCATCTGCTGGCAAGGGATTCCAGGTTCGGCGGCGATTGCCAGTTGGTTTGGATGGCATCCATTGCCTTGGATATGAGGGAAGAGGCGGACACATGCGGAGGCAGAAGGGTTTCCAGAATGAGTCGCTCGGCGATGCGGTCGATGCGTGCGGATTTTTCCTTGGTGACGAGACATCGCGCCAACTCTTCAAGAAGCGGCCTGAGCGCGGAGGGATTCGAGATCGGCCACACAGGCCGCGATTCCTCGATAAATCCGCATTGGACAAATCTCGGCATGAGTCCGCTGGAATAGACGAGGTATAGCTCGGTCCAGAATTCATGAGGCTCGGAGGGGCCGTATTCCAAATAATCGCCATCCAACTGTGTGATCACACAAGGGGCCTCGACCTTCCAGCAGTGCCCCTTCCTGTGATACTCGCCACCACCATTGAGAATCAGAGAGAAATTTGCTGTGTCGAATTGGCTGCGCACCCAACCGGTCTTGCGGGGGATGAAGCCCAGCGAACTCAATGGCGTCATCGAACGCAATGGTCCTCCTTCCTCGTGCCAGAATCTGACCGGAAAAGACAGGTTTTTGAAAAGGTTGTCCATGGCAATTTGTGATCAAACCCAATAAACACGCTTCAAACAATTATGAATTCCCCAAAACTCCTGTTCCTTCAAGGCGGTTGGGATGGCCACAAGCCTGAACAAATCGTCCATAGATTCAATTCAGCTCTTTTATCGCGCGGTTGGCAAACGGAGACAATCACCAGCCTGGAACGCCTTGCCGACACGGACTGGCTCCAGACATTCGATGTCATCTCGCCCTGCTGGACCTGCGGGAAGCTTTCCCCTGAGGAAAGCGCAGGTCTGCGAGACGCTGTGCGAGCGGGAGTTGGACTTGGAGGGATCCATGGCGGCATGGGCGATGCCTTCCGTGGCGATCTCGATTATGAATGGATGGTCGGCGGGCATTTCGTCGGCCATCCCCATGTGGGCGATTACACGGTCAAGGTCACAAGCCCGGGGGATCCGATCATGCAGGGGCTACCGACGGAATTTCCCTACAAGTCCGAGCAATACTACATGCTCATGGATCCCGGCGTCCGGGTGCTTGCTGAGGCGGATTACACCTTCGAAGAACGCACCTGCACGATGCCTGTCGTGTGGACAAAACACTGGGGCAAGGGTCGCGTTTTCTACTTGGCACTCGGACATGATCCCGCCGAGTTCGATATCTATCCGCAGGTTTTTCAAATGTCCCTCAACGGGATCCTCTTGGCAGGGAACGCACTTTGATTTCCACCAAACACAACATCATGAAAAAATACAAAAACGCATCAGAGATTCGCGTCGGAGTCATCGGCTACGGCGGCGCCTTCAACATGGGGCGCGGTCACCTCAAGGAAATGGAAAAGGCCGGCATGACACCGGTGGCCGTCTGCGAGGTCGATGCCGAGCGCTTGAAAGTCGCCGAGACCGATTTTCCCGGCATTCAGACTTACTCCAAGGTCGCCGAAATGCTCCGCAAGTCGGATGTCAACCTCGTCACGATCATCACGCCGCACAACACCCATGCGAAGCTCGCACTGCAATGTCTCAAGGCCGGTCGCCATGTGGTTTGCGAGAAGCCACTGGCCATCACCACCGCCGAGTGCGACGCCATGATCGCCGCCGCCAAGAAAGCCGGCGTGGTGCTCTCGACCTATCACAACCGCCACTGGGACGGATGCATTCTCCGCGCCATTGATCACATCAAGAAAAACAAGCGCATTGGCGAGATCGTGCGTGTCGAGGCGCGCATGGGTGAGCGAGCGCAGCCTGGCGATTGGTGGCGCGGCAGCCGCAGCATTTCCGGCGGCATCCTCTACGATTGGGGCGTGCACTTGCTGGAATACAGCCTGCAACTCATCGACTCCGAAGTGGTAGAGGTGAGCGGTTTCGCCAAATCCGGCTACTGGGCGCCGAAAACAAAATGGAAAAAAGACACCATCGAGGACGAGGCCAGCGCCACCATTCGTTTCCGCAACGGCGTTTGGATGCAACTCACGATCAGCGCAATCGATTCGAACAAAAAGCCCGGCACACTCGAGATCACGGGCACCGAGGGCAGCTACATTACTGACATCCACGGCTACAACAGCGGCTACGAATTGCGTTCGCGCAACGGCCAGTCACTCACCGTCGAGGAGGGCAGGCACCGCCCCGACGAATGGCACTGCTTTTATCAAAACATCGCCGATCACCTCACCAAAGACACAAAGCTTGTCATCACGCCCGAGTGGTCGCGCCGCCCCATCCACATCATCGACCTCGCCGTGCAGAGCGCGAAACAAGGCCGCACGCTGGCTGCCAAATACTGCTGATTCCCCACAAACATGAAACACTACCATCCCATAGTGAGCAGAAAAACGACTACCCGGCCTGGATGATCTTGATTTCAAGCGGGTCTGCGGGTCCCGATTTTTTGAAGTGGTTTAAGGATTTCTGAGTATGCTTCCTTGTGATCCC
>JBILWM010000165.1:0-3422 GCA_044369905.1 Terrimicrobiaceae bacterium | reverse complement strand
AGCAACGGGTGAGTTCCAATTCATCGAGGGGATTTCCCGCCACCGGGCACATGTTGTAGGAGACCTCCGGATCGCGCGCCCTTCGCAGGTAGGAATGAGCGGCCGCCTCGAAGAACTGGGGAAACTCCCCGCGATCCCGCAGGTCTTTCATGAGCTGCAGCACGCGGTCGGCCTCCTCCGGGTGAGCGGCGACTTCCGCAGCATCGAGTCCGGAAACATTGTAGATCATGGTCATCCCCTGCACGCGCCCGTCGGATTCGCGTCCGAACTCATAGGGGAGTCCGGCCGCCGCGGCGACATCACCGTCACCAGTGGCATCGACCACGAATTTTCCCAAAAAAGCCTTACGCCCTGTTTTGGTATCGGCCAGCACGCCTTTGATGCGGTTTCCCTCGATGATCGGTTCCATGGCGGCGAGGTGACAGATCGTTGTGACCCCGGCGTCATCGAGCAGATTGTGCATCGCGACGCGCATGACATGGGGTGCGAACTCATGGGTCTCGAAGCGTGTCGGAAAGCGCGGCAACACATGAACGCCGTCCCCGCAGCGGTCGATGAGTTCCTGGGTGAGGCCCGCGATGACCTGCTTGGTGCGGTCACTCAAATGCCAGATATTGACCATCGCGTTGGTGGCGGCGCCGCCCACACTTGGAAAGCGCTCGAGCAGGACGACCTTCGCCCCGTGACGGGCAGCAGCGACAGCGGTGGCGATGCCGGAGGGGCCACCTCCGACGACAACGAGGTCGGCTTCATGGGCGACCGGCAGCGACCGGGCAGGGATCTTGATTTCTTTCATGATTTTTTCAGGCAGTTGCCGGATTCATTGGAGCCGCACACGGATCGAACGCGACCTTGGTGCCGGTGACAGGGCTTTGGTAAACGGCCGGAAGTTCGCGCGCGGTGAGCAGCATCGAGATTTCGCTCCAGGTGCTGAGGCTGGCGGTGTGGCCGATCGGGGCCATTCCATCCATCGTCATGAGTCGCTCACTGATGGATCCGTCGGGCAGCCGGGGCCAGATCGACTCGTCGCCGGGACGCACGATCATTTGCGAGATGCAACCGGCGATATCGACGAGCATGTGAAGGAAGCGGTCCTCACCCGTCGCCTCATGGAGCAGGAGCAACGCCTCGCAGGAAGATGTGCAGACACCCGGCGCGCCGTGTTGATTCTGGGTGTTGGCAAAGACGGCGCCGCGCGCCTGGATGCCGATGCGACCGAGTGGCGAATCCGCCGGCAGCTTCGCGTCGTAGCGCAGGACCCATGTGGCAAAGAGATCGGCGGCTTGCACGGCACGCTCGAGCCAGCGCGCTTCGCCGGTGGCACGATGAAGATGAACAAGGCCGGCCAGCAGCGCGTAGTTGCTCTCGGTATCCGCCGCCATCAAGGCATCTCCCACGCCGCCGCAGGTGTAACCGCGATCAAGGAAATGCGTGGTGTAGTAATCCGCCAGCTTGCGCGCGGTCTCGAGGTAGCGGGGTTCCTTGAACCATGCCGCACCGCGCACCAGCGACTCGATGCCGAAGCTGCCGCAGGCGCTGTCGCCCCAGAGCACATCGCCGGTGTCGAAATCGACCGTGTAACCGAGATGACCAAATCGCTCCGCGGTGCTGACCATCGCCTCGAGGTTGCCCTTCGCTGCGGCTTCCCAAACGGGCTCGATTTTCTCACCGCGCTCGCGCAGGAGTTCGAGCACTTTCAGAACATCGCGCGTGCACTCGAGCGGTCGGCGGATGAGCGAAAAGGCGCGGCATCCGGGACGCTTGCCTCCGAAGCTCAACCACCGCTCGCCATTGTGGAGGCCGTGGAAATAACCACTCGGCGTCACCGCATTGCGGCAGAGGGTGTCAAGCATGCGCACCGCACGGCGACGGCGCTCGGGATTTTCCGACATCGCCATCGCGGCCATGGTCACACCGCCGCCGACCCAGCCGGTCTGCAGGATCCAGCCCTTTTCACCCACCGAGCTCTGGTAATAGCCGTTTCGCTCGTTCCAGTTGTGGGCGTCCTGCTTGGCCTCGATTCGCTCCGCCGCATCGGCGAATGAAAGTGATCGCGGACGCGGCGCGCTTCCCACGCAGGTATCACCATGGAGGGCCACCCGATGAATGAAGGCGGGAATCGTCTCGGCGGACACCGGCATGAGGCGCGCATGGAAAATCACGGGCTTGCCCGGCTCGAGGTCCATGCCCGGCTCGTTGGTGACATCCACCCAATCACAGAAACGATAACGGCGCTTGCGCATGACAGGCAGGCAGAGTTCCACTCTCACCGCTTCACCCGGCAGTGTGACGAGATTCACGCCGCTCACACCCCAGTCTCCGTCGATGTCGAAGCCGACCAGACATCCCATCCGCTGCTGCGGATCAAACACGCCGGCGGCGGGAATGGCAAAGGCATTGGCGGCCAACTCGGTGCGGTAGCCGGTATCGGCGCTTAGGCGCGGGATGTCCGACACCACGATCGAGCCGTCGGGCGTCACGCCTTCGGTCAGCAGATAAGGCGCGTAAGGCTGCGGCGAAACCACAAAGCGGTTGCCATTGTAGATCACACCCGGCGCGATGACATAGCTCTTCCACCCCAAACCAAGCTCAAGCGGCAGCACCAACTGCACGCCACGCAGGGCCACGGGCGACTCGACGCAAACTTCCAATGCCACGCCGTCGGCGGAATTGCTTGGCGTGAAAGAAACACGCAGACCCGCCGCAGCAGAGCCTGCCGGAGCGGAAAAATGAAGGCCATCACCTGCGGGCTCAAGGGTGACGCTGGCAGCATTGTCGCCGGAAAAGATCACCTGCGGCGTGGCAAGCCGAACGGCGGGACTGCGACCGGCTTGTTCTTCAAGGAGTGGAGTTATGGATTTCATGGTTTGGTAGTTTTGGATGAGTATGAAAGAGGTCGGGAGTATTCAGGAAAGGCATCAGCGCACTGCTTTGGGGGAAAAACCGACGAGATGCGGCCTCGCCTCTGCCACGACGGACCATTCGTGACCACCATCGAACTCGAGAGATCGGTGAGCGATCCCGGCGTGGTTCAGGGCTTGATGGAAGACGGCGCTCATTCTGTTTTGAGCACGAATGAGGGTGCATATAAATTCATCAGAGCGAATTTATCCAAACACCGATTTTTCCGTTATGAGAATATTGACTTTTGTTTGGTAAAATTCCGTAACCCTGCCGGCATGCGTGCCTCCGATGAAAATCGTGCCAGCGGGAGGAGTTGGGTCATGAATCAAGCCGCGCCTGATACTCGCCGGGAGTCATGCCGACGAGTTTGCGGAATGTTTTGGCAAAGTAACTTTGATCCGTGAAGCCGACCCGATCGCTGATCTCGCCCATGCTCAGTCGCCCCCCGGCAATGAGCTTCTGGGCATGTTCGATGCGGATGCGCGAGAGGTAACCGGAAAGTCCACCAGGCAGATGGC
>JBILWM010000164.1:0-3433 GCA_044369905.1 Terrimicrobiaceae bacterium | reverse complement strand
GCAAGCCAGCCTTTTGAAATTCACGCATGTTTCACTATGTCTACATTCTCAAAAGCGAGGTTGCGCCCGAGCGCCACTACATCGGCATGACATCGGATCTCACACAACGCCTCGCCGCACACAACTCAGGCAAGGTCTCGCACACCTCGAAATTCAAACCTTGGACCATTGAAACGGCTGTCGCTTTTCGTGATCAGACCAAGGCGGCGACGTTCGAGCGTTATCTAAAATCGGGCTCGGGCCGCGAATTCGCCCGCAGGCACTTTTGAGCTCGCAGATCTCCGGGTTTGAAAACTTGCCGATTGTGATTTGGCGGGATACCGCTTTGGCACATGGACACAATTTCTCCACTGCACAAATGAAGGGCGTGATTTTTGATTGGGACGGCGTGGTGATTGATTCCTCCGCGCAGCATGAACGCTCGTGGGAAATCCTCGCACAGGAAATTTCGAAACCTCTGCCGGAGGGACATTTCAAACTCGGCTTCGGAAAAAAGAATCAAGTCATCATTCCCGGGATTCTTCAGTGGGCCTCGGATGCGGAGGAAGTCCAGCAGTTGGCAGACCGGAAAGAAGAAATCTACCGCCAACTCGTGAAGGAATCCGGCGTGCACATCCTTCCCGGCGCGAGAGAGCTCCTTGCCGCCCTGCGCGAGGAGGGAATTCCAGCAGCCGTGGGATCTTCCACGCCCCGGGGAAATCTCAACGCCATTTTCGCAGCGACCGGCCTGGATGAGTATTTCCAAGCAGTGGTCTGCGGGGATGATGTGACGAATGGCAAACCCGCTCCGGATGTATTCCTGCTGGCCGCCGAAAAACTCGAACTTCCTGCAGGCGACTGCCTCGTCATCGAGGATGCCCATGCAGGCATCGAAGCCGCCCTGCGCGCAGGAATGCGCGTGCTAGCCGTGGCCACAACAAATCCGCTCGCAGAACTGCATATGGCAACCGATGCGGTGGAATCCCTCGCAGGTGTGACTCCAGCGCGGCTGGCGGATGTTTTTAAGCTTGCTCAGTCATCGTAGCCAAGCCTCCTGCGCCACTTTTCAGGGTCTTGGGAGCAATGAAATACGGAGTAAATGACGAGACCAAATCATCCAAGGCGCACGGAAACAATCTTGGATTTCTTAACACCAGCAGGAGACATGCTTCAACACAGCGTAGGAAATCTTCACCGAGTCCAGGCTCACGCTCCTCATACCAAGCGTAGGCCTCGGCGACATCATCCGCCGCCTCGGGAGTGAAGATAACTTTTTCAAGCATGCAAGGAGCGTGCCCGTTGTTTGACATCAGTCCACGCGATCCCTGAAGCAGGATTTTGCGCGTATTGCTCCTTGCGGCGACGGAGTTCGTTGCGCTTTGCGTCGGAAACAGGACCGATGTCGCCTTCTGCAACCAAGCTATCCCAAATGTCTTCTACAAGCTGAAGGCGCTCGGCCCGACCCAGTTTGAAGATCGGCGCGAATTCGGTATTCATGGGACTAAAATGGAGGAATTGCCTACGTATTTCAAGACAGAGTCGAAAGGCTCCAATTCTCCATCCGACAACACAATGTTTACTTCGGCCCTTTCGATTTCTTCGGAAACTTCTGCTTCGATCCGGATTTGTAGTCTTTTTTCGAATCCTGAACGGGAGCCAGTGAGATTTGAATATCGCCGGCATTTGTTTCGATGAGGCGCGGGGCGTCGCGGAGGACATCCAGGAATTGCTGGGGCACTTGGGCGAAAGATTGGCCTGGCAGGATGTCGATGATGCCCACGGAGCGGACAGGGAGGCCGAGTGAGTCTTCGAGGAGGCCGATGATGTCGCGGGGCGAGATGCGGGTCTCGCGACCGGCGCTGATTCGCACCCACTGCATGCCGCGCGAGGCGGGGCGGAGGTTCGGCGAGGAATCCTGGAAATGCTCGGCGCGGGAGGGCGCGGCTTTTTTGCGGGGTTCTTCGATTTCCTTTTCAGGCGGGGTCTCCGGGCCCGCGAGTAGCTCAAAGAGAGCGGCTGCGATGTCGGTCGAGTTGTAGCCTTCCTCGAGCAATCGGTCGGTGAGAGCCATGGAGAGGTTGCCGCGATCCAGAACCTCGCGCACTTTTTGAACCATGGCTTCGGCGCGGCGCTCCTCGACCTCGCCGGCGGTGGGAATTTTTCCACGCAGGATTTTCGTGCGGGTGTAGCGCTCGATGTGCTGGAGCTTATAGATGTCGCGGCCGGAGACAAAGGTCACAGCCATGCCCTTGCGACCTGCTCGCCCGGTGCGGCCGATGCGGTGCACATAGTCCTCGGGGTCGTAGGGAAGGTCGTAGTTCACGACGAGTTCGAGTTCGTCGACATCGATGCCGCGCGCGGCGACATCCGTCGCCACGAGAAACTCGAATTCCGCCTTCTTGAATTTGTTCATGACGCGCGTGCGCTGCGCCTGTGCAATGCCGCCGTGAAGTCGATCGGCGGAGAATCCCTGCGCGATCAGGTCGTCGGCCAGCTCGTCCACCATCCGTTGGGTATTGCAAAAAATGATACCGAGTTTGTAGCTATGGAAATCGATGAGGCGGAGGAGCGCCTCGAATTTCATGCGCTGGGGCACTTCGTAATACCACTGCTCGATGGCGGGAACCGTGAGCTGCTTTTGCTCAATTTTGACGGATTTCGGCTCGTTCGAGTGACGCTCGATCAGGTCGCGGATCGGCTTGGAAACTGTCGCAGAGAAGAAAACGGTTTGCCGTTCGTTGGGTGTTGCGGAGAGGATTTTTTCGATATCCTCGCGGAAGCCCATGTCGAGCATGCGATCGGCCTCGTCGAGAACGACCATCTTGACCGTGCCGAGCTGCAGCGTGCCGCGCTCCATGTGATCCATGATACGGCCCGGTGTTCCAATCACGATCTGGACGCCTTTTTTGAGTTCGAAAAACTGGCGTTCGTAGGAAGCGCCGCCGTAGATCGGAACGGCATGCATGCCGCGTTTGTGTGCGGAGAGTTTGTGGACTTCGTCGGCGACTTGAGTGGCCAACTCGCGCGTGGGGCACATGATCAAAACCTGCACCGATCGGTCGGAGGCCACGCAAAGCTCGATGGCAGGGATGGCAAATGCGGCTGTTTTTCCCGAACCCGTCTGCGACTGACCAACGACATCGTGCCCTTCGAGCAAAACAGGTATCGCAGCGGACTGAATGGGAGAAGCTTCCTCGAAACCGAGATCGGCAACGGCTTTTAAAATCTCGGGCGAGAGGCCCAAATCCGCAAAATTCAACTTATTCATCCAACATCAATAGCCTCCGCGAGCGTCCGCGTCACGGGAAACCCTGCGGCTCTACTTCGAAAGGGCGCATCTCCGATAGTTGCAAAAAATCAGTTCCACAGGAACTCCAGGGTGTCGTTTTTGAGCGCGACGTCGATGGCGAGCATGTGAGCCAGACCACGAGGAGACCAAAACTGGCCGCGACGT